>NZ_JBMDII010000046.1:0-38266 GCF_057808605.1 Comamonas sp. FG99
GCGCAGCAGCGGGGTCGCAGACAGCCGGGGCGCTTTCTTTGCCCCCTTTCTTGTGCGCACAAGAAAGGGGGTCGCCTGCCGGGGCGAGTCCCGGTCTCTGCCATCAAACCTGCGCACTGGCTGGCAGCAGCTTCGGCTTGCTAAGTGAACTGCATTACCCCTCCCGGAGGGGCAGCGGCTATACGCAGTGAGCAAGCGGGGGGAGCCACTTTTCATAGCCCCGTCACACGGCCTGCCTAAGCTTGCGCCGTTTTGAAACCACGGTGACGAGGAAAAAATGACACAACAAGGACCTCTATGGAGGATAGGCGGTGCCATGGCTGCCGGTGCTGCCGCGCTGGCACTGCAGGGCTGCGGCAGCGGCGGCGCAACCGATGCCGCCAGCAACGCCGACAACATCCAGGCCGCCTGGGTGGTGGTGGGTACGGGCAACCAGGCCACGGCACGCGCCATCACCTCGTACACGGCCACGGCGGGTAGCGGCCCCAATGCGGTCTGCCCGCTGATCTACATCAACGGCCAGGCTGCCCGCATGGGCCTGCGGGTGGGCACCGCCACCGTGCCGTTGCGCCCCACGGCCAGCGACCCGGCAGACTCCAAGCCGTCCGAGTTTCCGGTCAGCGTCTGCGAAACCGCGCTGCCCGCCAATGCCAGCGAGGTGAAGCTCGCGGGCCAGAGCCTGCCGCTGCCCAAGGCCGAACCCCAGCGCATCGTGGTGTTGGGCGACACTGGCTGCCGCATGAAGAAGGCCGACAACGCCTGGCAGGCCTGCGGCGACGCCCAGGCCTGGCCCTTCGCCACCGTGGCCAATGCCGCGGCCGGCTTCAAGCCCGACCTGGTGCTGCACGTGGGCGACTACCACTACCGCGAGAACGCCTGCCCCGCCGATGTGAAGGGCTGCCAGGACAGCCCCTGGGGCTATGGCTGGGACACCTGGCAGGCCGATTTGTTCAAGCCCGCCGCCAAGCTGCTGGCCGCCGCGCCCTGGGTGATGGTGCGCGGCAACCACGAGGAATGCGCGCGCGCCGGCCAGGGCTGGTTCCGCTTTCTCGACACCCAGCCCTTCAGCGAAACGCGCTCGTGCAACAGCGCCGCCAACGACGGCAACGCCAACTACAGCGATCCCTACGCGGTGCGCCTGGGCGGCAATACCCAAGTGGTGGTGTTCGACTCGGCCAAGACCGGCAAGCTCGCGCTCAAGCCCAGCGATGCGCAGTTCGCCATCTACCAGAAGCAGTTCCAGCAGGTGGCCGAGCTGGCCGCCAAGGCCGGCCTGGCCAATACCATCTTCACCAACCACCACCCGATCCTGGCCTTCGCGCCGGTTCCGGGCGCCGCGCCGGCGCCGGGCAACCCCGCGCTGCAATCGGCCATGAGCAGCCTGTATCCGCAGGCCTACTACCCGCCCGGCGTGAATCTGGCGCTGCATGGCCATGTGCATAATTTCCAGGCCATCAGCTTCAAGAGCGGCCATGCGGCGACCATCGTCAGCGGCGATGCGGGCGACAACCTCGACGTCGCCCTGCCCGATCCGCTGTCTGCCGAGGCCACGCCAGCGCCGGGCGCGGTGATCGAGCACATCACCCACCACGCCAGCTTCGGCTTCGTGCTGATGGAGCGCCGCGCCGCACCCTCTACCGGCTGGACCTTCCAGGCCTACTCGGCCGCCGGCAAGCTCATGGCCACCTGCCAGCAGGAAGGCCTGCAGCTCGATTGCGACAAGACCGGTTTCCTCACGCCTTGATGATCGCCCTGACCTCCATGCTGTCGCGCGGCCTGGCGCTGCTGGGCCTGGCCGCAGTGGCCCATGCGGCGCCCGAAAGCCAGGTCTGGCTGGCCCCTGGCGCCGCCGGGCGCGTGGTGGCGCATATCGGCAGCACCCCGCAGGTTGCGGCCAAATACGACTCCACCGCCGCGCGCTTCGCACCCGATCCGGCGCTGGCCGCGCTGGGCCGCCAGCTGTTCTTCGACACCCGGCTGTCCAATCCGGCCGGCCTGTCCTGCGCCAGCTGCCACGACCCGGTACGGGCCTTCGGGCCCGACCTGCGCCGCGGCCTGGCAAAGGCCGCGCCCAGCCCCGGCACCGCGCAGGGCAGCCGCGCGGGCCGCTTCGGCGCCCGCGCCGCGCCCTCGCTGCTGTATGTGCGCTATGTTCCGCGCCTGCATTTCTACCAGGACGACGATGCACCGGCCCCCGGCCCCTTCGGCGGGCTGATGGCCGATGGCAGCGCCGACACGCTGGCCGAGCAGGTGCGCCATCCGCTGCTGAACCCGGTAGAGATGAACAACGGCAGCCCGCGCCAGCTGCTGCAGCGCCTGCAGGCCAACGGCGTCGCCGCATCGCTGGTGCCGCGCTTCGGCCCGCAGGCCGCGCGCGATCCGCAGGCCTTGCTGCAAGCGCTGGGCACGGCGCTGCAGGCCTATCTGCAGAGCGACGAGATGGCGCCGTTCAGCTCGCGCTTCGACGACTTCCTGCGCGGCCAGGGCCAGCTCTCGCCCGCCGAGATCCGAGGCCTGGCGCTGTTCAAGAACCCTGACAAAGGCAATTGCGCCTCGTGCCACACGGTGGTGGAGACCTCGAGCCGCCCCGAGCGCTCGCTGTTCACCGACTTCGGCTACGAAGCCCTGGCCGCGCCCCGCAACCGGCGGCTGGCGCCGAACCGCGACCCGCGCCATTTCGACGCGGGCCTGTGCGAGACCGCCCGCCAGCTGCGCTGGGACGAGCCCGATCAATGGTGCGGCTACACCCGCACGCCCGGGCTGCGCAATGCCGCCATCCGCCAGAGCTTCATGCACAACGGCTCGCTGCGCACGCTGCGCGAAGTGCTGGAGTTCTACAACACCCGCGGCACCGACCCCGAACGCTGGTACGGCAAAGGCCGCAAGTTTGACGACGTGGCGCCCCGCTACCGCGACAACGTGAACGTCAACTCGCCGCCGCTCAACCGCCGCCCCGGCATGCCGCATGCGCTGAGCGATGCGGAGATCGACGATCTGCTCGCGTTCTTGCGTAGCTTGACGGATGCGGCCTACCAGCCGTTGCTGGCGGCGGGCAGGTAACCGCCCGGATCAGGCCAGCCGCCGCGCGGGCGTGCCCTCGGTGCCGCACGGCTGCCGCGTGGCCTGCTCGCGGCAATGCCGGCCAAAGCGGTTGGCCAGGAAATCCTCCAGCCGGATCTGCTCCTGCGAGACAAAGCCGGCCTGCGGCAGCTTGCCCTGGGCCACCAGGTCGAGCGCGCAGCAGATGCCGGCCGCCGTGGTGAGCTGGATGGCGGTGAGCGCATGCCCGGCCACCGTGGCGCCCAGGATGCGCGCCGAGTACGACTCCTGCACCAGCCGCCCGCGCTGCAGGCCGGTGGCGCTGGCGAACACCACGATCACGTCCTGCCGCGTGGCAGGTATCGCCTCGTCGAAGATCTGCCGCAGCACCTCGCGGCGGTTGCGCAGCTTCAGCTCGTCGAGCAGCAGGCGCAGGATGGCGCAGTGGCCCGGGTAGCGGATGCTCTTGTAGTCCACGTTGCGCGCACGGCCGGCCCAGGTCTGCACCAGCGTGCCCAGGCCGCCCGAGGTGTTGAAGGCCTCGTACTCGATGCCGTCGAGCGCGAAGCTCTCCAGCCCCTGCAGCGCCTGCACCTGCCGTGGCTCGCCATCGACCAGGGCCTCGCAGGGATTGATGTATTCATTGATCAGGCCCTCGGTGCTCCAGGTCAGGTTGTAGCGCAGCGCGCCCTGCGGGTAGCGCGGCAGCGCGCCGACGCGCATCTTCAGGTCGTGCAGTTCGTCGAAGCGCTGGGCCAGGTCGTTGCCCACGATGCCGATGAAGCCCGGCGCCAGCCCGCACTGCGGCATCAGCACCGAGCGGGCGCCGGCGCCCAGCGCGCGGATCGCGTGGGTGCTGGCCACGTCCTCGGTCAGGTCGAAATAGTGCACGCCGCCGGCGGCCGCGCGCGTGGCCATGGCCGCCGCCAGGTGGAAGGGCAAGGCATTGAGCACGGCGTACTGGCCGCGCAGCGCGCGCTGCCAGTCGGCATCGCCGCGGATGTGCAGGGCCTCCACGCCCAGCGCCGCGGCCGCCTGCAACTGCGCCGGGGCATGGTCCGCCAGGCGCACGCGCCAGCCGCCGGCGGCCTGCAGCAGCACCGCCATCGCATAGCCGATCTTGCCCGCGCCGAGGATGGTGACGGCGCGGCTACCCTGCAGCGGGATGGTGGCCATGGTGCTCTCCTGCAGTTGGAATGGTGCTTCCACTGTAGGAGCAAGCACTGTCAGAGTGAATGCCTCAAACCGTCATTTCGAATGCTTATTCACATCATTTCGACGTCATTCGCTCACCCAGATGCACGCACCGAAGCGGCCCGAGCCGCCGAGCACGCCGGGCGTGCCGTCGCGGCGGTGCGAGAAGAAGCGCGCCGGGTGACTGACGGTGCACCAGGGCTCGCTGCCGTCGTTGCCGTACAGCGCCGCAATGCCCATGGCCTGCAGGCGGCGCCGCGCCAGGCCCGCCAGGTCGGCCTGGAACTTGCCTGGCTTGCCGGGCGCGAACAGCGCGTCCGCGCCGGCATCGTGCGCCAAGAAGGCTTCGCGCACCTCGGCGCCCACCTCGAAGGCGGCCTGGCCTATGCACGGCCCCAGCCAGGCCAGCATGTCGCCAGTCGCTATGCTTTCAAGAGCGACTGGCGCTTGCTGCTGTTGGGCCAGAGCACTAAAAGCCTTGAAAGTGGTTTCCAGCACGCCCACGCCGCCCTGCCCGACCAGGCCGCGCCAGCCGGCATGCGCCGCGCCGACGATGGGCAGGCGCCGGTGCGCGAACAGCACCGGCAGGCAGTCGGCCACCATGATGGCGCAGCCCACGCCGGGCGTGGCGGTGACGCTGGCGTCGGCATGGCTGCCGCCCGCCGAGCAGGCATCGAGGTACTGCACCTCGGCGCCGTGCACCTGGTGCAGCAGCACGGGCTGCGGCGCCGCCGCCTCGCTGGCCCCATGGCGGCGCTGCAGCGCGAGCATGGCACCGGCCAGGCGGGCGCGGTTCTCGTGCACCGCGGCGGGCTCGTCGCCCACGTTCAGGCTCAGGTTCAGGCTGGCGTAGGGGCCGCTGCTGACGCCGCCGCTGCGCGTGGTGCACAGGGCATGCACGCCGGGCGCGGCGGGCCAGTCGGGGACCAGCCAGTCGCCGGGAAAGGCTGCGCTCATGCCTGCGCGTCCGGGCAGGCCGAGGGCTGCGACTGCTGGACCGCCGGGGTCGCCAGCGCGGCCTCGTAGGCCGCCATGGTCAGTGGCAGGCCATCGAGCGGCGTGTTGAAGCGCTGGGCGTTGAAGACCTGCGGCACCAGCGCGCAGTCGGCCAGCGTCAGCGTGTCGCCCCAGCAGAAGACCGACGGCGCCAGGCCCTGGGCGCGGCGCTCGTCGGCCAGCAGCGCGAGCTGGCGCTCGAAGGCCTCGAGCCCGCTGCGCACCCAGTGGCGGTACCAGGCGTCCTTGGCCTCGTCGCTGGCGCCGAGCTGGTGCTTCACGTAGCCCAGCACGCGCAGGTTGTTCAGCGGGTGGATCTCGCAGGCCACCATCAGCGCCAGCGCGCGGATGCGGGCGCGCTCCAGCGCATCGCCGGGCAGCAGCGCGGGCGCGGGATGGGTTTCCTCCAGCCACTCGATGATGGCCAGCGACTGGTTCAGCCAGTGGCCGTCGTCGGTCTCCAGCGCCGGCACCAGCGCATCGCCCAGATGGCCGGCATAGCCGGGGCTGCGGTGCTCGCCCTTGACCAGGTGGACTGGCACATAGTCATACGGCAGCCCCTTGAGCGCCAGCGCGATGCGCACCCGGTAGGAGGCGGAGGAACGGAAATAGTTGTGCAGCTTCATGGCTGCGAGCATATCGCAGCCATGGTCTCAATATGGACGATAATTTTCCGCTGGCACTGCCATCCATCCACCGACTACAGCAAAGGCTAACCATGAGCTTCGTCATTCCCGCCGCCCCCACTCCCAGCGTTGCCGTCGTGGGCACCCAGGAGCGCTTTCCCGTGCACCGCATCTACTGCGTGGGCCGCAATTACGAAGATCATGCGAAGGAGATGGGCTTTACCGGACGCGAGCCGCCGTTCTTCTTCATGAAGCCGGCCGATGCCATCTTTGCGGTGGCCGAGGGCGAGACCGGCCGCGTGCCCTACCCGGCGCTCACCAGCAACCTGCACCATGAGATCGAGCTGGTGGTCGCCATCGGCAAGGGCGGCAGCAACATCTCGGCTGCCGATGCCCTGCAGCACATCTATGGCTACGCCGTGGGCCTGGACATGACCCGCCGCGACCTGCAAAACGACATGAAGAAGCAGGGCCGCCCCTGGGAGATCGGCAAGGCCTTCGAGCACAGCGCGCCGATCGCGCCCATCGTGCCCGTGGCCCAGGCCGGCGATGTGGGCCAGGCGGCGATCTGGCTGGCCGTGAATGGAGCGGACCGCCAGCGCAGCAATGTCAGCAAGCTGATCTGGAACATCGCCGAGACCATCGAGGTGCTGTCGCAGGCCTGGGAGCTGCAGCCGGGCGACCTGATCTTCACCGGCACACCCGAAGGCGTGGCCGCAGTCGCCAAGGGCGACCTGCTCGAAGGCGGCGTGGACGGCCTGCCCGCGCTCAAGATCCAGCTGGTCTGACGCCCGCATGCCCGGCCGCTTTCCCGTATCCTTTTGCCGCAGCTGCGGCACCGCCGTGCAGCAGCGCATTCCCGACGACGGCGACACCCGCGTGCGTGCCGTCTGCCCCGCCTGCGGCACCATCCACTACGAGAACCCGCTGAACGTGGTGGGCACCGTGCCCTACCTTGGCGACCGCGTGCTGCTGTGCAAGCGCAACATCGAGCCGCGCAAGGGCCTGTGGACGCTGCCGGCCGGCTTCATGGAGCTGGCCGAGACCACCGGCGCGGGCGCCGCCCGCGAGACCGACGAAGAGGCCGGCGCCGACATCACGCTGGGCCCGCTGTTCTCGCTGGTCAACGTGCCGCATGTGGGCCAGGTGCACATCTTCTACCTGGCGCAGCTGCACAGCGAGCGCTTCGATCCCGGCCACGAAACCATGGAGGCCCGGCTCTTTCGCGAGGACGAGATTCCGTGGGACGAGATCGCCTTTCGCACCGTCAAGGTCACGCTGCAGCGTTACTGGCAGGACCGCAGGGCCGGCCACTTCGGCGTGCACAACATCGACCTGGAACTGCCCGCGCCCAAGCCTGAGCCATGACCCACACCTCCACTTTCATCCGCCGCCGCCGGTGGCTTTCGTTCTCGGCCGCGCTGGCGGCCGGCGCCGCGCTGCCCGTGCTGGCCGCCTCCAAGCTCGAGGACATGGCGCTGGCCATGATCGAGAAATACCGGCTCGGCCACAGCCTGCCGCAGGTGGTGGCCCAGCTCGCCACCAGGACGGCCGACTACCAGGGCCTGGCCGGCCGCGTGGGCGGCGCCAAGGCCCAGCAGCTGGTCACCGAGCAGGCCGCGGCCATTGCGCCCAGCTACCAGAAGCAGTGGAACCAGAACCTCGCCTATGCCTATGCCCAGGTGTTCAGCCAGCCCAAGCTCGAATCGCTGCTGGCCCTGGGGCCGCAGTCGCCCTACGCCAGCGAGATGCAGTCGCGCCAGGGTGACATCAACAAGCTCATGCAGCAGCGCAGCTCGGCCATGCTGCACGAGATGCTGGGCAAGGTGTTTGGCGCTGCGGCAGTGAATGGCGGTACCCCCAAGCCCCGGAAATAGCGTGCTCCGCCTTGGGCATGCGAAATTCTTGAATACGGTAAAATGCCGTATTTAAGAAGGATGCCGCCATGACTGTCGCTGCCCGCTTCGATCTCAAGATGGATGCCGAAGAAAAGGATGTCATCGCCAAGGCCGCGGCCCTGATGGGCACGACCATGGCAAGCTTTGTGCGGGCGGCAGCCAAGGAAAAGGCACAGCAGCTGCTGGAGCGCGAAGCCCGCATCACGCTGTCGCAGCGGGATTTCGCCGCCTTCGCCAAGGCACTGGACTCGGCCTTCAGCCCGAATGCAGCCCTGCAGGACGCGCTGGCGCAGGCGCGCAAGCAGGTCCGGCGTGTTTGAGTTCGAGGAAGCGCCGCTCGACACCTTGCAGCATGACCGGGCCGGCTTCGACTGCGGCGTTGCAGCGCTGAACGACTACCTGCAACACTATGCCGACCAGCATCGGCGCCGCGGCATCGCCTCGGTATTCGTGTTGGCACCCGCCAAGGCCCCGGCACATATCCTGGGTTACTACACGCTCAGCGCCGCCGAGGTGGATGCCGCAAGCCTGCGCGAAGCGGATCGCAAACGGCTGCCGCGCTATCCAGTGCCGTGTTTTCGCCTGGGCCGGCTCGCCTGCCGGAGCGACCGGCAAGGCCAGGGAATCGGCAGGCTGCTGATAGGCTGCGCCGTCGAGCGCTGCCTGCAGGCCAGCGGGCAGGTGGCGGCCTACGCCCTGATTGTCGATGCCAAGAGCGCAGCCGCCAAGGCGTTCTATGAGCACTACGGATTCTCAGCCTTCACAGACCGGCCCTTCACGCTGTACCTGCCCTTGCGCAAAGGCTGATCGCCGCAGCCAGGCCTTCACCCCGGCTCCCGCTCCTGCAGCAGCCGCCACATCACCTTGCCGCTGCCGCTCTTGGGCAGCTGCTCGACGAACTGCACGATGCGCGGCGCCTTGTAGACCGCCATATGCTCGTGGCACCAGGCCATCAGCTCCTGCTCGCTCAGCCTGCCCTGGTACTCGGGGCGCAGCGCGACCACGGCCTTGACGGTTTCGCCGCGGTAAGGATCGCGGGCCGCGATGACGCAGGCCTCCTGCACCGCCGGGTGGCGGTACATCAGGCTCTCCACCTCGGCGGGCCAGACCTTGAAGCCGCTGGCATTGATCATGCGCTTGAGCCGGTCGGTCAGGAAGAAATAGCCCTCGTCGTCGCAATAGCCCAGGTCGCCGGTGCGAAACCAGCGCTCGCCCTGTACCTGCACGAAGCTGGCGGCCGTGGCCTCGGGCTGCTTCCAATAGCCCTGCAGCACCTGCGGGCCGCGCACCACGATCTCGCCGACCTCGCCCGCCGGCAGCAGTGCCAGCGTCTCGGGATCGATCACCCGCGACTGCATGCCGATGTGCGCCATGCCCAGGCACTGCTGCTTGGCATGCTCGTAGGGATTGGCATGCGAGGCGCCGCAGGTCTCGGTCATGCCGTAGCCCTCCAGGTAGTTCAGCCCCCACAGGTCCTTGACGCGCTGCGCCAGCGCCTGCGGCATGGCCGCGCCGCCGCCGCCGATGTAGACCAGCTGCGAGAAGTCGTAGCGGCCCAGGTTGGGGCTGGCCAGCAGGTCGGCCACCATCGTGGGGATGTTGGCCCAATGGCTGACCCGGTGGCGGGTGATCAGCCGCCCCGCCAGCTCGCGGTCCCAGCGCGGCATGATCACCAGCGTGGCTCCGGCCAGCAGCAGCGTGTGCATGATGGACACCATGCCGGTGATGTGGAACATGGGCGCGACCACCAGGTTCACCGTCTCGGGCGACTGCCGGCCCCACAGCACGCCGGCCGCCGCCGCATGCTGGATATGGCCGTGCGCATGCATGCAGCCCTTGGGCTTGCCGGTGGTGCCGCTGGTGTACGGCAGGATGGCGAGGTCATGCGCCCCCACCTCCAGCGCCGGCGGCGCAGCGCCGCATTGCAGCGCCTGCGCCCAGGTGGCGATGCTGGCGCCGGGCAGCGCGGCGGCATCCGGCAGGGCATGCGCGCCCAGCAGCCAGTGCGTCCAGGCGGGGGGGAAGTCCGGCTGTTGCGCCGCATCGGCCGGCATCGCATCGGCAAAGCGGCTGACCAGCAGGTGGCGCAGCCGCTGCCCGGCCGGCAGCGCGCGGCTCGCCTCGGCCAGGCCAGCGGCCAGGTCGGCCGTGGTGATGGCCACGCGCGCATCGGCATCGGTGATGTAGTGCTGCAGCTCATCGGCGGTGTTCATCGGATTGACCGGCACCACCACCGCGTTGGCACGCAGGATGGCGTAGTGCGCGATCACCAGCTGCGGGCAGTTCTGCATCAGCAGGATCACGCGGTCGCCCTTGCCCACCCCCTGCGCATGCAGGTGCGCCGCCAGGCGCTCGGCCATCGCCACCAGCTCGCCATAGCTCACGGTCCGCCCGAAGAACACCAGCGCCGTGTGCCCGGGATAGCGCCGGGCGTTGACCGCGATGTTGTCCCACACCGCGGTCTGCGGCACCGGCAGGCGCGTGGGCACGCGCGCCGGCCAGTGGGGCGGCAAAGGGTGGGCAAAGGCGCTAACAGCGCTGTCGGCGAAAGAGCTCATGGGGGCATCCTGGAGTAGCAGCCACCATGATGGCAGAGCCTGCGCCGGCAGGCCGTCATCTGCGTTGCAGCGCCTTAGGCCAGGGCGCCCTGCTGCTCGCGCTGCAGCTCGCGGGCGATGATCATCTTCTGCACCTCGGTCGCGCCCTCGTAGATGCGCAGTGCGCGAATCTCGCGGTACAGGCTCTCCATCACCCCACCGACCTGCACGCCCCGCGCGCCAAAGAGCTGCAGGCTGCCGTCCACGATCTTCTGCGCATTCTCGGTGGCCGCCATCTTGGCCATGGCCGCCTCCAGCGTGGTGGGCCGGCGCTGCACATCGCGCTTCCAAGCCGCGCGGTAGGTCTGCAGCGCCGCCGCGTCCAGCAGGCAGGCCATCTCGCCGATGCGGTCCTGCGTCATCTGCTTGCTGGCCAGCGGCTCGCCGAACAGCTGGCGCGCCTGGGCGTGCGCCAGCGCCTCGTCCAGCGCGCGGCGGGCAAAGCCAAGCGCCGCGCCCGCCACCGACACCCGGAAGATGTCCAGCGTGCGCATCGCCAGCTTGAAGCCCGTGCCCGGCGCGCCCAGCATGCGCGATGCGGGTATGCGCATCTCGTCGAACTGCAGCGTCGCCAGCGGGTGCGGCGCCATCACCTGCAGCCGCTCGGCAATCGAAAAGCCCGGATCGTCGGGATAGACCACGAAGGCCGAGATGCCCCGGGTGCCCGGCGCCTCGCCGGTGCGGGCGAACAGCGTGTACACATCGGCGATGCCGCCGTTGGAGATCCAGGTCTTGCTGCCCGAGACCACATAGTCGCCGCCGTCGCGCGTGGCGCTGCAGGACATGGCCGCCACATCCGAGCCGGCATCGGGCTCGGACAGCGCGAACGCCGGAATCAGCTCGCCCCGCGCCACCTTGGGCAGCACATGCTGCCTGAGTTTTTCATCGCCCTCCAGCGCGATCGGACCGCTGCCCAGGCCCTGCATGGCCAGCGCGAAATCGGCCAGCCCGCAGCGGTAGGCCAGGCCCTCGCGCGCCAGCGTCAGGCGGCGCGACTCGATCTGCGGCGCAAAGCCGCCGTACTCGCTGCTGATGCACACCCGCAGCAGGCCCGCCCGGCCCAGCTCGGCCACCAGGCGGCGGCAAGCGGTATCCACGTCGCCCAGGTCCACCCCGTCCAGCGCGCCAGAGCCTGCGAACCGGTCCACCTCGTCCATGAAACCGCGGTGCTCCGCATCGAAAAACGGCCAGTCCAGATAGTCCCGCGCGCCCAGCCTTGCTTGCGATTGCTGCATTTCTTGCCTCCTTGCCTTGAAAAAAACATACCCATAGGTATGCAAATTATAGAACCCATATCTCCCTAGCACTTCCGCATGGGCGACAGGAAAAATCATCCTCATCAACGCATTAGGCAAGATTCAGTTTCCACAAAATTCCTTGCCACAGGTGATGGACATTTGCATCGATGCGAAATAACATACCAACCAGTATGCTCAATACCACCTCCAGCGAACCGGGCGAATGGCTTGCGCCAATCGAGGCCGCGGCCGAGTCCCAGTCATCCATCCGCTGCGCCATGCAGTACCTGCAGCCCACCCCAACCTCGGGAAAGAACAAAGCCATGCCCCGCAAGACCAACGCCCCCGCCGACGGCAAGGCCGTCGACCGCGTGACCGAAATCCTGGATGCCGCCGCCGCCGCCTTCGACAGCCAGGGCTACGACGCCACCTCGATCGACCACATCGGCGACACGCTGGGCATCACCAAGGGCAGCATCTACCACCACTACCGCAGCAAGGCCGACCTCTTCGTCGCGGTCTACCAGCGGGTGATGGAGATCAACTTCAACGCGATCGCCCCGATTGCCGCCGACCCCGGCCTGCGGCCGATACAGCGCATCCAGCGCATGGCGCACACGCACGCGCTGCAGGTGCTGCGGCACCTTTCGTACCAACGCGTCGCGGTCCAGGGGCTGGAGGCACAGCTGATCGGCCGCGTCAACGAAGAGCAGCGCGAAAAGCTGCAGGGAATCATCCTGGTGCGCAACCGCTACGAGGCCATGTTCCTGCAGGTGCTGCAAGAGGCCATGGATGCGGGCGACATCCCGCAGCAGAACATCCGCCTGAGCATCAAGCCGTTCTTCGGCGCGATCAACGCCGCCACGCTGTGGTACCGGCCGCGCGCCGACGAGACCGAGGCCGACCGCGAGCACATCGCCGCGCAGCTGGCCGCGTTCGTCGTCTCGGGGCTGGCGCTGGCGGTGCCGGCCCTGGCCGCGGCGCCCACGCTTTGATTCCCCTTTTCCGCCACAGCAACCAACAGGAGACACATGATGCAAGCCCATCCACCCCATGATCCGGCCACGTCCGACGCGGCGCGCTGGGCCGCCGTGGCCGAGTGGTACCACGCCTGCTTCACCGGCCTGGTGATGACCATGGTCACCCGCAAGAGCAGCCGCGAGGCGGCCGAGCTGGTATTCCACATCTTCCGCCGGCAGCACACCGAGAAATTCCTGCCCGGCCTGGCCAAGCTGGGCCTGCAGGGGCTGCCGCCGGCGGTAGCGGCCGCGCGCTACCACTACCTGTCCAACGCCATCGGCGGCGTGCACGTCGAGTATTTCGAAGAGTCGCCGAAGAAGGTTTGGGTACGCTACCCGCCCCCGCGCTGGGCCTGGCAGGGCACGGCCGTCTGCGCCATCCCGGGCGAGGTGTCGCGCGCCGTGCTGCGGGGCTGGCATGCGCACAACGGCGTATCGCTGGGCAGCCGCAGGCTGGGCTTCGTCTGCACCAAGCAGACCATGGACGGACAGCCCGGCCTCGAAGGCTACTACTGCGAATACGAACACGACATCGAGCCCGAGCAGCGCCTGGTGTTCGCCCGCGGCCTTGAAATGCCGGCCAGCGATCCGGCGCTGGCGCCCACGCTGCCCACCGCCGACTGGCCGCTTGCGCGGCGCCAGAAGGCACGCCGCAACTACGCCATGGAATACATGCGCACCGGCCTGCAGGAGCTGGTGGGCCTGTGCGGCCCGGTCGATGCGCAGTACCTGGGGGGCGTCACCGCGCGCCTGATCGGCATGCAGTTCTTCGCCAGCACCGCACAGGCCCTGGGCTGCCCCGAGCGCGGCGATGCCGGCCAGTTCGCCGACTTCATGGTGGCCCTGGCGCGAGCCCAGGGCGACAGCGCCGAGCGCGTGGACGATGCCGGCGGCGCCCCCTGCGTGCGCCAGACCAGCTGGAAGCTGATGGAGGGCATCGCGGACCTGCACCCCTGCGCCTTCCTGGCCTGGAACGAGCTGCTGGTGGGCGCGCTGGCCGCGCACAACCGCTTTCTCGAGCTGGCGCTCACCCGCCGGCTCGACCAGGGCGACGGCTGCTTCGAATGGCGGATCATGCCCCGCGGCAGGACCCGCTGACACCGGCCCGCACGGGCCGCATCTGTGCCAAGGCCGACAGAGCCGCCAATCACCAACGGAGACATCACATGAAGACGAGGCAATTCATCGCCAACACCATCGCCGGCGCCCTGGCCTGCCTGGCCCTTGCGGGCCAGGGCAGCTGGGCCCAGGACAAATACCCCAGCAAGCCCATCCGCATCATCTCGCCGCACCAGGCAGGCTCCACCACCGAGACCTTCGGGCGGATGATGATCGCCGAGATGGGCGAGCTGCTGGGGCAGTCCGTCTTCATCGAGGCCAAACCCGGCGCGGCGGGCACCATCGGCGCGCGCGAGGTGGCGCACAGCCGGCCCGATGGCTATACCGGCCTGATGAACGCCTCGATCCAGGTGATGTACCCGGGCATGTTCCAGCATCTGCCCTTCGATGCGCAGAAGGACTTCGCCCCGGTGGGCATCTTCGGTTTCGCGCCGATGGTGGTGGTGGTCGGCGCGGGCTCCGGCATCGCCAGCTTCAAGGACATGCTGGAGCAGGCCCGCGCCACGCCCGGCAAGCTGTCGTTCGCCTCGGGCGGCCTGGGCTCGCTGCCGCACCTGGTGGGCGAGCTGGTCAACCTCAAGGCCGGCGTGAAGATCTCCCATGTGCCCTACAACGGCACCGGGCAGGCGCTGACCGACGTGATCGGCGGCCATGTGGACGTGCTCTACGCCTCGGTGGCCAGCGCCGCGCCCCTGATCCAGAGCGGCAAGCTCCGGGCGCTGGCCGTCACCTCGGCCAAGCGGGTCGAGCTGCTGCCTCAGGTGCCGACCATCGCCGAGCAGGCCATCCCCGGCTTCGACGTGACCTCCTGGTATGCGCTATGGCTGCCCAAGGGCACGCCGGCCCCCGTGGTCGCCACCCTGAACCAGGCCATGCGCGATGCCGCGCACAAGCCCGCGGTACAGGCCCGCATGCGGGACAACGGCGTGATCTCCAGCCAGCTCAGCGCCGAGGAGTTCACCCGCTTTGCCGCCCAGGAAGGCGAGAAGTGGCTCGCGGTGATGAAGCAGGCCAACATTCAGCCGAACTGAAACCGGACTGAAGCCGAACTGGGCGGCAGGGGCGCATCAGCGCCGCTCCAGCCCGCGCCCCTGCAGCACCGGCACCTGTGCCAGCCGCTCGCGCGCGAACTCCACGAAGGCCCGCACCTTGGCCGGTGCGCGGCGCCCCGCGGGGTAGACGATGTGCACCGGCACGGGCGGCTGCTCGTATTCGGCCAGCACGATGCGCAAACGGCCCGCGCGCAGGCCCTCGGCCGCCTGGTAGGCCAGGCAGCGCGTGAGGCCCAGCCCCGCCTCGGCCGCGCCGATATCCACCTCGTTGCTGTTGCTGATCCAGCAGATCCGCGGCTGGCCCGCAAGGCCATCCTTGAAGGACCAGGGCGCCACGGCGCGCGCGTCGAACGAAATGCCGATGGCCCGGTGCGCGGCCAGCTCGCGCGGGTGGCGCGGCTCGCCATGCTGCGCCAGGTACGCGGGCGACGCCACCACCAGCCGGCGCAAGGCCCCCACCGGCAGCGCGGTAAGCCCCGAATCAGGCAAGTGCGCGATGCGGACTGCCACATCCATGCCATCGGCCGGCAGTGGCACCAGCTGATTGACGAACAGCGTGCGGGCCTGCACGCGCGGATGCGCCACCAGAAAGTCCCGCACGATGGGCGCCACATGGCAGATGCCGAACATCTGCGGCGCGGTGATCGACAGCGTCCCCTGCACCTCGGCCTGCGCGCCGCTCACTGCCTGCTCGGCCTCGTGCAGGTCGCCCAGGATCGAGCGGCAGTCGCCCAGAAAGCGCTCTCCGGCCTCGGTGAGCCGCACCACGCGCGTGCTGCGCTGCAGCAGCAGCACACCCAGCCGCGCCTCCAGCGCCGCAATGGCCCGGGTCACCGCGGCGGGCGAACGCCCCAGGCTGCGCGCCGCCGGTGCGAAGCCCCCGGCATCGGCCACGGCGACAAAGCAGCGCAGGGTATCAAGGTGGTCCATTATTTCGACTTACGCAATTTTGAAATGCTAAATATCTCCATTTACGCCAATCAACGCAATAGCTATCGTGAAAGCCTCATCACTAAGCCACAAGGAACCTTGCCATGACGCCCACCAGCCCCATCAAGCTCTACCGCCTTGCCCTGTCGGGCCATTGCCACCGTGTGGAGTTGCTGCTGTCCATGCTGGGCCTGCCGCATGAAATCGTGGACGTGGACCTGCTCCATGGCGAGCACCAGCGCCCCGAATTCCTGGCGCTCAATGCGCTGGGGCAGGTGCCGGTGCTGGTGGATGCAGACCTGGTGCTGCCAGACAGCAATGCCATCCTGGTCTACCTGGCGCAGCGCTACGCGCCCGGCAGCCACTGGCTGCCGCAAGACCCTATTGGCCAGGCGCGGCTGCAGCGCTGGTTCAGCCTGGCGGCGGGCATGCTCGGCCCCGGCATAGCCGGGCCGCGCTTTGCCGCCCTTACCGGGCAGCCGGTGAGCGCGGCGGCGCAGGCCACCGGGCGGCGGCTGCTGGATTACATGGAGAGCGAACTCCAGGGGCGCGGCTGGCTGCTCGGCGGCGCCGAGCCCAGCCTGGCCGACCTGGCCATGGTGGGCTATACCTCGCAAGCCGGCATCGGCGGCCTCTCGCTCGCCCCCTACCCGCGCATTGCCGCCTGGGTGGCGCGCGTGCAGGCGCTGCCGGGCTATGTGCCGCTGCCCGAGCGGATCGCGGAGGCCGCATGACTGCGCTCGCCGAAGCGTTTCATGCCGGCGAGCAGGCCCTGCAGGCCCGCGCCGGCGTAAGCGAGCGCATGGCGGCCGCAGGCCCCATGCTGCTGCGCGACCATATGCCCGACCAGCACCGCGAGCTGTTCGAGAAGCTGCCCACGCTATTGGTCGCTGCGCTGGACGAAGCAGGCCAGCCCTGGGCCACCATGGTGGCTGGCGCTCCGGGCTTTGTGCATACCCCCGATATGCGGCGCATGCAGGTGGAGGTGCGGCCCGATGCCGCCGACCCGGTGCTCGCCAACCTGGCCGCCGGCGCCCCGGTGGGCCTGCTGGGGCTGGAGCCGTACACCCGCCGGCGCAACCGCCTGAACGGCCGCGTGGCGGCCTTCGGCGCGCAGGGGCTGGCGGTCGATGTAGTGCAGAGCTTTGGCAACTGCCCCAAGTACATCCAGGCCCGCGAGCCCTATGTACAGCCGCATCCGCCCTCGGCACCGCAGCCGCTTGGCCCCGGGCTCGATGCCGCCGCGCTGGCGCTGCTGGCCGGCAGCGACACCCTGTTCATCGCCAGCGCCTCGGCCGCCCGGCCCGGGCGGGCGCGCAGCGATGGGGTGGATGTTTCGCACCGCGGCGGCGAGAGCGGCTTTGTGCGGGTGGAGCACGCCGGCCAGGGCCTGGTGCTCACCATGCCGGACTACCCGGGCAACCAGTTCTTCAACACCCTGGGCAATCTGGCGCAGCACCCGCTGGCGGGCCTGCTGTGCGTGGACTATGCGGGCGGCGGCCTGCTGCACATCGCCGTCGAGGCCGAGATGCTCTGGGATGCCGCCGCCTGCGTACCCTGGCCCGGCGCCCTGCGCATGCTGCGCTTCAAGGTTTCGGCCGGACTGTGGCGCGCCCACGCCCTGCCCTGGCGCTGGACGGAGCCCGTGGCCGCGCCCCAGTTCAGGGCCATGCGCGAGCGCGCAGCCGCAGCGGCCTGAGCTCAGCCGCGCGCCGCGAGCGGCTTGCCTGCCGGCTCCCCGCTATCCCAGCTCCCGCCCAGCGCGCGGATCAGCGCCACCGTTGCCGTGTACTGCGCGGTGCGCACCTGCAGGGCCTGGCGCCGGTTGCGCAGCTCGTTGCGGCGCGCATCCAGCAGCTCGATCTGGCTCACCAGGCCGTTGCGATAGCGCACGTCCGACAGATGCGTGGCGCGCTCCGAAGACTGCACCGCCTGCCCCAGCACCCGGGCCTGGCCCGCCAGCAGCCGCAAGGCGCTGAGCTGGTCTTCCACCTCGCGCAGGGCGGCAAGTACCTGGCCGCGCTGGGCGGCCACCGCGGCCTCCAGGCGGGCGCGGGCGCCTTCTTCCTGCGCGGCGCGCTGGCCGCCGTCGAAAATGGGCAGCGACAGCAGTGCGCCAAGGCCCCAGGAGCGCGCCGACCACTTGAACAGATCGCCCAGCTCGGGCGAGGCATAGCCGCCATTGCCGGTGAGCGCGATGGCCGGGAACCACGCGGCCTGGGCCACGCCCACGCGCGCCTGGGCGGCAAGCACCGAGGCCTGGGCCGCCGATACGTCGGGGCGGCGCGCCAGCACGGTGGCGGGCACGCCCGGCGGAATTACCGGCAGCCTTGCCTCGCCTGGGGATGAGGCCAGCGCAAAGCCGGTGGCCACATCGCCCACCAGCACCGCCAGCGCATGCGTGAGCGTGGCCTGCTGGCGCTGCAGCGCCAGCGCATCGGCCTCGGTGGCCGACACCTCGGTCTGCATGCGCGCCACATCCAGCTCGGCCGCATCGCCGGCCCGGTAGCGCCGCTCGATCAGCGTCAAGGTCTCGCGGTAGGCCAAAAGACTCTGCTCGACCAGCTGGCGCTCGGCCTGCAACGAGCGCAGTTGCAGATAGGCCTGCGCCACATCGGCCTGCACCATGAGGCGGGTGCTCTGCAGCAGCGCCTCACGGGCCTTGGCGTCCTCGCGCGCGGCATCGCTCGCGCGCGACAGCCGGCCGAACAGATCGGCTTCGTACGAGAAGTTCAAGCCTGCCGTGGCCAGCGTTGCGGGCTGCATGCCGTTGGCGGTGTTGGCACCCGCCTGCCGCACCGCCCCGCCCGAGGCGCCGATCTGCGGCTGGCGCTGGGCATCGGCCGAGCGCAGCAGCGCGCGCGCCTCGGCCAGGCGTGCCGCGGCGGCCTGCACATCGGTGTTGGCATTGCCGGCGCGCTCCACCAGGGCGCTGAGCTCGGGGTCGGCAAAGGCCAGCCACCAGGTGCCGCGCGGCTGCGCCTCGGCCGGCGGCGCCGTTGTCCAGCCTTCGGTGGCTGCGGTGCTGAAACCCGCAGGCACGGCCACGCCGGCATGCTCGGCCACCGTGGGCGGCGCGCTCGCGCAGCCGGCGAGCACCAGGGCCGCCAGCAGCGCGCTCAGGCGTGGCAGCAGGGGTGGCATGCGTTGCATCGCGTTCATATCGGAATCCATTCTTGCATTGCGTTCATTCGTCGTAAGCGCGCGGCGCGGCGGGCATGGCCAGGGCCGGTGCGCCTCCGCCAGGCTCGCTGATCGGCGCAACATGGCTGCCATGCTGCTGCAGCGGCCGGTTGCCGGCCAGGCGGCGCAGCAGCACGTAGAACACCGGCGTGAGGAACAGGCCGAACGCGGTCACACCGATCATTCCGCTGAACACGGCCACGCCCATGGCGCTGCGCATCTCGGAGCCGGCACCGGTGGACAGCACCAGCGGCAGCACCCCCATGATGAAAGCCATCGAAGTCATCAGGATCGGCCGCAGGCGCAGGCGGCTGGCCTCGATGGCGGCCTGCACCGGCGTGCGGCCGGCGAACTCCAGCTCGCGGGCGAACTCGACGATCAGGATCGCGTTCTTGGCCGACAGCCCCACCAGCACGATGAGCCCGATCTGCGTGAACACGTTGTTGTCGCCGTGCGAGAGCCACACGCCGGCCATCGCCGCCAGCAGGCCCATGGGCACGATCAGGATGATGGCAATCGGCAGCGTGAGGCTTTCGTACTGCGCCGCCAGCACCAGGAACACCAGCAGGATGGCGATGGGGAACACCAGCACGGCCGAATTGCCCGCAAGAATCTCCTGGTAGGTCAGCTCCGTCCACTCGAAACCTATGCCTGGCGGCAGCGTCTCGGCCGCGACCCGCTCGACCGCGGCGCGGGCCTGCCCCGACGAGAAGCCGGGCGCGGGGCCGCCGTTCACGTCGGCCGCGAGGAAGCCGTTGTAGCGCATGGCGCGCTCGGGGCCGTAGCTGGGGTCGAGCTTCATCAGCGCCGACAGCGGCACCATCTCGCCGCTGGCCGAGCGCACCTTGAGCCGGCCCACGTCCTCGGGCCGCGCGCGGTACGGTGCATCGGCCTGCACGCGCACGCTGTAGGTGCGGCCAAACTCGTTGAAGTCGTTCGCATACAGGCTGCCGAGGTAGATCTGCAGCGTCTCGAAGATATCGGTCACCGGCACGCCGAGCTGGCGCGCCTTGGTGCGGTCGATGTCGGCATACAGCTGCGGCACGTTGACCTGCCAGCTGGTGAACAGGCCGGCCAGCTCGGGCGTCTGGTAGGCCTTGGCCATGAAGGCCTTCACCGCGGCGTCCATGCCGGCGTAGCCCAGCGAGCCCCGGTCCTCGATCTGCAGCTTGAAGCCGCCGGTGGTGCCCAGGCCCGCCACCGGCGGCGGCGGGAACATGGCGATGAAGGCATCCTGGATCTCGCCAAAGGCCTGGTTCAGCTGGCCCGCCACGGCCGCGCCGCTCTGGTCGGCGCGCCTGCGCTCGGCAAAGGGCTTGAGCGACACGAACACGATGCCGGCGTTGGAGCTGTTGGTGAAGCCGTTGATCGACAGGCCCGGGAAGGCGATCGCATCCTCCACGTTCGGGTTTTGCTTGACGATCTCGCCCATGCGGCGGATCACGTTGTCGGTGCGGTCCAGCGTGGCGCCGTCGGGCAGCTGTGCGAAGCCGACGAGGTACTGCTTGTCCTGCATGGGCACGAAGCCGCCCGGCACCAGCTGGAACAGGCCCCAGGTCGCGCCCACCAGGGCCAGGTAGACGGCCAGCATGCCCGCCTTGTGCCCGATCACGCGGCGCACGCCGCCGCTGTAGGCCTCGGAGCCGCGCTGGAACACCGCGTTGAAGCGCCGGAAGAACCCGCCGAGCACGCGCTCCATGCCGCGCGTGAGCGCATCCTTGGGCTCATGGTGGCCCTTGAGCAGCAACGCGCTCAATGCCGGCGACAGCGTCAGCGAGTTGATGGCCGAGATCACCGTGGAGATCGCGATGGTGACCGCGAACTGGCGGTAGAACTGCCCGGTGAGGCCGCTGATGAAGGCCAGCGGCACGAACACCGCCACCAGCACCAGCGCGATGGCGATGATGGGGCCGGACACCTCGCGCATGGCGCGGTAGGTGGCCTCGCGCGGCGTCAGCCCGGCTTCGATATTGCGCTCCACGTTCTCCACCACCACGATGGCATCGTCCACCACGATGCCGATGGCCAGCACCAGGCCGAACAGCGAGAGCGCGTTGATCGAGAAGCCCAGCAAGTGCAGCATGGCAAACGTGCCCACCACCGACACCGGCACCGCCAGCAGCGGGATGATGGAGGCGCGCCAGGTCTGCAGGAACAGGATCACCACGATCACCACCAGCGCGATGGCTTCGAGCAGCGTGTGGATCACCGACTCGATCGAGGCGCGCACGAACTGCGTGGGGTCATACGCGATGCGGTACTCCACGCCCTCGGGCATGAGCCGGGCCAGCTCGGCCATGGTCTGGCGCACGTTGTCCGAGATCTCCAGCGCATTCGAGCCCGGCGCCTGGAACACGCCCATGCCCACGGCCGGATCGTTGTTGAGCAGCGAGCGCAGCGAGTAGTCGGCCGCGCCCAGCTCCAGCCGGGCGATGTCGCGCAGCCGGGTGACGGCGCCGTCCGCGCCGGTCTTGACGATGATGTCGCCGAACTCCTCGGGGCTGGACAGGCGCCCCTGCGCATTGATCGACATCTGCGTATCCACGCCGGGCAGCCCCGGCGACGCGCCCACCACGCCGGCGGCGGCCTGCACGTTCTGGCGCCGGATGGCGGCCACCACGTCGCCGGCGGACAGGCCGCGCTGCGCCACCTTCTGCGGATCGAGCCAGGCACGCATGGAATAGTCGCCGCCGCCGAAGATCTGCACCTGGCCCACGCCTGGAATGCGCGCCAGCCGGTCCTTCACGTTGAGCACCGCGTAGTTGCGCAGGTAGTCGATGTCGTAGCGGCCGTTGGGCGAGACCATGTGCACCACCATGGTCAGGTCGGGGGCGCTCTTCACGGTGGTCACGCCCAGGCGGCGCACCTCCTCGGGCAGGCGCGGCTCGGCCTGCGAGACGCGGTTTTGCACCAGCTGCTGGGCCTTGTCGGGATCGGTGCCGAGCTTGAAGGTGACGGTGAGCGTCATCACCCCGTCGGTCGTGGCCTGGCTGCCCATGTAGAGCATGCCCTCCACGCCGTTGATGGATTCCTCCAGCGGCGTGGCCACGGTCTCGGCGATCACCTTGGGGCTGGCGCCCGGATACTGCGCCCGCACCACCACCGAGGGCGGCGCGACCTCGGGGTATTCGGAGATCGGCAGCGCCCGCATGGCGATAAGGCCGGCGAGAAAGATGAGCACCGACAGCACGCCCGCGAAGATCGGGCGGTCGATGAAGAATCGGGACAGGTTCATGGCTTGGAAGAATGGTTTTTTGCTCAGGCCGCGGGCTGCTTGGCGGCTGTGCGGCTATCGGCCAGTTCGGCCTTGGCGTCCATGGGCACCTCTTGCGGCGCGACCACCACGCCCGGACGCACGCGCTGCAGTCCGTTGACGACGATGCGCTCGCCGGCCTTGAGGCCGGAGGTGACCACGCGCAGCCCATCGACCGGCGCGCCCAGCTGCACCTCGCGGTACTCGGCCTGGTTGCCGGCGCCGATCACCAGCACGAACTTCTTGCTCTGGTCGGTGCCCACTGCGCGCTCATTGATCAGCACCGCCTGGGTGCTGCGCGGCTGGCCCATGCGGATGCGCGCGAACTGCCCGGCCATGAGCGCGCCGTCGGCATTGCCAAACACCGCGCGCACCCGCACCGTGCCGCTTTTCGCGTCGACCTGGTTGTCTATCAGCTGTAGGTGGCCGGCATGCGGCGTGCCGCCGCTGGCGCCCACGCCCATCTGCACGGGAATGGTCTCGATCAAGGCGCGCGTGCTGCGTCCCGCGCCCTGCAGGCCCTGCAGCGCGTTGGCCACGATCTGCTCGTCCACGTCGAAGCTGGCATACATGGGATCCACCGACACCAGGGTGGTCAGCACCGGCGCCCCTGGGCCCGAATCCACCAGGTTGCCCACGGTCACCTCGATGCGGCCGACACGCCCGCTCACCGGGGCCTTCACCTGGGTGTAGCCCAGGTTCAGCCGGGCGGTCTGCAATGCCGCCTGGGCCGCGCGCAGGTTGGCATCGGCCTCGCGCCGGGCGTTCACGCGCTCGTCGTACTCCTTCTGCGCGATCGCGCGCTCATCCCACAGGCGCGCGGCGCGCTCGGACTCGCTCTGCGCATACGCCATGCGCGCCTTGGCGGCCACCACCTGCGCCTCGGCGCGATCGACTTCGGCCGCATACGGGGCGGGGTCCACGGTGAACAGCAGCGCACCGGCCTTGACCAGCGCGCCTTCCTTGAAATGCACCGCCTGCACCGCGCCGGCAACGCGCGGGCGCACATCCACGCGCTGCACCGCTTCGAGGCGGCCGGAGAATTCGTTCCACAGGCTCACGTCCTGCTGCAGCACCTGCGCCACCGACACCGGCACGGCGGCTGCCGCGGCCTGTGGCGCGGGTGCTTCGGCATGCGATGCCTGCAGGTTCAGCACGGCGCCCGCCGTTGCCGCCACGGCAGCCGCAACACCGGCAGCGGCCCACCAGCGGCGGCGGGTGGATAGTTTGGAGTTGTCGTTCATGGCAATGTCTTCAGGTTCAATGGATAGGAAGCCGGAGAAAATTCTTCCTGCGGCGGACAAGACTCACCCCTTCCAGCACCCAGGCCAGGAATCGAATGGGGGTAAGCAAGAAAAACGCGCGCTTTTGCTCTACCCGGCCTGCGGACAGGCAGGCCGGATCAGGGCAGCGGTCTTAGCACGGTCAGCTCAGAGCCGACATCGGGTGGTCTCGAAAAACTTGCGCAGCTCGTCTTCACAAGGGCAAGACTCCGGCGGCGGCTCCATCAGCGCCTGCGGCCACTGCCCCACTTCGGCGAACACCTGCAGGAAGACGGTCAATCCGGCAGCTTGCAGGCGTTCGGCATAGTTCAGCGCCTCGTCGCGCATGGGGTCTACCTGCCCCACCAGGATCAGCGTCGGCGGCAGCCCCGCCAGGCGCTGCGCCCGCGCCGGCACGGCATAGGGATGCTCGGCATCGTGCGCCCCGCCCAGGTACTGGCACCAGCCCGAGGCCCATTTGCACTGCACCGACTCGCCCTGCGCGGCGCGCTGCGAAGGCGTGGCCGCGCAGGGGTCGAGCATGGGCGAGATGAGGATCTGCCCGGCCAGCGGCGGCTGCAACTGGTCGCGCGCCATCATGCACACGCCGGCCGCCAGGTTGGCGCCGGCCTCTTCTCCCGCCAGGTACAGCGGCGCGCCCTTGCCGGCCAGCCGGGTGCGCTGCTTGTAGGCCCACTGCAGCACCGCATAGCCCAGCTCCAGCGGACGGGGAAACGGATGCTCCGGCGCCAGCGGATAAGCCACCGACACCACGCAGGCCCCGGCAGCCGCCAGCGAGCTGCCCACGGTGCAGCCGTTGTCCAGACCACCGGCCACGAAGGCGCCGCCATGGAAGTGCACCACCAGCGGAGACACTTCGCCGCGCCGCTTGCTGCCGTACATGCGCACCTGCGCCTGCATGCCGCCGCCCACCTCAATGGTGGCGTCGGTGTGCAGGCGGGTCGGCGAAGCGGGTGTTGTGGTGTGTGGCATGGATTCTCCGGACGGCGCCGGGCGATGAGATGAAAATGTAGCGGCCCGCTTTGGTGGCATAAACCCCGCAAACGCAGCCGCACTGTTTCCGAGATCCGAACAATGACCGCCTGGTCCGTGTGTGAGAATCCCGCATCCTCGCAGATCGGGGATTTCGCAAGGACAAGGAGATCCCATGGATCAGATTCAGGCCATGCGTATTTTCGCTCGGGTCGTGGAAGCCGGCACTTTCACGCGCGCGGCCGATTCGCTGCAACTGCCCAAGGCCAGTGTGACCAAGCATATCCAGGCGCTCGAAGAGCGCCTGCGCGTGAAACTGCTCAACCGCACCACCCGCCGCGTCACGGTGACCGCCGACGGCGCGGCCTACTACGACCGGGCGGTGCGCCTGCTGGCCGATTTCGACGACCTGGAGGCCAGCGTCAGCCAGGCCCGCACCACGCCGCGCGGCCGCCTGCGCGTGGACGTGGGCACCAGCGTGGCGCGCCTGCTGGTGATACCGCATCTGGCCGAGTTCCAATCGCGCTACCCCGAGATCCAGATCGACCTGGGCGTGAGCGACCGCACGGTGGACCTCATCAGCGACAACGTGGACTGCGTGATCCGCGGCGGCGAGCTGGCCGACCAGTCGCTGGTGGCGCGGCGCATCGGCAACCTGGAGTTCATCACCGTCGCCGCGCCCGAGTACCTGGCGCGCCACGGCACGCCACAGCACCCGAGCGAGCTGGAGTCGCCCAGCCACCGCAACCTGATCTATTTCTCGCCGGTGTCCGCGCGGCGCTACCCACTGGAGTTCCACCAGGATGGCAAGCTGATCGAGATCGCCAGCCCGGCGCCGCTGTGCGTCAACGAGAGCAATGCCTATGTCAGCGCGCTGCTGGCCGGCCAGGGCATAGGCCAGGCCAGCACTTTCCAGGTGCAGGAACACCTGCAAAGCGGCCGGCTGCAAAGGGTGCTGCAGGACTGGACGCACCCGCTGCTGCCGGTCTACGTGGTCTACCCGCCCAACTCCCACTTGAGCGCCAAGGTGCGCGTCTTCGTCGACTGGGTGGTCGAGCTGTTCTCGCGCCATCCGCTGCTGCAGGGCTGAGCGCCCACCCACCCTCCCGCCGGCCGCCGCTACTGCTGCAGCTGCGCCCACACCTTGTCCAGGCGCTTGGCGCTCACCGGGTACGGCGTGCGCAGCTCCTGCGCGAACAAGCTCACGCGCAGCTCTTCCAGCATCCAGCGGTATTCCTGCATGCGCGCATCGACCTGGCCCTTGCGCTCGGCCACCAGGCGCCAGTAGCGCTGCTCCAGCGGCTGCAGCTCCTTGAGCCGGCTCGCGTCGCGGGCCGGGTCGGCGCGGTATTTGTCGAGCCGCGTGGCGATGGCCTTCAGGTAGCGGGCATAGTGCTGCAGCTGCGGCCACGGCGCGATGGCGATGAAGTTCTTGGGCACCAGGCGCTGCAGCTGCTGGCCGGCATCGGCCGTGGCCTCGGGGGCGTTCCTGGTGTCCTTGATCTTGCGCTGCGCCGCCGCGTATTCGAGCAGCACCGCGCCGGCCATGCGCGCCACCTCGTTGGCGATCAGCGTCAGGCGCGAGCGCCCGTCCTGCACGCGCTGCCTGAACTGCTCGGCGTTGCTGGGCAGCGGCTCCTGCAGGAAGGCGCGGTCGATGGCCAGGTTGATGATCTGCTCGCGCAGCTCTTCCTGCGTGCCCAGCGGCATATAGGCCACGGCCATTTTCTGCAGCTCGGGAATGTTCTTTTCCAGGTACTTGAGCGCATCCTTGATCTGCAGCGCGAACAGGCGCCGCAGGCCCAGCGCATGCCGGGCCGCCGCCACCTCGGGCTCGTCGAAGACCTCGATGCCGACCGCGTCGCCGCGGTCGATCAGCGCGGGAAAGCCGATCAGCGTCTGGCCGCCCTTTCTGATCTCCATCAACTCGGGCAGCTCGCCAAAGGCCCAGTCGGTATGGCGCGCCTCGGCCTGTGGGCCCGGCGTCTTGGCGCTTTCTTTTTTGATAGCTGCTGGCGTTTTATCGCTGGACTTTTCAGATGGTTTTATATCTGAATTCCTTTCACCATTAGCACCAGAAGCTATCTTTAATGAAGCAAGCGCCTGGAAGGCGCCGCGCGCCTTGGCGCCCCACTGCGACTTGAGGGCCGCCAGGTTGCGGCCCTGGCCGAGCTGGCGGCCGTGCTCGTCGGTCACGCGGAAGTTCATGAACAAATGCGGGCTGAGCATGTCGAGCTTGAAGTCGGCGCGCTTCACATCGAGCGAGGTCTCGTCACGCACCTGCTTGAGCAGCAGCTCCGTGAGGCTGCCCTGGCCGAAGCGCTCGGGCGCGTTGAACAACTGCGCCAGGCGCTCGGCATTTTCCGCCAGCGGCACGAAGCGGCTGCGCGGGCGCTGCGGCAGGCTCTTGAGCAGGGCCTGGATCTTGTCCTTGAGCATGCCGGGCACCAGCCATTCGGCGCGCTCCTCGCTCACCTGGTTAAGCACGAAGAGCGGCACCGTCACCGTGATGCCGTCGCGCGCATCGCCCGGCTGGTGCAGGTAGCTGGCCGAGCAGTCCACGCCGCCGAGCTTGAGCGTCTTGGGAAAGGACGCGGTGGTGATGCCCGCGGCCTCGTGGCGCATCAGCTCGTCGCGGGTGAGCCGCAGCAGCTCGGGGTTCTTTGCCCCGGCATCCTTGTACCAGCGCTCCAGGTCGCGGCCGGTGCACACGTCCTGCGGGATCTGCTGGTCGTAGAAGGCGTAGATCAGCTCCTCGTCGACCAGCACATCCTGGCGCCGGCTCTTGTGCTCCAGCTCCTCGACCTTGGCGATCAGCTTCTGGTTGGCGGCCAGGAACGGCAGGCGCGTCTCCCAGTCGCCCTCGACCAGCGCCTGGCGGATGAAGATGTCGCGCGCGCCCTGCGGATCGACGCGGCCATAGCTCACGCGGCGCTGGCTGTAGACCACGATGCCGTACAGCGTGGCACGCTCGTAGGCGGCGACCTCGCCCTGCTTTTTCTCCCAGTGCGGGTCGAGCATCTGCTTCTTGAGCAGGTGCGCGCCCACCTCTTCCAGCCATTGCGGCTCGATGGCGGCAATGCCCCGGCCGTACAGGCGCGAGGTCTCGACCAGCTCGGCCGCGACGATCCAGCGCCCGGGCTTCTTCGACAGGTGCGCGCCCGGATGCGGATGAAAGCGTATGCCGCGCGCGCCGAGATAGCCGTCGCCCTCGTCGGTCTTGAAGCCGATGTTGCCCAGCAGGCCCGAGAGCATGGACAAATGCACCGCCTCGTAGCCCGCCGGCTGCGGGTTCAGCGGCCAGCGCTGCTCGCCCACCACGGTCAACAGCTGCGAATGGATGTCGCGCCACTCGCGCACGCGGCGGATGTTGATGAAATTCTGGCGCAGCAGCTGCTCCCACTGGCGGTTGCTGAGCTTGTGGGTAGGCTCCTCTTCGGCGGGCGCCTGGAGCTCGATCTGCTGCGCCTGCCGCTGGCTCACCGGCAGGAAAGCCGCATTCCGCCCCAGCGCCGGCGCGCTCGCACCCTGTGCGGCCATCTGCTTGCGCGTGAGCGCCACCACCTTGCCGCCGCGCGCATCCGTCAGCCACTTCCACAGCCGCAGGTAGCCGCTGAACTCGCTTTTCTCGTCGTCGAACTTGGCATGCTGCTGGTCCGCCTGCTGCTGGGCTTCGAGCGGGCGGTCGCGCACATCCTGCACGCTCAGCGCCGAGGCGATGACCAGCACCTCGGCCAGCGCGCCGCGCGAGCGCGCCTCGACGATCATGCGCGCCACGCGCGGATCGAGCGGCAGGCGCGACAGCTCGCGTCCCATGGGCAGCAGCTCGCCGCGCTCGTCCACCGCGCCCAGCTCGCCCAGCAGCTGGTAGCCGTCGGCGATCGCGCGGCCCGAGGGCGCTTCGAGAAAGGGGAAGTTCACCACATCGCCCAGGCCCAGCGACTTCATGCGCAGAATCACGCCGGCGAGCGAAGAGCGCAGGATCTCCGGGTCGGTGAAGCGGGGGCGGCCGTTGAAATCCGCCTCATCGTACAGCCGTATGCAGATGCCGTTGGCCACGCGCCCGCAGCGCCCGGCGCGCTGGTTGGCCGCCGCCTGGCTGATCGGCTCGACCAGCAGCTGCTCCACCTTGCTGCGGAACGAATAGCGCTTGACGCGCGCCGTGCCCGCATCGATCACGTAGCGGATGCCCGGTACCGTGAGCGAGGTCTCGGCCACGTTGGTGGCCAGCACGATGCGCCGGCCCGAACCTCTACGCTCTGGGCCGTCGAAGATGCGGTCCTGCTCGGCCTGCGACAGGCGCGAGAACAGCGGCAGCACCTCGGCGTTCCTGAGCACCGGCGCATGCTGCAAATGCTTGCGCAGGTGGTCGGCCGCCTCGCGGATCTCGCGCTCGCCGGGCAGGAAGATCAGGATGTCGCCACCAGCGCCCCCCTGCCACAGCTCGTCCACGCCATCGGCGATGGCATCGTTCAAGCCGTAGTCCTTGCTCTCCTCGAACGGCCGGTAGCGCATCTCCACCGGGTAGGTGCGGCCCGAGACCATGATGACCGGCGCCGGCCCGCTCTTGCCTTCAAAGTGTTTGGCGAAACGCTCCGCATCGATGGTCGCCGAGGTCACCACCACCTTCAAATCGGGCCGCCGCGGCAGGATCTGCCGGATGTAGCCCAGCAGGAAGTCGATGTTCAGGCTGCGCTCGTGCGCCTCGTCGATGATCAGCGTGTCATAGGCCTTGAGCAGCGGATCGGTCTGCGTCTCGGCCAGCAGGATGCCGTCGGTCATCAGCTTGACCGAAGCGTCCTTGGACAGCCGGTCCTGGAAGCGCACCTTGTAGCCCACCACCTCGCCCAGCGGCGTGTGCAGCTCTTCGGCGATGCGCTTGGCCACGCTGCTGGCGGCGATGCGGCGCGGCTGGGTGTGGCCGATCAGGTGGCCGCGCACCTGGCCCTTCTCGTCGGGCAGCGCATTCACCTTGCCCCGCCCCAGCGCCAGCGCGATCTTGGGCAGCTGCGTGGTCTTGCCCGAGCCGGTCTCGCCGCAGACGATGATGACCTGGTGGCGCTCCATCGCCTCCATGATCTCTTCGCGGCGGCTGGATACGGGGAGTGACTCGGGAAATTCTATTTTCAACGGCATAGGGGCGCCATTATCCCGGCTCCTGCGGGCTCCGCTCGGCGCGCCAGCCATAACGCGCGCTTATGGCTGGGCATCGGGCAGCGACTCACGCACAAGCCTAGCGCCCCCTACAGTCGGTACCACCTTTTATGACGAACCCGCCCATGCCGATCACCGTGGACAGCCACGCCCATGTCTTTCTGCGCAGCCTGCCGCTGGCCGCCAGCCGCCGACACGCGCCCGAGGCCGATGCCACGCTGGCCGCCTACCTGGACCTGCTCGATGCGCACCGCATCACGCATGGCGTGCTGGTGCAGCCGAGCTTTCTGGGCTGCGACAACCGCTTCATGCTTGACGCCATGCGCAGCTGCCCCGCGCGGCTGCGCGGCGTGGTCATGCTGCCCCCCACCACCGGCGAGGCCGAGCTGGCCGCGCTGGCCACGCAAGGCGTCGTGGGTGTGCGCCTGAACCTGGTGGGGTTGCCGCTGCCCGATCTCGGCCAGCCGCTGTGGCAAGGCTTTCTGGCCCGGCTGAAGGCGCTGGACTGGCACCTGGAGCTGCACCGTGGCGCGGCCGACCTGCCGCCGCTGCTCGATGCGGCCCTGCGCAGCGGCTGCCGCATCGTGGTGGACCATTTTGGCCGCCCCGATGCAGCCCTGGCCGCCGCCGACCCGGGCTTTGCCGCGCTGCTGCAGCGCGCCGCCTCCGGCCGCATCTGGGTCAAGCTCTCGGCCGCCTACCGCAACGGGCATGCCGCGCAGGCGCCGGCCGCGGCGCGCAGCGCCGCCTTGCTCGCGGCCGATGCCGCGGCCGCGCGCGCCTGCGCCCGCCAGCTGCTGGCCGCCTTTGGCGCCGAGCGCCTGGTCTGGGGCAGCGACTGGCCCCACACCCAGCACCAGGAGCTGGTGGACTATGGCGCCAGCCTGGCCGCGCTGGCCGACTGGGTGCCGGATGCCGATGCGCGAAGCCGCATCCTCGGCGCCACGGCCGCCGAGCTGTTCAAGATTTCATAAAGTGCATAACACGTAAAGGAGACTCCATGCAAAGACGCAGACTGGCGCTGGCCGCATTCGCCCTCCCCCTGCTGCAGGCGCTGGCGCCAAGCGCCCAGGCCGCAGGCGAAGCCGCATCCTTTCCGAGCAAACCCGTGCGCCTGATCGTCACCTACCCGCCCGGCGGCACGGTCGATGCGGTGGCCCGCATCCTGGGCCCGAAGCTGTCGCAGATCTGGGGGCAGCCGGTGGTGATCGAGAACCGGGCCGGCGGCGGCGGCATCATCGGCGCGCAGGCCGTGCTGGGCGCGCCCGCCGACGGCTACACGCTGATGGTCGACGCCTCCAACCATGCGCAGAACCCGGCGCTGAAAAAGCGCATGCCGTTCGATACGCTCCAGTCCTTCATGCCGGTGTCGCTGCTGCTCAAGGTGCCGAACGTGCTGGTGGTGACGCCGGGCTTTGCCGTGCGCTCCGCCCAGGAGCTCATCGCCTATGTGAAGGCGCATCCGAACAAGGTGGACTATGCCTCGTCGGGCAATGGCTCCTCGCCCCACCTGGCCGCCGAGCTGTTCGCGCTGAAGACCGGCGCGCGCATGACCCATGTCGCCTACCGCGGCGGCGGCCCGGCCATGGTGGACGTGATGGCCGGCACCGTGCCGGTGTTCTTCGCCAGCCTGGGCTCGTCGCTCACCTACATCCAGGGTGGCAAGCTGATTGCGCTGGCCAGCGCCGGGCAGCGCCGCTCGCCGGTGCTGCCGGAGACTCCCACCTTCGCCGAGGCCGGCGTGCCGGGCTACGAGATGTACGAATGGAACGCGGTCTTTGCGCCCCAGGGCACGCCCGCGGCCGTCGTGGACAAGATCAGCAAGGACGTGGCCGCGGCGCTGAACGACCGCGAGGTCAAGGCCCGGCTGATGTCCATGGGCTCCGAGGTCATAGGCTCCAGCCCGCGGGAGCTGGAGCAGTTCCGCCGCGCCGAAATCGCCAAGTGGACGGCGGTGGGCAAGCAGGCCCATATCGTGCTGGAGTAGCCCCCCTCCGCTACAGCCGGGCCGCGAGCTGGCTGGCGATGGTCGGCCGCCCCGAGGCCTGCCACAGCAGGCTGAGCTCGAAATACGGCAAATGCATGCCGTCGCGCAGCGGCACGAACTGCACGCCCCGGTGCTGCAGCACCGCGGCCGACTCGGGCAGCAGCGATGCGCCTATGCCCGCCGCCACGCACGACAGCACCGTGAGCGAACGGTTGGCCTCCTGCACCACCTGCATCTGCAGCCCGGCGCGCGCGAAGGCGCCGGCGATACCGGCGCGCAGCGCCGGCAGCTGCGACGCCGGAAACCACACCAGGCCCAGCCGCGCCACGTCGGCCAGCGCGGCGCGGCCGTCCGACCCCAGCGCATGGGCGGCCGGCAGCACCGCCACCAGCGGCTCGCGCCGCACCAGCTTTTGCCGCACGCGCCCCTGCAGGGCCACCGGCGTATGCAGCATCGCCATGTCGACCCGGCCCTGGCCCAGGGCCTGCACCAGATCGGCATTGCTCATCTCGGACAGCTCCACCTGCGTGCCGCGGAACTCGGAATGCAGCAGCCGCAGCGCCGCCGGCAGCACGTCGTACACCGCATGGGTGACGAAGCCGATATGCAGCCGCCCCATCTTGCCGCCCGCGATCGCCCGCGCGCGCTTCTCGGCCGACTCGGCCAATGCCAGGCTGGCGCGCAGGTCGTCGATCACCGCGCGCCCGGCGCTGCTGAGCACCGCGCCGCGGCGCGAGCGCTCGAACAGGCTCACGCCCAGCGCGTCCTCCAGCCGGCGCAGGGCCTGGCTCAGCGCCGGCTGGGCAACCCCCAGATGGCTGGCCGCGGCCGTCATGCTGCCCAGGTCGGCCACCGCCAGCAGGTAGCGGATGGCGCGCATATCAAAGACGCCCGCCGAAGGTGCAGAGCAAGCCATCCGCGCCCCCGCTATGCCTGGCGCCCGGGCGCGGGCCTGACGCGCCCCAGCCACAGCACCGCCAGCCAGCTCACCAGCGCAATAGCCAGCAGCACGCACAGCTGAAACAGCGCGGCCTGCGCCGGCGCCCCCATCTGGTTGAGCCGCAGCGAGGCCTGTATCGCGGCCGTGCTCGGCGACAGCCAGCGCAGCCACTGCAGCAGCGTGGGCAGCGCCTCGGCCGGCCAGCTGAAGCCGCCCATGAAGGCCAGCGGGATCGAGCTGAACAGCAGCACCTGCATGGCGCGCTCGCGGTTGGCCAGCCAGCAGCCCAGCAGCACGGCCAGCCCCGCGACCGCGGGCACGAACACCGCCAGCAGCAGCACCGCGCCCAACGGGTTGCCGCCGCGCGGAAAATCGTGCCACACGAACATCCAGCCAAAGTAATACAGGCCCGAGAGCCAGCCCAGCGCGCACAGCGCCAGCAGCCGTGCCAGCCATACGCGCGCCGGCGCCGCGGCCCGCCCCTGCTCGCGCCAGGTGCCGACCAAGAGCGCACCGCCCATCAGCAGCGTCTGCTGCAGGATCAGCACCGCCACCGCCGCCACCACGAAACTGCCATAGCCTTCGGTGGGGTTGAACAGCGCCTCCATCTGCAGGTTGACGGGCGAGCGGCTGCTCGCCGCCTGCAGGCTGCTTTGCCCGCCCGCGCCCAGGCGCCGCAGCTCGATGCCGGCCGACACCGTGCCGACAGCCTCGGCAAAGCCGTACTGCACCTGCTTGGCCGCCAGCGGATAAGCGCCATTGGCATAGACCGGCACCACCGCCTTCTGGCTGCGCACCACCTCGCGCTTGAGATCGGCGGGCAGCAGCGCATAGCCCATGATGTCGCCGCGCAGCAGCGCCTGCTGCGCCTGGCCCTCGTCGCCGGTGACCAGCACCACCGCGATGCGCGGGCTGGCCTCGGCAAAGCGCAGCATCTGCCGCGCCAGGCTGCTGCCGTCGTGCTGCACCACCGCCACCGGCACGCGCTGCACCACCTCCTGGCCATAGAACCAGGGGTAGAAAAAGCCATAGAGCACCGGCGCGCCCACCAGCAGCATCACCACGCCCTTGTCGCCCACCACCGCGCGCAGCGCATCGAGGAAGGCGAGCAAAAAGGAAGGACGGCGCGCCATGCTCAGCGCCCTCCCCATTTGTCCGGGCGCTTGAGGCCCCGGCACAGGCCGGCCGTGGCCAGCAGCATCAGCACCAGCGTGGCCAGCACCAGGCCGCAGAGTATGGGCAGGCTTTGCAGCAGGGGTGCGCCCATCAGGAACTGCTCGATCTGCAGCCGCGCATAGTGGGTATAGGGCATGGACAGCGCCCAGCCGCGCGCCGAATCCGGCATGGCCAGCAGCGGAAAGCCCACGCCGCTGAAGGCGAACGCCGGCGCCGACAGCAGGCCCGCGCCCGACAGCGCGGTGCGCAGCGACAGCGTGAACGCCGCGAGCAAGGCGCCCATGGCCAGGCTCACCGCCACCAGCGCCGCCAGCCCCAGCGCCACCCAGGCGAAGCTGCCGGCCACCGTCCAGCCGCGCCCCACGGTGAGCCACAGCAGCGCGAGCAGCCCGCACAGCGTGAGACCCAGCCAGGGCGGCGCCAGCTTGCCGGCCAGCGCGCCCAGCACCGCGGACCAGCCCGCGGGCCGCCCGCCCGTGGTCTCCTGTATCCATGCGCCCAGCGTGCGGTCGCGCAGCTCGCGGCCCACGCCCCAGGCCCCGGCCGTCATGCCCAGGATGTGCAGCAGCGCCGGGATCAGCGCCGCCGCCAGGAACTGCTCGTAGTTGGTCGAGACATTGAACAGCGACACCAGGCTGGTGCGCACCGGCTCCATGCGCAACTGCAGCGCCTGGCGCGGATCGCCGCGCTTGGCGCGGGCCTGCATCTCCACGCCCGCCGACAGCGTACCCAGCACCTGGCGCACATCGCGCTGGATCAGGCTGGAATGCGTGGCCAGCTGCGCGTTGTGCAGCAGCACCACGCTGGCCGCCTGGCCGCGCTTGACGTCGCGGGCGAAATCCGGCGGTATCTGCACCACGGCGTACGTGGCCATGGACTGCAGCTGCCATTGCGCCTCGGCGGCATTGAGCACCTGCGCGCGCACCGCCAGCCCTGGCGTGGCGCCCAGCATGCGCACCAGCTGGCGCGACAGGCTGCTGTGGTCCTGGTCCCAGACCGCGACCGGCAGCCGGTGCGGCAGGCCGGCCGAGAACATCCAGGCCAGCAGCAGCACCGCCAGCAGCGGCACCCAGCTGAGCATGGCCAGGTCCCAGGGCCGCCCGCGCAGCAGCCGCCATTCGCGGCCGAGGCTGGCAAGCACCGGGCTGGTCGCGCGGCTCACTGTGCGCCTTCCACCACCACGCTCATGCCGGGCCGCGCGCCCTGGATCGGCTGGGCCGGCCGCGCCCGCACCTCGAAGGTGCGCGCATCAAAGCCCTGGCCCGCGCGCGTGGCGCGCCAGGTGGCGAAGTCGGGCAGCACGCCCAGGTAGTAGACCTCGAACTGCGCCTCGCGGTTGTCCAGCGCCGGCAGGCGGCCGGCGAAGCGGCTGCCCTGGGCGAAGCGGGCCAACTGGTCTTCGCGCACGTTCAGCACCACCCACTGGTCGCTCAGGTCGACCACGCTGACCACGGCCACACCCTGGGGCGAGAGCTCGCCCTCCTTGGCCAGCACCTGGCTGATCTCGCCGCCCACCGGGCTGCGCAACTGGGTCTCGGCGCGCGCCGCCTCCACCTCGGCCACCACGCCCTGCACCTGGCGGGCCTGGGCCTGGGCGGCGGCCTTGTCTTCCTGGCGCGCGCCAGTGGCGGCCATGTCGTACTGCGCCTTGGCGGCCAGCGCCTGGTCGCGCGAGGCACGGAAATTCGTCAGCGCCTCGTCGCGCTTTTGCGCCGCCACCAGGCCCTGGTCGTACAGGCTCTGCACACGGCGGTACGAGGTGTCGGCCAGCTCGGCGGCCGCCTGGGCACGCTGCCAGTTCAGGCGCGCCATCTGCACCTCCTGCGGGCGGGCGCCGGCCTGGGCCTTGTCGGCCACGGCCTGGGCGGCATCGCGCGCGGCCTCGGCCTGGGCCAGCTTGGCGCGCACCTCGGGGCTGTCCATCTCGACCAGCAGCTCGCCGGGCTGGATCTGCTGCCCCTCCTTGACCAGCACCTTGGCGATGCGGGCGGTGACCTTGGGCGCGATGTCGGCCTCGCGCGCCTCCATCTGCCCCTGGAAATAGGCCGGCGCCGGCTGGGCGGCGCGCCAAAAGCCCCAGGCCACCAACGCGATCACCAGCAGCACCACCGCGATGGCGACGACGGGCGGCTTGCGCCGGGAAGGAGCGGCCTCGCGGGGCGCGGAAGAAGTTTGGGTATCAGCGGTCATGGTGCGTCGGAGGAGATCTGGATATCGGCCTGGGCCATGTAGCGTTCAAAGGCATCGCTCTGGCCGGAACTCTCCAGCAGCGCGGCCAGCGCCTGCACGTACTGGTTGGCGCTTTCGGCGCGCTGGGTCTGCACCTTGGCCAGGTTGGTCTGCGCGTCGATCAGCTCCAGCAGCGTGCTGGTGCCTTCCTTGAGCCCGGCCTCGCGCAGGCGCAGCAGCTCGCGCGCCAGGTCTTCCTGCGCCTGCTGGGCCTGGTACTGGCGCCGGGCCTGCTCAACGCCCATCCAGTTCTTCTCGACCAGCAGCGCGATGTCGCTGCGCACCTGGGCCTGCATCAGCTCGGCCTGCTCGATCTTGCGCTGCGACGCAGCGGCCAGCGCGTCGCGGTCCATGCTGTCCCACAGCGTCCAGCGCACGGCCACGCCGGCGATCCAGTTGGGCTTGCCGCTGGTGGCCAGCTCGTGCGAGCCGAAGGCCAGCACCTGCGGACGGCGCAGGGCCTCCTGCGCGTCGTGCAGCGATTCAGCCTGGCGCCGCTTGGCCTGCACCTTGTCCAGGCCCGGGTGGCGCTGCTCGGCAGCCGATACGAACTGCGCCAGCGGCGGCAGCGGCCGGCTGCTGACGAACAGCGGCGAGCTTGGCAGCACCTGGCCGCCAGCCTTGACGGTGCGCGCCAGCGCCGTGGCGGCGAGCTCGGCGTCGTCGCGCGCCTTGCGCGCCTGCTGCTCGGCATCGGCCAGCGCGGCGCTGGCCTGCAGGCGCTCCACCCGCGCGATCACGCCAGCCTTGAGCATGCTTTGCGCCGCCGCATCATGGCGGCGAACGGCGTCCAGCGCCCGCGCGCGCAGCCGCGCCGCACGCTCGGCCAGCTGCGCGCCGAAGTAGCGCTGCACCAGCAGCGCATGCAGCGACTCGCGGCTGCTGGCGGCATCGGCCAGCGCCTCGTCGGTGGCGGCATCCAGCCCGCCTTGCACCGCGCCAGGCAAGCCGCCCAGGTACAGCGGCCAGATCAGCGACAGGCTGGCCGAGGCATTGTTCTTCTCGCGCTGCAGCGCCAGGTTGGAAGGCAGCTGCGGCAGGCCCGGCAGCGACTGACCCAGCTCGGCCGGCAGCATGCCCAGCGCGCCATTGAGCATGCGCCGCGCCGGATCGAGATCGAGATCCGCATTCACCGAATAGCGGTAGGCCATGCCGGTCACCGCCAGCGACGGCCCGCCCAGCCCCTCGCTGCCCTGGCGGCGCAGGCGGGCGCTGTCCACCGCCTTGTTCGCGGCGGCCCATTGGTCGGAGCGCTCCAGCAGGGCCTGCTGCGCCTGGGCAAAGCTCAGCGCCGGCAGCGGCTGCACTTGCGCCGCTGCGATACTGCCGGCGGCCAGGCCGGCGCCCAGCAGACAGCGCAGCAAAAAGGCCAGGCTTGAGGGTGGTGCGGGGGAAGGCGTCATGGGGGTAGATCGTAGCGCCCCCTCATCCCCCTGCGCCATGCGCTATGTAAACTATGCCGCGCTGTGCCGCTCAGGGCTTGGAAGGCTCGGAGCCCGGGGCACTGCCCATGGGCGCAGGAGGCGGCGGCGGGGTGATCGCGCCCGCGGCGGAATCGGGTGCGGGCGCCTTGGGCGCCGGCGCCTGGCCTTTGTCACAAGCGCTCAGCAAGGCGGCGCAAGCGAGCACAGCGGAAATGGAAAGTATTTTCATGGGATACCTCGCGCAATGAAAGTGCGTTTCATCTTAAACAGCCCGCCCGGCGCCACAATCGCGCTGGTTGCAGTTTCAATATTCAGTAGCATCCAGGTCCCCAAGGGAGCCAGCCGCCACAAAAGCGGGCATATGCCCGATGCGGGGCAAACCCGTAAGAATTCAACGAAGATGTATCGGCGCCACGCGCGGCGGCCGTGCACCACAAGGAATATCCGCATGGAATTGATCAAGCAGCTGGATCTGCGCCCGCACCCGGAGGGTGGCCACTACCGCGAGACGGTTCGGCTGCCCCCAGGGCCGGACGGGCGTTCGCGCATGACCGCGATCCTGTTCCTGCTGGCGCAGGGCGAGCGCTCGCATTGGCACCGGGTCGATGCCGACGAACTCTGGCTGTGGCAGGCGGGCTCGCCGCTGAGCCTGGCGATAGGGGGCGGCGAGACGGTCACGCTGGGCGGCGATCCCGGCAGCGGCCAGCAGCTGCAGGCGCTGGTGCCCAAGGGCCAATGGCAATCGGCCGAGGCCCGCAGCGGCTGGGCGCTGGTGAGCTGCGTGGTGGCGCCGGGCTTCGATTTCAGCGGCTTCGAGATGGCGCCACCGGGCTGGCGCCCGGACTGATCTGCCGCCGGGCAAATCTGCCCAGAGGCGCTAATGCCGTTCACTTAGCAAGCCGAAGCTGCTGCCAGCCAGTGCGCAGGTTGGAAGGCAGAGGCCGGGACTCGCCCCGG
>NZ_JBMDII010000047.1:0-37889 GCF_057808605.1 Comamonas sp. FG99
GGCGGCGCCCCCGGCGGCGGCGGTGGCGGCAGCGGCTGGGGCGGCGGCGGTGGCGGCGGCACCGGCAGCAGCTACGATGGCGGCGGCGGTGGCGGCGGCAGCACCACCGACGGCAGCTGCGCAAGCGCCCCCAATGCCGGCACCGCCGGCACTGCGGGCGGCGACGGCTCGGTCACCCTCAGCTACACCATTCCCACCTACACCATCACCACCAGCGTCGGCCCTGCCGGCAGTGGCAGCTGGGGTAGCTGCCCCGGCACGCTCGCCCACGGCGGCACCGCCACCTGCACGGCCACCGCCAGCCCTGGCTACGCGCTGGTCCAGACCAGCGGCTGCGACAGCGTGAATGGCGGCACCTGTACCCTGAGCAACGTGCAGGGCAATCGCAGCATCGCCGCGCAATTCCAGCCGGTTGCCGCGCAATCCGTGCCCACGCTGGGCGCAGGCGGGCAGGCCCTGCTGTCGCTGCTGGCCGGCGGCCTCGGCTGGCGCCGCGCCCAGAGGCTGAAAAAGCAAAAGAGCGAACCATGCGCCCGCTGACCCCGCTGCTGCTGGCCGCACGCGGCCGGCAATGCGGCCACCAACCTTGGCTATGACTCAGGCACCCGGGGTGCGGGCCAGGCATTCTCAGTGCGCAACCCCCATGTGGTGATGAACTGGTGCGTGGCGCTGCAAGGGGTTTTCCCCGGGCGCGATTGAATCCCCGAGACACGCCCCGGGAAGGCGGCTTCAAGTCTCAGGCAACGCACAGCGGCGCACCAGGCGGCCCAGCGTGGTGGCCTGCACCAGCAGGCTGAAGACCACGACGAGGTAGGTCACGCCGATCAGCATGTCGCGGCCCGCGAACTCAGGCAGCGACAGCGCCAGCGCAATCGAGATGCCGCCGCGCAGGCCGCCCCAGGTCATGATCTTGACCGCATGCGGGCTGACCTGGCGAAACCGCCGCAGCGCCGCCATGGGCAGGGCCACGCTCACGCCCCGCGCCGCCAGCACCACCGCGATGGCGGCCAGGCCCACCCAGAGGATGGACAAATCGAACGACAGCGCGATCACCTCCAGGCCGATCAGCCCGAACAGGATCAGGTTGAGCAACTCGTCGAGCAGCCCCCAGAAGCTGAACAAGTGCTCGCGGGTTTTTTCCGACATGTGGTTGGTCGCGCCATGGTTGCCGACCACCAGGCCCATGACCACCACCGCCAGCGGGGCCGAGACATGCAGGCTCTCGGCCAGGCTGTAGCCGCCCGTGGCCAGCGCCAGCGTGATGAGGATTTCCACCGGATAGCTGTCGATGTCGGAGAGCAGCCAGCAGGCCGCATAGCCCGCCGCGAGGCCGAACACCAGGGCACCGGCGACTTCGCGCAGCAGCAGGGTGCCGACGTGGGGCAGCGAGAAATCGGACACGCCGGTGGCCAGCCCCACCAGGGTGAGGAAGGTCACCATGGCCGTGCCGTCGTTGAGCAGCGCCTCGCTGGCGATCTTGGATTCCAGCGCCTGCGGCGCGCCGGCGCTCTTGAGCACCGCCAGCACCGCGATGGGGTCGGTCGGCGAGATCAGCGCGCCGAACACCAGGCACCACGGCAGCGAGACCGGATGGCCCAGCGCCGCGGTGACGTAGTACATGCCCACGCCGACCACGGCGGTGGAGATCAGCACCCCGAAGGTGGACAGCGAGATGATGGCCACCTTGTGCTCGCGCAGGCGCGAGAAGTCCACATGCAGCGCACTGGCGAACAGCAGGAAGCCAAGCAGGCCGTGGAACACGACTTCGCTGAAGTTGATCTGCGTGACCAGCTTCTTGGCGTAGTCGGCCATCCCGGGATGGGTCAGCCCCATCAGCGACACGATGATGCAGGCCACCAGCCCGGTCAGGGTGATGCCGAGGGTATCGGGCAGGTTGAGCCGCCTGAGGTACTTGAGGTTGATGACACCGAAAATGGCCACGATGGCGAACAGAACGCCGGCTCCCTGGAAGACACTGGGCATGTTTTGTACTTTTGAATGGGCAGAATCCACGGACTGGCTATGTTACGGGATTCATGGCTGGCGGCCGGCCCGGCCGGCGCTCCATGCCCGCGCATAGAATGCAGCAGCCCCATCCCAGCGCCCCATGCACCGCAGCCCCCGCCTCCGATCCCAACTGCAGGCCGCCTTGAGCGGCTTTGCCGCGCAGAGCCTGGCCAGCGCCGCGCCCGGGCCGGCAGCGGCCCGCGCCGCGGTCGCGCTGGCCGTGGTGGACGAAGGCCCCGGCGCCGGGCTGGACGGCATGGCCGCCCCCGCCGGCTGGAGCGGCGACGCCGCGCTGCTGCTCACCCGCCGCGCGCTGCAGCTGCGCCAGCATGCCGGCCAATGGGCGCTGCCCGGCGGGCGCATGGATGCGGGCGAATCGCCCGAAGCGGCCGCGCTACGCGAGCTGCACGAAGAAGTGGGCCTGCCGCTGGCGCCCGGGCAGGTGCTGGGCCGGCTGGACGACTATGCCACCCGCTCGGGCTTCGTGATCACGCCGGTGGTGGTCTGGGCTGGCGCGGCGCGCGCGCTCGTCCCCAATCCGGGCGAAGTGGCCAGCATCCACCGCATCCCGTTGCGCGAATTCCTGCGCGCGGACGCGCCAATGCTGGAGCGCACCGAGCACTCGCCCCATCCGGTGCTGCGCATGCCGGTGGGATCGAGCTGGATCGCGGCGCCCACCGCCGCCTTCCTGTACCAGTTCCGCGAGGTGTGCCTGCTGGGCCGCGCCACGCGGGTGGCGCATTTCGACCAGCCGCGGTTTGCATGGAAATAACAAAAACGATAGCTGCCATCGCACGATGGTCATGATCCAAACCCTGTTTTCAGCTAAAAACCTGCCCGGCGCCCCCGCTGCCCGCGCCATGCGAAAATAGCCGGCTTGATTGCAATAGGACAGGACGCTAGCACCATGGACGCAGAACACATCAACCAGATCGGCAACACCCTCGAAGACCTGAGCGCGCGCACCCAGGACTTACGGAGGTATCTTTGACTTCGATGCCAAGTACGAACGCCTGCGCACGGTAAACGCATCGCTGGAAGACCCCAACGTCTGGAACGAGCCCAAGAAAGCCCAGGAACTGGGCAAGGAAAAAAAGCTGCTCGACGGCGTGGTGCTGACGCTGGACAAGCTCACCCGCGAGCTGGCCGACAACGCCGAGCTCTATGAGATGAGCAAGGAAGAAGGCGACGAGGCAGGCCTCATGACCATCGAGGCCGAGGCCGACAAGCTGCGCCCCATGATCGAGGAGCTGGAGTTCCGCCGCATGTTCAGCCAGGAGGCCGATCCGCTGAACTGCTTCATCGACATCCAGGCCGGCGCCGGCGGCACCGAGGCCTGCGACTGGGCCAGCATGCTGCTGCGCCAGTACCTGAAGTACGCCGAGCGCAAGGGCTTCAAGGCCACGGTCGAGGAAGAAACGCCCGGCGACGTGGCCGGCATCAAGAGCGCCACCATCAAGGTCGAGGGCGAATACGCCTATGGCCTGCTGCGCACCGAGACCGGCGTGCACCGCCTGGTGCGCAAGAGCCCGTTCGACTCGTCGGGCGGGCGCCACACCAGCTTCTCCTCGCTCTTCGTCTACCCCGAGATCGACGACTCGATCGAGATCGAGATCAACCCGGCCGACGTGCGCACCGATACCTACCGCGCCAGCGGCGCGGGCGGCCAGCACATCAACAAGACCGACTCGGCGGTGCGCCTCACGCACATCCCGACCGGCATCGTGGTGCAGTGCCAGGACGGCCGCAGCCAGCACAGCAACCGCGACGTGGCCTGGCAACGCCTGCGCTCGCGCCTGTACGATTTCGAGATGCGCAAGCGCATGGAAGAGCAGCAAAAGCTCGAGGACACCAAGACCGACGTGGGCTGGGGCCACCAGATCCGCTCCTACGTGCTGGACAACAGCCGCATCAAGGACCTGCGCACCAACGTGGAGGTCTCGGCCACGCAGAAAGTGCTGGACGGCGACCTGGACGTGTTCATCGAGGCCTCGCTCAAGCAGGGCGTGTAAGCTGCCGCTTGTCGCCCCAGCGCCCGGCCGCGTGCCGGGCGGCTGCCAACCAACCGATTTTGGAGAAACGCCATGATGCGTGAAGGACAAGCCCAGGCCGTATACCGCGCCGACTACCAGGCTCCCGCATGGTGGATAGACACCGTCGACCTGACCTTCGACCTCGACCCGGCCAAGACCCGCGTGCTCAACAAGATGCGCGTGCGCCGCAACCCCGACGTGCCTGCGCAGCCGCTGCGCCTGAACGGCGACGAGCTCAACCTGGCGCGCGTGCTGGTCAACGGCGCCGGCACCTCGTTCAAGATGGAGGGCAGCGACCTGGTGCTGGAGAACCTGCCCACGCTGGAGGAATCCGGCGCCGATCCGGTGGAGCTGGAGATCTTCACCACCTGCGCGCCCGACAAGAACACCAAGCTGATGGGCCTGTACACCAGCAACGGCTCGTTCTTCACCCAGTGCGAGGCCGAGGGCTTTCGCCGCATCACCTACTTCCTCGACCGCCCGGACGTGATGTCCATGTACACGGTGACGCTGCGCGCCAGCAAGGAGCAGTTTCCGGTGCTGCTGAGCAACGGCAACCTGGTGGAGCAAGGCGATTTGCAAGGCCCCGGCAACGAGGGCCGCCACTTCGCCAAGTGGGTCGATCCGCACAAAAAACCCTGCTACCTGTTCGCGCTGGTCGCGGGCAAGCTGGTCGCGCGCGAGCAGAAGATCAAGAGCCGCGCCGGCAACGAACACCTGCTGCAAGTCTACGTGCGCCCCGGCGACCTGGAGAAGACCGAGCACGCGATGAATTCGCTGATGGCCTCCATCGCCTGGGACGAAGCCCGCTTCGGCCTGAGCCTGGACCTCGACCGCTTCATGATCGTCGCCACCAGCGACTTCAACATGGGTGCGATGGAGAACAAGGGCCTGAACATCTTCAACACCAAGTACGTGCTGGCCAGCCAGGCCACCGCCACCGATGCCGACTATGCCAACATCGAGAGCGTGGTGGGCCACGAGTACTTCCACAACTGGACCGGCGACCGCGTCACCTGCCGCGACTGGTTCCAGCTCAGCCTGAAGGAAGGCCTCACCGTCTTCCGCGACCAGGAATTCTCGATGGACATGGCGGGCGGCGCATCGGCGCGCGCCGTCAAGCGCATCGACGACGTGCGCGTGCTGCGCACCGTGCAGTTCCCCGAAGACGCCGGCCCCATGGCCCACCCGGTGCGGCCCGACAGCTACGTCGAGATCAACAACTTCTACACCGTCACCATCTACGAAAAAGGCGCCGAGGTGGTGCGCATGCAGCACAACCTGGTGGGCCGCGAAGGCTTTGCCAATGGCATGAAGCTGTACTTCGAGCGCCACGACGGCCAGGCGGTGACCTGCGACGACTTCGCCCAGGCGATCGCCGATGCCAACCCCGGCTCGCCGCTGGCCCAGCACCTGGCGCAGTTCAAGCGCTGGTACAGCCAGTCGGGCACGCCGCGCGTGGCCGCCCGCGGCCACTACGACGCCCAGGCGCAGACCTATGCGCTCACGCTGTCGCAGTCCTGCCCGCCCACGCCCGGCCAGCCGGCCAAGGAACCCTTCGTGATCCCCGTCACCATGGGCCTGGTCGGCGCCGATGGCAGCGCACTGCCACTGCACGCCGATGGTGCCAGCGGAGCCACCAGCCACACCATCGTGCTGACCGAGCCCGAGCAGACCGTGGTGTTCAGCCAGGTTGCGCAAGCGCCCACGCCATCGCTGCTGCGCGGCTTTAGCGCGCCCGTCGTCCTCGAATGCGACTACAGCGACGACGAACTGCGCCACCTGCTGGCGCACGACGCCGACCCGTTCAACCGCTGGGAAGCCGGCCAGCGCCTGGGCCTGCGCATCGCGCTCCAGGCCATCGCCGACGGCGCGGCGCACGCGCGGCTGCTGCCGGACTCGTTCATCCAGGCCATGCGCGGCGTGCTGCGCGACCCGCAGCTCGACGCCGCCTTCAAGGATCTGGTGCTGACGCTGCCGTCCGAGAGCTACATCACCGACCAGCTCGAATCCGTCGATCCGCAGCGCATCCATGCGGTGCGTGAAGCCATGCGCCGCCAGCTCGCCACCGACCTGAGCGAAGACTGGGCCTGGGCCTACGAGCAGCACCACAACAGCGGCGCCTACACGCCCGACGCCACCAGCAGCGGCCGCCGCGCGCTGGCCGGCCATGCGCTGGCCATGCTGTGCCTGGCCGCCCAGGCCTCGGGCGACACGGTCTGGCCCGGCAAGACGCTGCAGCGCTTCAAGGATGCGGGCAACATGACCGACCGCTACAACGCGCTCGCCGCCCTGGTGGCCAGCGGCAGCCCGCTGGCGGCTCAGGCGCTGGCGCGCTTTCACGCCCTGTTCCAGCACGACGACCTGGTGCTGGACAAATGGTTCGCGCTGCAGGCCGGCGCGCCCGACGTGGACGGCAGCGCCCTGCCCGCGGTGCGCCAGCTCATGAAGCTGCCCGACTTCAACCTCAAGAACCCCAACCGCGCCCGCAGCGTGATCTTCAGCTACTGCAGCGGCAACCCCGGCGGCTTTCACCGCGCCGACGGCGAGGGCTACGCCTTCTGGGCCGACAAGGTGATGGAGATCGACGGCTTCAACCCGCAGGTCGCGGCCCGCCTGGCGCGCGCGCTCGACCGCTGGAAAAAGCTCGCCGAGCCCTACCGCACAGCGGCCGGCAACGCCATCGCCAAGGTGGCGGCCAAGCCCAAGCTGAGCAACGACGTGCGCGAGATCGTCACGCAGGCGCTCAACCACTGATTTTCGAACCTCCGACCCAGAAGACAGCCATGAAACAACGAATCTCCCTCTCGCGCTACCTGGTGGAGCAGCAGCGCGTGGACGGCCTGATCCCCGCCCAGCTGCGCCTGCTGCTCGAAGTGGTGGCCCGCGCCTGCAAGAGCATCAGCCAGTCGGTCAACAAGGGCGCGCTGGGCGGCGTGCTCGGCACTGCCGGCAGCGAAAACGTGCAGGGCGAAGTGCAGAAGAAACTCGACATCATCGCCAACGAGGTGCTGATCGAGGCCAACGAATGGGGCGGCCACCTGGCGGCCATGGCCAGCGAAGAGATGGACAGCATCTACCTCGTGCCCAACCGCTACCCGCAGGGCGAATACCTGCTGCTGTTCGATCCGCTCGACGGCTCGTCCAACATCGACGTGAACGTCTCCATCGGCACCATCTTCAGCGTGCTGAAAAAGCCCGAGGGCCACCCCGGCGTGACCGAGGAGGACTTCCTGCAGGCCGGCAGCAAGCAGGTCGCCGCAGGCTACTGCGTCTATGGCCCGCAGACCACGCTGGTGCTCACCGTGGGCGACGGCGTCGCCATGTTCACGCTGGACCGCGAGATGGGCAGCTTCGTGCTGACGCAGGAAAACGTGCGCATCCCCGAGGACACCAAGGAATTCGCGATCAACATGAGCAACATGCGCCACTGGGACACCCCGGTGAAACGCTATGTGGATGAATGCCTGGCAGGCAGCGAAGGCCCGCGCGGCAAGGACTTCAACATGCGCTGGATCGCCTCGATGGTGGCCGACGTGCACCGCATCCTCACCCGCGGCGGCATCTTCATGTACCCCTGGGACAAGCGCGAGCCGAACAAGCCCGGCAAGCTGCGCCTGATGTACGAGGCCAACCCCATGGCCTGGCTGGTCGAGCAGGCTGGCGGCGCGGCCACCAACGGCCGCCAGCGCATCCTGGACGTGCAGCCCACCAAGCTGCACGAACGCGTCAGCGTCGTCCTGGGTTCAAAAAATGAAGTCGAGCGCGTAACCAGCTACCATTCCTGATATAATCGATAGTCTTACGCCGGTGTAGCTCAGTCGGTAGAGCAGCTCATTCGTAATGAGAAGGTCGCGTGTTCGATTCATGTCTCCGGCACCACAAACATAAACCCACATGCCCACACATGTGGGTTTTTTGTTTGCAAATCAACAACTTAGCTATAGAAGCAAGCCCACCCAAGCCAACAAACGCACCCGTACAGGCCTTGATTTCTTGTACCCCTATCTGTATCCTCAAAAAATCTTCTAACAAACAGGGATACAAGCCATGAAGCGATCAGAGATCAAGCGCCGCCCGCTGGCTGATACCGTGGTGGAAGCTCTTGAGCCGGAGAGCGTGGACTATCGGGAACTTCACGCTGACGGCGTTTACCTTCGCGTCAAGGTGAACGGCGGCAAGGACTGGCAACTCCGGTACAAAAAACCGGATGGCAAATGGGCTTGGCTTGGCCTTGGCGGCTACGGCAAAGGGTCACACCATCTCTCAGGCCAGCAGGCCCGCCAGAAAGCCGCAGAGCTGATGCAGAAGGCCCGGAGCGATGGGACATCCCTATCCATTGCCAAGAAGGCCGCAGAGGGCATTGTTGACGCGTCTGACACTCTGGCTGGTCTGATGGCCGCGTGGATCGACACCAAGCGCGGCAAGTGGACTGCCGACAACTTCCGCAGAGCACAGGGCATGCTCGACCGCCACGTCATCCCCGCGATGGGTCAACGGGCCTACCGCGACATTCAACCAGACGAATGGTTTGCACACTTCAAGGGCATGGAGAAGCTGGGCATTCTGGAAACCCTGAGCAAGATTCGCTCTTACTGCCGAGACGCATACACCTTCGCCCAGATTCAAGGCTGGATCAAATACAACCCCATTGAGGGCCAGCACAAGTTTCTCGCCACTGGCGACGCCGAGAACTATCCGCACGTCACACCAGCGGAAACCCCGCGACTGATCCAAGACGTTCGCAGTCACGGCGCACGCCCCGTATCTATTGGCTTGCAATTGCTGATGCTGCTGGCTGTACGCCCCGGCGAATTGAGACAGGCTCGATGGGATGAGTTCGATCTCAAGGCCGGGTTGTGGACGATTGCCGCCGACCGGAAGAAAGAACGCCGCGAGTTCATGCTCCCCCTACCCCGCCAAGCCGTCCGGCTGCTCACTGAACTGCGCGAGTACAGCGGCAATTTCCCTTGGCTGTTTCCGGGCCGGGACGACCCGATCAACACGCCCGCCAGCAACATGACGTTCAACCAAGCATTGAACCGCATGGGCTACAAGGACAGGCAGACGCCCCACGGCATGCGCCACCTGTTCAGCACCGCAGCGAATGAAGCTGGGAAGGACTATCGAATCGTTGACAGCGCCCTCGCCCACAAAGTCAAAGGAACCGAAGGCGTCTACAACAAAGCGCAGTATCTAGCTCAGCGCCGCGAGTTGTTGCAGTGGTGGGCCGATCAGGTTGATGTGCTGGCTGTCAGTGGCATTGCCAACGTTCAGTTAGCATGAGTTTCTGCCAGCCCTAGGCTGATCCCCGAAAACCCGTTTCCCTGACGGGCTGGGCTGGCAATCTTTTTCAGGGCGCATGAGGGATGCGATGGAATTACAGCAATTGCCGGACTTATCGGATTGGCGGTACGTCGAAGTGTGGACACTGGAAGAAGCAGCCATGCTTTGGGCCGCAATTGATCCGATAGAGCACACCGGAACGCCTCTTGAAAATCTTAGGGAACTGATTCACCCAACGCAGTACAAAAAAGCCATGTTGTTCCTACGGGCTGCAAAAGAAGCGGTGTGCGCTGGCACTCTGCCATTCACAGATGCTTGGGAAGAGCACACGGATGAAAACGGAAACTGCTGGACGAACAAAATTGAGTTCCCCAGTATTCCAGAGCCTCTCTACATTTCATCGGAAATGACCCGCGTCAAGCAAGCGGCATTTTTGAAATGGGCGCAAAGCAAAAATATTCCATCCTATCGCCAGAGTCTTACTCAAGCGGCAAAAGCGAAGCCACCGACGATTGTTGTGGCTGAGGCTGTCCAGCCTGAGCCAGAAATCCCGCTCCTTCCGAAACCCTCATTTCTCGACACAGACCACCCTTGCCACCCGGTTGAACTTCGCGCCGGAGTGGAAGTATGGGAGGCTGTGGTGACGACCGGGGCACATGAAGGCGCGAAGTCTGTCAAAGATTCCATCATGTCGGCCCTTGAAGCGCACCCGGAGCACAGCAAATTGAGCAACGAAGCAAAGAGCCGAATTGCTGTCTCTGCAAACTGGAATAAAAAAGGCGGGGCGACCAAAACCCCCTCAAAAGCGAACCCACCCACCCCCGACGAATAGCCTACCCACCCCTTCGAAACCCGCATGGATATTGGGTTCGACCAATTTTCCGTCTTGGTAGATTGAAGAACGAAGGGAATAGCCTACCCACCCCCTACGCTTCTGAGGTGGGCAGGTTTTGTGAAGCTCCCCGGCTATTCAATGCTGCGTGCATGAGAAAAATACGGAACCATGTTCAACAAGCGTAAGGACGCTTACACATGGCCCTGTACCGTAAAAACACCGCCGCCAAGGTTCTCGACCTGAGCAAGAGCGGTTTGGAAAAACTGGTTGCTGGCGATCCCAGCTTCCCGCGCCCGATCAAGATGGGCGAAACCCGCCAAGCTGCGGTGTTCTTCGATCAGTCTGAAATCCACGCTTGGATCGAGTCCAAGAAGGCCCAGCGCCTGGAGGTGGCTTGATGACCACCGAAGAAAAGACCTTCGCCACCCTCGCCGCCAAATACGCGTTGGCGGGCTATGCCGCGCACAAGCTCGCTGACGGTGGTTTCATGGTGACCCGCTGGGGCATGGCCCGCTTCTGCCCTGACGTAGCGGCATTGGCCAGCTTTCTGACCGCTGTGGGAGGTGCGCAATGATCTATTGCGATTTTTCCGAGTCGGTCTACAATAGCGTCGTCACGTCAGTAAAGCGTGATCGGATGTGGAAGTCCGTTGAACTCGCTGCGACGAAAGCCGCAGTTCCCGCATTGGAATGCGGCTTTTTTGTTCGTGCCCCTTTATGGTGGCTCGGATGGGAGGGTTTGCACCCTGCCGGTTCGCGCAAGCGGGTTCCCGGTCTTCCACACCCGTCCGAGCTACCGCCCCCATGTGGAAGTGGAGCGGTAGCTGATGCAAACCGAACCAGCTTGGAGCCAATCATGGCCATCACCGCACACGCGCACACTTCTGCGCCCACGCCCACAACGGGCAACCCCGACCCCATCCAATTGCACATGCGTGCCGTCAACATGCTGAACCGCTGCAAGGTTCTGATCATGTCCGACGAGCCGATGTACGCATTCGCGCTCCAAGACCTCGAAGCCGCTCAACAGGCTATTGCTGCCCTGCGCAGTCTCGATCTGAGCACGGAGGGCTAACCCATGAGCACACAACACAACGCCGCCAACGGTGCGGTGAAGGCGGAGCCTTGCCAACAGAAAGCACGCACGGAGGCTATCGACCGCATGTTTGCGCTCCAGAGCATTGCACAGGGTTTGGCGACGGGGCTGCATGCGTATCAGGAATTGGTGCGCATCGAGCAACACCACCAAACGCTTACTACCTATGGCGACGTGAAACCGCCTGAGTGCTTGAAGCCTCGTTGCGAGTTCGTAGAGTATTACCGCCTTGAGGATTTGGCGGATGCCTTTGCCCACCTCGTGCAGCAACAGGGTGACGCTCTGCATGTGATCGGAGGTGCAGCATGACCAAGTTCGCCCACCTCACACACCACCAGCAAGCAGCCGCAGCACTTGAAGCTGTACGCCGCGCAATCGCTGGCTCCCGGATGCGCGAAGGCGATGCAGAAGCCTTGCAGCACGCCGCATCCATCCTCGAACTGTTCATCGCGCCGGAAGTGGACTACGACAAGCGCGAACGTGAGTTTGTAGGCCCGCGTGATTTGTTCGATCACTGGGCGACTCTGAAAGGCGGTGCAGCATGAACGCGGTGGCGACAACACTGGCGCAAGCCATCAACGACAAGGTGCACGAGGCCGAGCTCAAAGCTCGCGGCGCAATGGAGTGCGCTCTCGAAGCTGGCGCTTTGCTGGTTCAGGCGAAAGAGCAAGTTCCTCATGGACAGTGGGAGAACTGGCTCAGTGAAAACTGCACGGTCGCGCCGCGCACGGCCCGCAGCTACATGAAGCTGGCAACGGCATTTCCTGCGCTGCCGGAAGCAGAACGGCAACGCGTTGCCGATTTGCCCCTGCGTGAGGCGATGAAGGCGATCTCTACCGATCCCGTCGCACCAGTTCGTGCAAAGAGCATCGGCTATATCCCCTGCAAGGAAACACGTAGCAAGGCCGAAGAAACCTTCCAGAAGGCTGCAAAGGTGGCACGGGATGCGGCGAAGTACGTGCGCGTCGGTGCAACGATCAATTCATCCAAGGCTGGGTCGCTCATCAAGTCGCTGGAGGCCGCACTCGATGAAATCAAAAAGCTGCAAGCCGCTGACAACATCGTGGAGGCCGGATGACACCTCGAATTCCTTGGAATGAGTTGCCGGTCGGTGACCATCGGATCATGTGCCCAGCGTGCGGCACGAAGCCCAAGAAGCGCGATATGGGCGTGACCGTGATTGCCCCGGAACACGGCATTGCTCACTGCTTCAAATGCGGTTTCATCGCCAGCAATCGCCATGAGCGTGAACTGTCAGAAACCGAGCGCAAAGCGTACAAGCGCCGCATGGATGCACTGCGCAAGCAACACGACGCCGAGCAGCGCGAGAAGCAGGCTCAGGCCGCAGCAGAGGCCGCACAGCAGTGGCTGAAATCTCAGCCCGTTGCAGAGCATCCCTACCTGAGCGCCAAGGGGGTGAAGGCCCATGGCTTGCGTGCTCTCGGTGGCCTGCTGCTGGTGCCGCTGCGTGATGCCAATGGCGTGCTGCACAGCCTGCAAACGATCACGGCAGAGGGTGATAAGCGCTTCATCAGCGGTGGCCGTGTGAAGGGCTGCTATTTCAGCATCGGCAGGCCATCGGGCCGTGTGCTGATCTGCGAAGGTGTTGCAACCGGCCTGACTCTTTTCGAAGACAGCGGACACGCGACGGCGATCGCATTCAATTCGGGCAATTTACTGCCGGTAGCCAAGGCGCTGAGAGCCAAATTTCCATGCGTGGATTTGGTTATTTGCGCTGATGACGATCACGCGACACCCGGCAATCCCGGCATGCAAGCAGCTACAGAAGCCGCTCGCGCTGTCGGCGGCCTGCTGGCCGTGCCTGATTTCTCCGGCCTGCAACGTGGCCCGAAGGATTCGGATTTCAACGATGTCCGCCGCTTGATTAAAGAGAAGGAGGCATCTCAATGAATGCCATCACAGAAGCCATCGATATGGCTCAGCATGTGCCCATGGATCGCGTGGTGTTGGTCAGTGGGTCAGACCTCACACCGCAGCCGGTCGCATGGCTTTGGAAATACTGGCTCGCGCTCAAGAAGCTGCACATCCTTGCAGGCGCTCCTGGTCAGGGCAAGACAACGATTGCACTGGCAATGGCGGCAACTGTGACCATTGGCGGGCGATGGCCAGATGGTGAGCGCTGCGCTCAAGGCAATGTGTTGATCTGGAGCGGTGAAGACGACCCCGCCGATACGTTGCTTCCTCGATTGCTGGCTGCTGGTGCTGATCGCTCGCGCTGCCACTTCGTCAAGGGTGCGATGCGTGACGGCGTGGTGGTGCCTTTTGACCCAGCGCGAGACCTGCAGCAGTTACGTGAAGCCATCGACGCTATCGGCGGTGTTCGCTTGCTGGTGGTAGATCCGGTCGTGTCTGCTGTGACCGGCGACAGTCACAAGAACACCGAAGTTCGCCGAGCACTGCAACCACTGGTAGATCTGGCCGACTCCTGCGATTGCGCGGTGCTGGGCATCACTCATTTCGCCAAAGGTGGGCAAGGTACAGACCCAGCTCAGCGCGTGGTGGGTAGCGTGGCATTCACTGCTGTCGCTCGCATCGTGTTGGTCGCTGCAAAGGTCAAGAGCGTGGAGGATGGAGAGGATGCTCGAATTCTTGCTCGCAGCAAATCCAACATCGGCCCGGACGACGGAGGGTTTGAATATCACCTGGAGCAACGTGAACCAATCCCTGGCATTCAAGCCTCTTGCATCTCATGGGGAAAGGCTGTCCAAGGTAGTGCGCGTGACCTGCTGACCGACCCCGATGAAGAGATTGAAGAAGTCTCTGCGGGCAAGACGGATTTGCCCATGCTCATGTGGGCTGAGCTCAAGGATGGTTGCCGCCAGAGCAAACAGGTCGAAGCTGCGATTGTCAGCATGGGATACAGCAAAAAGCAGATCCGCACCGTGCGCGAAAAGATGGGAATCAAACCTCGAAAAGGTGGTCTGGGTGACGGTTGGTATTGGTCTCTGCCGGACGGATTTGTGCCCAAAACCGAATGGCTCGCAGCGGTCGGAGAAGGCGAAGATGCCCTCGAAGATGCCCAAGGTGCCCAACTTTCAAAACAGGGCATCTTGGGCACCTTCGGGGCATCTTCGGGCGAAATCACCCAAGTCGATCAAGTCGAAAACGCTGCTGACGTGGAGGTATTCGAATGATTGCCGCCGCCGTTTTGGACACCTTGCTCGATGCCGGATTGGTACTTGAGCTGACTCCAGAACACGCCGTTAAGGTGAGTCCGGCCAGCCTCTTGAATGACGATCTGCGCACGCTGATACGCAATCACAAAGGCGAGCTGGTCGCATTGCTGGAAGCCGCGAACGACGATCAGACCGAGCCTCAGAAACAGGACTGGCACCAGCTTGCCGCGACGTACTACTCGCATCACTTCGGCTGCGCCACATGCATCGCTGCTGGCCGTGGCGGCATGTATGGAGAGCGCTGTCGTGACGGCCTGGCACTGTGGCGTGCATATCAGGAGGCGTGCTGACATGAGCGGCACCTCCCCATGTCTGGCTGTACGGCACGCGCTTCCGGTGCGCGAGACAGCACTCCACACACTCACCAACACATCATTTTGAAAGATTAAACACATGACAAACATCACCACTTTCCGCGTCAATGGCCGCATCAAGGCAATTTGGCCCAACGGCGTAGACACCAACGCTTCCCCACTTGTGAATCGCGCATGGAAGGCCATCGACCCCGAAGCCTTGAGCAGTTCCACGGGACTCATGAGCCGCTTCACCGCCCAACGAGATAAGGTCAACGACGACCGCGAATTGAGCAACGAAGGCAAGCGCAACCGCATCAAACAAGCGGCATCCAATGCCCTGAGCAATCTCAAATCCACCGCCGAGGCCGTGCTCAAGATGGAGGCCGAGTACCGCGAGAACACTGGCTCGATGGTGAAGATTCCCGAGCAGACTCCCGCCGATGCGGTCATTGATCTGGAGATCGCACGCATGTACCGCGAGAACCCACCCATCACGACGGTAGTGTCCATGAGCTGGAGTGACCGAGCCAAGCAAGCTCTGGTGCGACTGCCCAAGGAGTTGACGGGCATGGATGAGAAGACCTTTGAGACTGTCCGCATGAGCTTGGCAGACCCGGCAACAGCAGCAGCCTATGCCGACGATGCCGCAGCGATTGCCACGGCTCGAAATGCGGTTCAAGGTGCCATCGACTCTTTGCAGGCTGATGCGCAGGAACCTATCTCCGAGCTGGTGCGCATGTTCGGCAAGGGCTGGAAGATTCCCGGCTCCACGGAGACGATGACGCAGGTCATGGCCGACCGCCAAGCCGCAGAGCAAGCGGCTGAATAAGTAGCAAAGGAGCACGATAGATGGCCGAAAAAGACGATGCAGGCGAACTGATAGTCGTTGATGGCGTTGAAGTCTTGGAGGCTCCTACCCCCCGTCTGCGCATTCCACTGCGTACCGCTGACGATGTGTCACGGGAACTGGCAAGGCTCTATCGACAGATGAAGTCCGGCCAGATTCCTACACAAGACGGAAGCCGATTGGCCTACGTCCTGAACCTTCTCAGGACGGCCATCGAGACGGGGGAACTGGAGAAACGCATCAACCAGCTTGAGCAACAGGCTCATGACATGAGGGGGAGCCGATGAGTCTCGGGAACCGGATCAAGAAGCTAGAGATGGTGATGGGCGTGGAGGACTTGGACTCACTGCCCAGAGTCATCATCATCAGCGTGATGGGCGCTGGTGGAACTGGTAGCCGTGATGACCGTGACGAGCGCGAGTGCATCGGCATCATGGACTACGGCAACGACGCCAAGAAGATCACCCGCCATCCCGACGAGTCGATAGACAGCCTGGACAACCGCCTGGAGAAGTTACTCCCCAGAGACGGTATGCGGGTGCCCTCGTGGATTCGCGTCTACCGGGATGAGACCCCCGAGCGCATAGAAGCGTTCATGCAGGCTGACGAGATTTCTTAGGCTCAGCTATCAGAAAGCATTGCCCCGCATGGTTCGCCCAGCGGGGCTTTGTCGTTGTGGGGTGGGTCTCCTTAGTTCAGCGGACACCCCGGCTCACTTTTGAGCCAGCATCAACTGCACAGATTCGTGCAGAAGTCAGATTTGAAATCTGACCAAGAAGGCGTGATGGCAAATGCGGGATTCTCCCGGTTTGCGTCAGCACATGGTTGCGCCCGCGAGGGTGGAATAACCTCAATTTGAGGATATTCCAAGTGACCAGTCGCGCACACGCCCGCGAGGTCAACTTCCATCATTGGAGGAAGTTAAAGATCGTGCCAAATCGCGCCCCTGAGGTTTTACATTCCTGCTTTTCCGGGTATGTAGGCTCGCCCAAAGTGTGCCTAGCTCACACTGAGCAAAATTGCGCACCGACGCAAAATTGCGTTACCAATGCTGGCGCGGCTTTCGAGAGGGGTGCATGACCCGGAACACCGGAACGGTGGTGCAGACCTCCAATTCGGGGGCAAGGAAAGTGGCCTACCCTTCCGCGCCTGAAACGCCGAACTGGATGGTGAAGCGGGAGGATGAAAGACACGCTTTCCCGCATTTTCCAGATGCTTAAAAAATGAGCAGTGATGCCGTTGTGTGGCGGCCACAAATCTACTGCCTAATTTTTCAGCAGCAACTTTCCTGTATCCCTATGTGTATCCCCAATTTGTTATAGTCAATGAAACGTATACAAATCAATGACTTATAAATTTGTTTGATTCCTGTCTCCGGAAATCCCGCTATCCAAAAGGTAGCGGGATTTTTGTTTCTCGCCCTATATAGGGGCGGATGTAAGACGCGTTTAGACGATCGGTGGATTCCGTCAGTATCCCAACCCATCTTCGCTACAGCATCGCCGTCAAGCCTGCGGCCAACTTCATACGCACCTCCCTCCAAGCAAGGCCTCCTCACCTGCCAAAGTGGCAACGGGATCCACGCTAAGCGGACGCCGCAGCAAAGCACGTGACCCCGTCCGCCAGAGGCACAACCAAACAATGAGCGAGATGGACATACACGCATCTAGAGCCAGGTCTGTGCCGCCGCCGGAGCATAGGTGCAGCAAGCCAGGGCGGCACAGAACAGCAGACAAAGGTGGCCTTCATGTGTGTCTCCAATCATTGCTTTTGAAGACGCGTGAATGAAGCTCCCATCCACCCGCAAACGACTGTTGTCTCGCGAATCATGCGGGTTCAGACATGCGAATGCGGCTCAATCATTCTTCATCAGCCGCGCGGGCCAGCTGCCGTTGCCGATCAGCTCGGCCGCGATCGCCCTGAGCAGGTTGCATACGCTCGACTGCGCCATGCCGGGGCCTTCGGTGGAGCGGCGGGCAATGTACACCGGGCGCGATATGGCGGGGTGGCTGATCTCGGCCGCCGACAGCTTGCCGCTCTTGATCTCCTGGAACACCGCTGCATAGGACAGCAGGCTGCAGCCCACGCCATCGGCCACCAGGTCGATGATCTGGTGGATGGCATTCACCTCGGCCACCGGCGCCAGCTGCAAGTGGTGCGCGGCGGAGAGCTTGTCCAGCAGGATGCGTAGCCCATGCTCGGGTGCCGGCAGGATAAGCGGATAGTGCGCCAGCGCCGCAAAGCGCACCCTGGGCAGCGCGTTCGCGGCCCGGCCCTTCGCGGCCAGGCGGCCCGGCGGAGCGATCAGCACCAGGGTCTCGTCGGCCAGCGGTTCATAGACCAGGCCGCTGCTGCCATGCTTCTGGAAGGTGATGCCGATGTCGATCTGCCCTTGCAGCAGTTGCTGGGGGATGTAGCCGGTGCTCAGCTCCGCCACCTGCAGCCGCACCTCCGGCCACCTGGCGAGCGTGCCGTTCACCAGGGGCACCGTCAGCAGCTTGGCCATCGATTGGGGCAGCCCCACGTTCAGCGGGCCGCTGGGCGCAGCGTCCATGCGCCGCACGTCGTCCAGCGCCTGGCCGAACTGGGCCAGCAGCGTCCGCGCATGCCGCTCCAGCCGCAGTCCGGCCGCGGTGGGCTTCACGCCCTGCGCGGTGCGCTCGAACAGCCTGAGCCCCAGGCCCTCTTCCAGCCCCTTGATGTGCATGCTCATGGCGGGCTGCGCGATGTACATGGTCTGCGCGGCTTTCGAGATCGAGCCGGCGGCGCAGACGGCCAGAAAGCACTGCAGGTTGCGGAGGTCTATGGGCATGGGGCGTGATCTTGCGCAGCGGTTGCATGGCCGGGAGAACCTGGCAGGCTCACGGCCGTAATGTCATAACTGACATTGATACCTGATATCAAATTTTCGTCTTTGACGGTTATAGCATTTCTGGCCACATTGGAGTCTCGCCAACTACACCGCAGGAGACACCAGGATGACGCTGAACCGCCGATCCGCATTGACGGGCATGGGCCTGGCGCTATGGGGCGCGCAAATGCCGGCCCGGGCCAGCACCGACAGGACGCTGCGCATCGTCGTGCCCTTCGCCCCGGGCGGCCCGGGCGATTTCTCGGCCCGGCTGGCCGCCGTCCACCTGGCCAGGGAGCTGGACCAGAACGTGATCGTGGAGAACAAGCCCGGCGCGGGCGGCAACATCGGCACCCAGCTGGTGGCCGATGCCCCGGCCGACGGCAGCACCGTGCTGCTCAACACCGTGGGCATGCAGGCCATCAACCCGCTGCTGTACCCCAACCTGCGCTTCAGCCCCACGCGCGATTTCCTCACGCTGGGCATAGTCTCCGTGGTGCCCAACGTGCTGGTCGTGCACCCCACGAAACTGGAGGTGGGCACGCTGGCCGACTTGGTCGAGCTGGCCAGGCGCAAGCCCGGCCAGCTGAGCTACGCCACCTTCGGCTCGGGCAGCTCGCCGCACATCTATGCGGCGCTGCTGCTCAAGAACGCGGGCATGGAGGCGGTGGGCGTGCCCTACAAGGGCAGCGCACCGGCCAGCGCCGACGTGATGGCGGGGAACGTGGATTTCCTGTTCGACAGCATGACCACCTCGCTCGGCCCGATCCAGGGCAAGCGCCTCAAGGGCCTGGCCATCACCTCGCAGGGCCGGTCGCCGCAGCTGCCGGCCATCCCCACCATGCAGGAGTGCGGCTACCCGGCGGTCAACCTGCGGTTCTGGCTGTCGCTGCAGATCCATGCCAAGACCCCCGCGCCGGTGGTGGACAGGCTGCGCGCCGCGCTCTACCGCAGCATCACCAGCCCCGAGTACCTGGCCTCGCTCAACGCACGCGGCGCCGAGGGGCTGGCGATCGAGCCGGACAAGGTGCACGAGTTTGTGCTGAAGGACACGGAGCATTGGGTCTCGCTGGGCCGGCAGATCGACATCCGCCCGGTCTGATCCCCCGCAATGGCGCATCTTTGGAGCATGGAATGAAGCCCTTGAAAGGCATGAAGGTCGTGGACCTGAGCAAGGTGCTGGCTGGCCCCTTGTGCGGGCAGTACCTGGGCAACCTGGGTGCCGAGGTCATCAAGGTGGAGCCGATCGGCGCCGGCGACGATACCCGGCACTGGCTGCCGCAGCGCGAGGGGCAGTCCGCGACCTTCCTCGCGGTCAACCACAACAAGCAAAGCCTGGCGGTCGACCTCAAGAGCCCGCAGGGCCGGGCCGTAGTGCACCGCCTGGTGGCCGGGGCCGACATCGTGCTGCAGGGCTTCGGCGCAGGTACGGCCGAGAAGCTGGGCGTCGACCACGTCACGCTCTCGGCGCTGAATCCGCGCCTGATCTACTGCGAGATCTCCGGCTACGGCCGGGATGGCCCGCTGGGCCAGGAGCCCGGCTACGACGTGATGCTGCAGGCTTTCAGCGGCATGGTCGCGGTGATGGGCGAGCCCGGCGGCCCCATGGTGCGCGCCACATTCTCACCGGTGGACCTGGGCACCGGCATGCTGGCCTTCGGCGGCGTGCTGGCAGCGGTGCTGGAGCGCGCGCAGACCGGCCAGGGGGTGCTGGTGGAAGTCTCGCTGCTGGACACGGCCATGGGCTTCATGGGCTACCTGGCGCAGAACTACTGGTGCAGCGGCAAGCTGCCGCAGCGCATGGGCACCGGCCATCCGGCCATGGCGCCGTACCAGGTTTTCCAGGCCAGCGACGGGCCGGTGATGGTCGGCGTGGGCAACGACAGCCAGTGGCAGCGCTTCTGCCCGGTGGCCGGCCTGTCGCGCTGGCAAAACGACGCCCGCTTCTCCACCAATGCCGCGCGCGTAGACCATTTCGCGGAGACCGTGGCCCTGGTGCAGCAGCAGATCGGGCAGCAGCCTGTCAGCCACTGGGTGCAGGCGCTGCAGGCCGCGGGCGTGCCCTGCTCGCCCATCCACACCCTGGCGCAGGCGCTGGCTCATCCGCAGCTGGCGCAGCGCCAGGTGGTGGGCGAAAGCGTCCACCCCACGCTGGGCGCGATGAAGAGCGTGAACCTGCCCATCACCTTCAACCAGGCGCCGCGCGGCCAGGCATCGGCGCCGCCGCTGCTGGGCGAGCACACCCGGCAGGTGCTGCGCAGCGCGCGCTATTCCGACACCGAGATCGACGCCCTGCTGGCAAGCCGCATCGTCGCCACGGCCGAATGAGATCCCTCCCGCCATGAACCATACCGTCACCTACACCGTCCAACACGCCGTGGCCGAGATCCTGCTGGCCAGCCCGCCCGTGAACGCCATCACCGAGGCCATGCTGGACCAGCTGCTGCAACACCTGGACCGCGCCGCGCGGGACCCGGCGGTCAGGGCCGTCATCCTGGGCAGCGCCGTGCCCGGCCGGTTCTGCGCCGGCCTGCACCTGAGCGAGATGGGCGATGCCAGCTTCGAGCACAAGCTCTCCCTGGTCGACAAGCTCTACACCGGCCTCTTCGACGCGCAGACCCGGCTGGGCAAGCCCTCCATCGCCGCGGTTGGCGGCACGGCGCGCGGCGGCGGCATGACGCTGGCCGTCTCGTGCGACATGCTGATCGCCGCCGACACCGCCACCTTCGGCTACCCCGAGATCGATGTAGGCGTCACCCCCGCCATCCACTACACCCATCTGCCGCGCATCATTGGCAAGCACCGCGCGTTCGAGCTGCTGTTCACCGGCCGCAGCTTCGCCGCGGCCGAGGCCCTGCAGCTGGGCCTGGTCAACGAGGTGGTGCCCGAGGCGCAGGTGCTGGAGCGCGCCCGGGCCGTGGCCCGGCTGCTCGGCGCCAAGTCGCCGCTGGTCATGAAGCTCGGGCGCCAGGCCTTCCACAAGTCACTCGACGTGGAGTACCGCCGCGGCGTGGCCTCGGCCGTCGAGCATTTCGGCAATGTGGCCGCCACCGCCGACGCCCGCGAGGGCATGGCCGCCTTCGTGGACAAGCGCCCTCCGGCCTGGCCATCGGGCAAGCCCTGAAACCGCCCCCTCCCAGCCACCGCCCAACGGGTCCATCGCCTCCATGACAGACAACACCGCCGCCTTCGATACCTTCCGCCAGCAGGTGCGCCAGTTCCTCGCCACGGCCGTGCCGCCGGACATCCAGGCCGCCGTGCGCTCGCACGCCCTGGTCACCCGGGAGCAGGCCCGCCGCTGGCAGGAAATCCTCCACCGGCAGGGCTGGGCAGCCCCGTCCTGGCCACAGCAGTACGGCGGCACCGGCTGGTCGCTGCGCGAGCAGGCCATCTTCAAGGAGGAGCTGGCCGCCAGCGATGCACCCCAGGTCGAGAACCTGGGCATCGATACCATCGGCCCCACGCTGATGCGCTTCGGCAGCGAGGCGCAGCGCCAGCGCTTCCTGCCGCGCATGCTCAGCTTTGACGACTACTGGGCGCAGGGCTATTCCGAACCGGACGCGGGCTCGGACCTGGCCGCGCTCAAGACCGCGGCGCTCCAGCAAGACGACGGCGGCTGGGTGCTCAATGGCAGCAAGATCTGGCAAAGCCTGGGCCACTGGGCCAATTGGGCCATCGTGCTGGCCCGCACCGACCTCCATGCCGCCAGAAAGCAGGAAGGCATCTCGGTCTTTCTGGTGGACCTGACAGCGCCCGGCGTTACGGTGCGCCCCATCAAGTACATCCATGGCGCACCGTTCCACGTACAGATCTTTTTCGACAGTGTGCGCGTGCCCACCGACCAGTTGCTAGGCGAGGTCAACCAGGGCTGGCACATTGCCAAGGGACTGCTGGTGATCGAACGCCTGTTCGTCGCGCGAGTGGCCGAATGCAGGGCAGGCCTGGCAGCGCTGCAGTCCGGGATGGCACACCGCCTGGCCGGCACCGAATCGCCCGGCGCCCCGCTGCACACGCTGCTGCGCAGCCGCCTGGCCGCGCTGCGCATTCGAGAGGAAGCGCTGCAGGCCTGCTGGGCCCCCGCCATTGCGCAGGCCGAGGCCGGCGGCAGCCCGGCGCTGGAGGCCTCCCTGCTCAAGCTCGACGGCATCGAGCTGCTGCAGGACATCCACCTCCTGGACATGGACCTGCGCGGCAGCCAGGCATTGCGCTACAACCCTGAGGCGCTGCAGGGCATCGCCGCCGCCAGTCCGGCACAGGCGGACGGCAATGCCGCGCTGGGCTTCTGGCGCTACCGCGGCAGCTCGCTCGCAGGCGGCTCCACCGAGGTGCAGCAGGGCATCGTCGCCAAGGCCGTGCTGGCCCAGCAGACCGCCTTGCACCATCCCCCGGTGGCCACAGGCTCGCCCGAGCTGGCCATGATGCAGGAGTCCCTGCACGGCTGGCTGGACAAGCACCACAGCTTCGAGCTCCGGCAAAAGCGCATGCAGGCAGCAGACGGCAGCAGCGAGACCTGCCTGCCCACCGTGCTGGCCGACCTGGCCCGCTTCGGCGTGCTGGCCATGCCACTGCCCGAGCGGCTGGGCGGGCTGGAGCGCCCCCTGTCCGAATCCATCTACCTGCTGGGCAGCCTGGGCGAAGCGCTGATGAACGAGCCCGTGCTATGGCAAAGCGCCTTGCCCATGCAAGTGCTGCTGGCCCTGCCGACCGGCGCTTGCCGCGATGCGCTGCTGCAGGCATTGGGAGAAGGCGCCTTGCGCCTGAGCGTCCCCCTCGACGAGGCGAGCCTGCCCGCAGTGGAAACGGCTGACGGCAAGATCTGGTCGCTGAGCGGCGAGATTCCACTCATCCTGGGCGTGGCGGACGGCGCGGGAGCGCTGGTGGCAGCGCGCGAAAGCCGCTCGGGCGAGCTGTGCCTGGTCCATCTTTCTGCGCAGCAGCTGCAGCCAGGCAACGCACAGCAGCCATTGGAACACTTTCGGCTGCATGACGGCCGCCCTGCTTTTTCTGCGCGCTTGCGGCAGCTGCAGGTTGGCAGCGGGCAGCTCATTGCCCAGGGGGACGATGCCGAACAGGCCATGCGCCAGGCCCGCTGCTTTGCCATGTTGGCCTTGTGCGCCGAGAGCGTCGCCGCCAGCCGGCAAGCCCTGCGCCAGACGGTGGACTACCTTGGCGTGCGCCAGCAGTTCTCCCGTCCTCTGTCCGGCTTTCAAGTGCTGCAGCACCGCGTGGCGGATCTGTACCGCCAATGGAACAAGGTGCGGCACTACCTGGATGCCGTCCTCGCGCGGCTGGATGGCGCCGAGCCGGCCGCCGCGCTGGCCGATGCCGGCAAGCTCAAGCACCTGTGCGGCGTGGCGGGCCGGCGCATGGCGCTGGAGGTGCTACAACTGCATGGCGCCATCGGCTTCCAGGACGAGACCCCCATCAGCCACTATGCCAAGCGTCTTTTCAACAACGACGTGCTGCTGGGCAATGCCGAGCACCACCTCGCTCGCCAGCTCTGAAAACCACGACCAGGAGACAACACCATGAAGCCCGCCGCCACCTATGCAGCGCTCTGCGGCCTGCTCTGCATCTCTTCACTGGCTGCTGCGCAGCCTGGCTCCGGCGCCGCCGGCGAGAAATGGCCGACTCACCCCATCACCATCATCGTGCCCGGCGCGCCGGGCGGCAGCGTGGACAACCCCATCCGCCTGCTGGGACAAAAGCTGGGCAGCCTTGTCGGCCAACCGGTGGTGGTGGTCAACAAGCCCGGCAGCGGCGGCATCATAGGCACCCAGTACTTTCTGCGCGCACCTGCCGACGGCTACACCTTGCTGGCCGGCAACGTAGGTCCTCAGGCCATCAACTACAGCGCCTACCCCAGCCTGCCTTACAAGCAGGGCGACCTGAGGCCACTGGTCGGTGTCGTTTCCTTTCCCAATGTCCTGGTCGTCAATGCCGCCAGCAACGACAAGAGCGTTGCCGACCTCGTCGCGGGGCTCAAAAGGCATCCGCAGCAAGCCTCTTTCGGCTCTGCCGGCGTGGGCCAGACCAGCCATTTGATGGGCGAGCTTTTCAAGCTGCGCACCGGCACCTCGGCCGTGCATGTCCCCTACAAAGGCTCGGCGCCCGCCACGATGGCCTTGCTCGCGGGCGAGACCCGGTTTCAGTTCGACAACCTCACGCAGGCATTGCCGCACATCCAGTCACGCAAGCTGCGGGCCCTGGCAGTCACGTCGGAGTCCAGAGTGGCCGAGCTGCCGCAGGTTCCGACCATGGCGGAAGCGGGCTACCGGAACATGGTATCCAGCGCCTGGGTCGGAATTTTTGTGGCGTCCGCCGTGCCGCCCGGCATCGCCGCCCAGATCGAAACCGCGGTCGCCTCCGCCATGCAAGACCCGGAGCTGCGCGAGAAGCTGGCGCAGGCCGGCGGCATGCCTGGCTCGCTGGCAGGCCCGCCGTTCGCGGAATTCGTGCAAAGGGACATCGACAAATGGAAGGAAGCCATCGACTCGTCCGGCGTCAAGCTCGACTGAACTCTGGCCGGTGGCCTTGCGCCGCTCAGGCCTTGGCGGGATAGGCCACCGCCACCACCTCCAGCGTGCGCACCCCGCCGGGCGTGGGCAGCTGCACTTCATCACCGACCCGGGCCTTGATCAAGGCCCGCGCCATCGGTGCGATCCAGCTGATCTGCCCCTTGCCGAAATCCACCTCGTCGATGCCCACGATGGTGACGCACTCCTGCCTGTCCTGATCGTCCACATAGGTGACCGTGGCGCCGAAGAACACCTGGTCGCTGCCATGGTGCACGGCCGGGTCCACCACCTCCGCGATCTCCAGCCGCTTGGTCAGGAAGCGGATGCGCCGGTCGATCTCGCGCAGGCGCCGCTTGCCGTACAGGTAGTCGCCGTTCTCCGAGCGGTCGCCGTTGCTGGCGGCCCAATGCACCACCTCGACCACCTTGGGACGCTCGTCGTCGATGAGATGCAGCAGCTCCTGCTTCAGTGCCGCGTAGCCCTGCGGCGTCATGTAGTTCCTGCCACCCGCCAGCTTTGGCAGCTCGGGCAGTTCATCATCGCTGTCGTCGCTTTCCTTGGTGAATGCTTTGCTCATGCACGTAGCATAACTGCGTGCTGCCGCTGCCCCGAAAAGCACAATGCCTGCAATCTTGCGATTGCAGGCATTGTGCGCATGACGATTTTTGGTGCGGCTGGCAGGAATCGAACCCACGACCCCTTGGTTCGTAGCCAAGTACTCTATCCAGCTGAGCTACAGCCGCGAAGCTCGCATTATAGCGCACAAAAACAGGCATTTTTAATAGTGCGCCACCCATCGCACCAAATGGCCCAAATTCCCCCTGCGCAAAGCCAGCACGGCCCCGCAGATCCAGCCCCATATGCTGCGCGCGAATCGGGTGGCTCCGAGAAATACGCCCGGCCCCAGCCCTGCTGGCAACCAGGATTCTCCAATTTCAAGACAATGGCGACATGTTCAAGTTCAACGCCATCCAAATCACGTTCGCGGCATAGCTGCGTCCTTTCGATGGCTGTCGGAAGGCGATGACCTTCCGGCCCACAACCCCGGCAGGCATGGTCTTCCGGGGTTTTTGTTTTTTCAGGTTCCACCATGTTCATGCGTACCTACGACAAGTTGATCGCCACGATTTCCGCCCGCCGGAACGTGGGATACGTGCGCGTGCGCCCGTGTTCCGGCCGATCCATCCCGTCCTGAGCCCGCTCCGGTGAATCCATGCCGGGGCGCGGCTCGATCGTCCCCGACATGTGGCCTCTCCAAGAGGCCGGAAAGATTCACCATGAACCGCCCCAGCAACAACGGCACGGGCTGCCCCAGCATGGGCTGCCCCAGCATGGGCTGCCCCAGCATGGGCTGCCCCAGCATCCGCAACATCGGCATCATTGCCCACGTGGATGCAGGCAAGACCACGACCAGCGAACGCATCCTCTACTACACGGGCGAAAGCCACCGCATGGGCGAGGTGCACGACGGTGCCGCCCATATGGACTTCGATCCCGAGGAGCGCCGCCGCGGCATCACCATCAACAGCGCCGCTACCACCGTGCATTGGCGCGGCGCGCAGATCAACCTGATCGACACGCCCGGCCACATCGACTTCAACATCGAGGTGGGCCGCGCGCTGCGCGTGCTCGACGGTGCGGTGGTGGTGCTCGACGGCGTGGCCGGCGTGGAGCCTCAGACCGAGACCAACTGGCGCCTGGCCGACCGGCACGAGGTGCCGCGCATCGCCTTCGTCAACAAGCTCGACCGCGTAGGCGCGGACTTCGACCAGGTGGTGGCCAGCATGCGCGAGCGCCTGGGCGTGCAGGCCGTGCCCGTGCACCTGCCTATAGGCCGCGAGGCCGATTTCCACGGTGTCGTGGACCTGGTGCGCATGCGTGCATTGCTGTGGCATAGGGACGATGCCTCGCTGCCGGTGCAGCAAGCCGCGATTCCCGCCGAACTGCTGGAGCAGGCCCAGGCGGCCCGCGCGCGCCTGCTCGAAGCCGTGGTCGAGCAAGACGACACGGCACTGGATGCCTGGCTGCGCGGCGAGGAGCCCTCGGTGGAACTGCTGCTGCGCTGCATCCGTGCCGGTGTGCGCAAGCGCTCCTTGGTGCCGGTGCTCGCAGGCTCGGCCTTCCGCAACCGCGGTATCGAGCCGCTGCTGGATGCGGTGGTCGACTGGCTGCCCGCGCCCGGCGAGCGCGAGGGCACGGCCATGGGCCAGGCCGGCGCGCCGCTGGCCGCGCTGGCCTTCAAGCTGGTGGCCGACGAGCACGGCAGCATGGTCTTCGTGCGCCTGTATGCGGGCCGGTTGCGGCGTGGCGATTCGGTGCTCAATACCAGCACCGGGCGCATGGAGCGCGCGGCGCGCCTGTACGAGGTGCATGCCGACCAGCGCATCGAGCGCGACGAGCTGGTGGCAGGCGAGATCGCGGCGGTGGTCGGCTTCAAGGACACGCTCACGGGCCATACCCTGAGCGATCCCAGGCACCCGCTGCAGCTGGAGTCCATCGCCGTACCCGAGCCGGTGATCCACCTGGCGCTGGAGCCACGCACCAAGACCGACCAGCAAGGCCTGTCTAGGGCCTTGCAGAGCATGCTGCGCGAGGACCCGAGCCTGCGCCTGCGCCAGGACGATGAGTCGGGCCAGACCATCCTGTCGGGCATGGGCGAGCTGCAGCTGGAAGTGGCCGTGCACAAGCTGCACGAGCGCTTCGGCGTGGACGTGGCGGTGGGCCGCCCGCAGGTGGCCTACCGCGAGACCATTGCCGCGGCCGCGGAGCTGACGCATGTGCATAAGAAGCAGACCGGCGGCCCCGGCCAGTTCGCGCAGCTGACCCTGCGCCTGGAGCCCCTGGAGCGCGGCGTTGGTGTGCAATTCGAAAGCCGCATCGTCGGTGGCGCGATCCCCCGCGAGTTCATACCCGCGGTGGAAGCGGGCATTCGGCGCGCGGCCGAGGCCGGGCCTGCCGCGGGCTACCCGGCCGTGGACTTGCGCGCCGTGCTGCTCGACGGGGCCTTCCACGAGCGCGACTCCCCGGCCATGGTCTTCGAGCTGGCCGCGGGCCATGCGCTGCGCGAGGCCTTCGCCAAGGCCAAACCGCTGCTGCTGGAGCCGGTGATGGCCGTGGAGGTGATCACGCCCACTGAATACCTGGGCGACGTGATCGGCGACCTGCACCGCCGCCGCGGCCAGGTACGCGGGCATGAGCTGCGCGGCACGGCCACGGGGGTCGATGCGCTGGTGCCGCTGCAGGAGATGTTCGGCTACATCGGTACGCTGCGCGCGCTCTCGTCGGGCCGCGCGCAGTACACGATGCAGTTCGACGGCTACCAGGTGGCGCCGCGGGCGGTGGCCGAACGGGCGGCAGCCTGAACGAAGGGCGCAGTCCTGCGGGGCTGCGCCCTTTTCTTTGGCGGGCGCATGGCAGCTTCAGCGCAGCGCATGGGCCGCGATCTTGCCGACGGTGATCAGCGCCTGTTCGATCTCGGCCGACCAGGGGCTGCTGTAGTTGAGGCGGATGAAGTTCGGATAGCTGTTGGTGGCCGAGAACATGTAGCCGGGCCCGACCGTGATGCCATGCTCCAGCCCCTGCTGGTACAGCCGCATGCCATCGATCTGCCCCGGCAGCTCCACCCAGAGCACATAGCCGCCCTCGGGGCTGGACACGCGGGTGCCCGCGGGGAAGAAGCGGCGCACGGTGTGCTGCATCAGCCGGGCATTCTGTGCATAGGCCTTGCGCAGCCGCCGGAGCTGGTGGTCGTAGCCGTCGCGCTCCAGGTATTCGGCGATGGCCCGCTGGGGAATGGACGGCGTGGTCAGCGTGTTCAGGAACTTCAGCTTCTCGACCTGGTCGCGGTAGCGCCCGGGCAGGGCCCAGCCGATGCGGTAGACCGAGGTCAGCGTCTTCGAGAACGAAGAGCAGTGCAGCACCAGGCCCCTGGTGTCGAAGGCCTTGAGCGTGCTGGGCGGCGCATCGCCGTAGTACAGCTCGTTGTAGACGCCGTTCTCGATGAGGGGGATGTCGCGCTCGTTCGCCAGGCGCACCAGCGCCTGCTTGCGCTCGTCGGGCATGCGGTAGCCGAGCGGATTCTGGAAGTTGGGCATGACCATGCAGGCCGCGATGGGCAGCTCGCGCGCCAGCCGCTCCAGCATGTCCACATCGATGCCCAGGACCGGATCGGTGGGCACCTCGACCACCTTCATGCCCATGCGCTCGATGGCGTGCAGCATGGCGTAGAAGGTTGGCGACTCCACCGCAATCACATCGCCCGGCCTGGCCACGGCCTGCAGGCACAGGTTGATCGCTTCGGTCGCGCCCACGGTGACGATGGCTTCGGCCGGATCGACGGCCAGGCCCTGGTCCAGATGCCTTCTGACGATCTGCCGCAGCAGCTGGGGATGGCCCGGAGGCAGCGCATTCTGGAGATCGTGCTGCGAGGCATCCTTGCCTGCGGCAAACACATAGCGGTTGAGCTTGTCGAAGGGAAAGGCCGCCGGATCGGGATAGGGCGAGCCCAGCGGGATGGCATCGCCCGACGAGACCGTGCGCAGCGTGGAGAGCACGAGGCGGCTGACATCGACCGAAGCCGAAATGGCAATCGGGCGCGGGCGCTCGATGCCGCCCGCCGCGTCGGCCTGCGCATGCTGGCGCCGCTGCACGAAAAAGCCCGACTGCGGCCGGCTTGCGATCAGCCCCCGGCTCTCCAGCAGCAGGTAGGCGCGCAAGACGGTGGTGATGCTGATCTGGCGCTGCCTGCTGGTCTCGCGCAGCGACTGCAGGCGCTCCCCATCGCGGTACACCCCCTTGAGGATCTGCCGCTCGATATCGTTGGCCAGCTTCTCGTAGAGCTTCATGAGATAAGCGTACAGTTCAGCGCATCTGCAGCCCTGCTGTACTCCTTGATCGTGACTATGGGTCGCAACTGTACTCTTTTCCGGGTGCCGGAACTGATCTCCTGCGCCCTGCCCGCGGCCGCCTACATTCATCCCCATCAAGGCAAAAAGGCGCAAAGTGCGCCAAGGAGATCCACATGGGCAAGCGCGAAGTTCCTGGCATCCGCAGATACGACGCTCCTGCCGGCGGCTGGGGGGCATTGAAGGCCACGGCGCTGGCGGTGCACGAACAGATGCAGGTGGTGCAAGCCCCCATCGTGCTCATGCGCACGAACCAGCCGGCGGGTTTCGACTGCCCGGGCTGCGCCTGGCCCGACAAGGAGCATCGCTCCACCTTCCAGTTCTGCGAGAACGGCGCCAAGGCGGTGACCTGGGAAGCCACGAGCAAGCGGGTCACGCCCGAATTCTTCGCGCAGCACACGGTGACGGAGCTGCTCAAGCTCAGCGACTACGAGCTCGAGAACTTCGGCCGCCTCACGCACCCCATGGCCTACGACGCCGCCACCGACAAGTTCCGCGAAGTAAGCTGGGACGCCGCCTTCGAGCGCATCGGCGAGGTGCTCAGGGGCCTGCAGACGCCCGATCAGGCCGAGTTCTACACCTCGGGGCGCGCCTCCAACGAAGCGGCCTACCTGTTCCAGCTCTTTGCCCGGGAGCTGGGCACCAACAACTTCCCCGACTGCTCGAACATGTGCCACGAGGCCACCAGCGTGGGCCTGCCGCAGTCCATAGGCATAGGCAAGGGAACGGTGTCGCTGGACGACTTCGAGCACACCGAGCTCATCATCTCGATGGGCCACAATCCCGGCACCAACCACCCGCGCATGATGGGCACGCTGCACGAGGCGGCGCGCCGGGGCGTGCCGATCATCGTGTTCAACCCGCTCAAGGAGCGGGCGCTGGAGCGTTTTGCCGACCCGCAGAACGTGATCGAGATGGCGACGTTCAGCTCGACCCCGATTGCCTCGACCTACTTCCAGGTCAAGGCCGGCGGCGACGCGGCAGCGCTCAAGGGCATCATGAAGGCGCTGCTGGAGCGGGAGGCCCGCCAGGGCCAGGTGCTCGATCGCGATTTCATCGCGGAGCACACCGAGGGCTTCGACGCGCTGGCCGCCGACCTGGCGCAAACGCAGTGGCCGCTGATCGAGAAGGAGTCCGGCCTCGCGCAATCGCAGCTGGAGCAGGTGGCCCAGGCGTATGCGAAATCCAACGCGACGATCATCGCCTACGGCATGGGCCTGACGCAGCACAATACCGGCACCTGGAACGTGCGCCTGATCGCCGACCTGCTGCTGATGCGCGGCAACATCGGCAAGCCCGGCGCCGGCATCTGCCCGCTGCGCGGGCACTCCAACGTGCAGGGCAACCGCACGGTGGGCATCACCGAAAAGCCCTCGGCGGAGTTTCTGGGCAGGCTCGAAGCGGTCTTCGGCTTCAAGCCGCCCCGCGAACATGGGCACGATGCGGTCAAGACCTTGCAGGCCATGGCCGAAGGCAAGTCGAAGGCGCTGATCTGCCTGGGCGGCAATTTCGCGGTCGCGATGCCGGATCCGCAGCTTGCCTTCCCGGCGATGAAGCAGCTCGATCTCAGCGTGCACCTGGGCACCAAGCTCAACCGCTCGCACCTGCTGGTCGGCAAGGAAAGCTTCATCCTGCCGGTGATCGGCCGCACGGAGCTGGACATGCAGGCCAGCGGCCCGCAAGCCATCACGGTGGAGGATTCCATGTCCATGGTCCACGCCTCGGCCGGCAGCCTGCGCCCGGCCTCGCCGTTTCTGCGCTCGGAGCCGGCCATCGTGGCGGCCATGGCCGCCGCGACGCTCACCGCCAGCCAGACCGACTGGATGCATCTCGTGGACGACTACGACCGCATCCGCGAGCTGGTCGAGCGCACCATCCCCGGATTCGACGACTACAACGCGCGCATCCGCATACCCGGCGGCTTCCGCATGCCGCTGCCGCCCACGCAGCGCCAATGGCCGACGCCCTCGGGCAAGGCCATGTTCTCGGTGTTCCCCGGCGTGCGCGAGAGCTACCTGCCGTGGGAAGACGGCGTGCTGCGCCTCATCACCATCCGCAGCCACGACCAGTACAACACCACGATCTACGGCCTCGACGACCGCTACCGCGGCGTGTTCGGCCGGCGCGACGTGCTCTTCATGAATCCCGCCGACCTGGCCGCCCGCGGCCTCGAGCACGGCGATCTGGTCGAGATCGAGACCATCTCCAGCAAGCGCGGCCTGCGGCTTGGCGGCATCACGGTCATCGAGTACGACATCGCGGCAGGCTCCGTGGCCGCCTACTACCCCGAGGCCAACGTGCTGGCGCCGCTCGACAACATCGATGAAGAAAGCGGCACGCCATCCTACAAATCCATCCCGGTCCGGGTGCTGCGCCAGGATGCCGGCCAGACGCCGGTGGCGCAGGCCGCCGCCTAGATTGCCACCTCGACTGCCGCGCTGACACACAGGATCGACACATCATGATCGTGCGCCCACAGCAAAGCTGGTTCCGGCTGCTGTTCGTCTGGAACGGCTCCGTGCTTCAATCCATCCTGCCGCAGCTGCTCTTCATCGGCGCGGTCAGCTGCGTGGCGGTGCTGACGCACGGCCGCATCTTCGGCGAGAAGATTCCGCTGAACACCACGCTGCTGACCCTGTTCGGGCTGACGCTGGCGATCTTCCTGGGGTTTCGCAACACGGCCAGCTACGACCGATTCAAGGAAGCCCGCCACCTGTGGGGCAACCTGCTGATTGCGTCGCGCCAGCTCACTTCGCAGATGCTGTGCTACATCCCGCAGCGAGAGGCGGTGCAAGAGATGGCCCACCTGATCTTCGCACTGGTCTACGCGCTCAAGCACGAATTGCGGTGCACGGACCCGGCTGAGGATCTGCGCCGCCTTCTCGGGCCCAAGGCCTGCGAGAAGCTGGCAGGCAAGGTCTACAAGCCCAGCGACCTGCTGCATGAGCTGCGCCTGCGGCTGGTGCGCCTCAACCAGGAAGGCCAGGTATCCGACATGCAGTTCTGGACGCTGGACGCGCAGCTCACCGAGATCGGCAAGGCCGTTGGCGGCTGCGAGCGCATCGCCTCCACGCCGATCCCGTTCGCCTACAGCGTGCTGCTGCACCGCACGGTCTATACCTACTGCATGCTGCTGCCCTTCGGCCTGGTCGATGCCACGGAGCTGTTCACGCCGCTGCTGTGCCTGTTTCTGGCCTATACCCTGATCGCGCTGGAAGCCATTGCCGGCGAGGTAGCGGAGCCATTCGGGCTGGCCCCTAACGCCCTCGCGCTCGATGCCATGGCCCGCAACATCGAGCGCTCGCTGTGCGAGCTGTGCGGATTGCCGCTGCCCGATCCGGTCAAGCCGCGCCTGCACCACCAGCTGACTTGAGCTGTGTCCAGCCGCAGCTATTCTTTGACCACAAGAATGCCCGCAGTACCAAGCGGCATTCTCATCTTGCGGCCTCCCGAATTGCGGCGGCGCTGGAGATCATTGGCAAAAATCCCCGCCACCAGCTAAAAGAAAAGCCGCTTGACGCTACCTTGTTGATAGCAGTCAAGCGGCTTGTATTGTGGCGGAGAGGGAGGGATTCGAACCCTCGGTACGCTTGCACGTACGCCTGATTTCGAGTCAGGTACATTCGACCACTCTGCCACCTCTCCGCAGTGTCGAAGCTGCAATTGTAGCAGGCAAATCAGTCACTACTGACTTAGATCTATAGATTTTGATGGAACGTGCCAATGAAGCGCTATCGGCGCAGGCCTGGGCACGACGGGTAGGAAGAAGGGTAGGAGTTGGCGGCGACCTCAAGAAGCGCCAGCCAGCTCACCATTGTCTCGCATCAGTTCGCGCGAGAACGGGGCAAGCCAGCAGTCCCATCCCGCTTGAATGCAATCCATGCGCTCCAGAACAGGCTGGAGAAAAAGCGCAGTGGTTTGACAAAGCCGGCATCGGCAAGCATCGTCTCCACTGCGGCCTCGGAGTGTGGCGGCACAGCCCCCTGGCGAATCTTGTCCAGTTTTGCGACAACCTCTGCCGCATTGGCTCCCGCCATGCGCCAACGCGTGGCCCAGGCCTCAAGAAACAATGGCTGGGACTCATAGGAGCATCGGTTGCAGGCAATCACAATAGGTGCCCCGGGCTTCAGCCGGCTGCTGAGTTCGCGCAGGATTGCCGCCTTTTGATCCTGCTCAGGAAGATGATGCAAGACACCGACGAGGATAGCCGCATCAAAGCAGCTGTCCTCTGGCAGATCTTCGATCACACCATTGAAAACCTTGGTTCGTCCAGACAAGCCCGCAGCATCAATTCTTGCCATTGCTTGCTCCAGCATTGCGGGCGCCGGATCAGCAGCGACAAATCTCCAGGCAGGCTCCAACCTTCCGGTGATCAGAATTTCTTGGCCCGTGCCACCTGCTCCCGCGACGAGAACCAACTTTGCATCATGGCCAAGATGGGCCGAAAGAAGGAAGGCGGAAAGTCCATGGCATGCGTCATATCCCGCGAGCGCAATCCGGCTTTGCGTTTCATATTCGGCGGATCTGGAAAGGTCGAACTTTGCGATGGGGCTTGTAGATGTCATGCCAAGCATTGTGGGAAGCTGGCCCGGGTGCACAAAGCCTCCCTTTGCGAATGCCCTCTTCTGCTTACGAGACATGTCAGAAAGTCAAGCCTGAGCACGCCCTTTTGCGACGACGACAAAAGCCGCTTGCATGTTTCTGCTGAGGCAGCCATCGCAACCCTTCTCCCTGGCCATCCCACCCAACAGGCGCAGGAGCACCACACCGGCGGACAAGGGTTATGCTGACGAACCTTGTTGGATATGCTGCTGCCATCCCGGCATCGGCACAACCGCCAAGGCCTCGAAAAATACCGAAATACGCCAACCTTACAGCCTGACCATGCCATACCCCATCCACCATCAGGAAGACGATTCCAAAGGAGCGTTCCATGTCGACCAATCTGGGCGGCGCATTGCCGAGATGACTTATAGCCGCACGAACGCCACCATGATCATCATCGACCACACCGAAGTGGATGAATCGCTGCGCGGCGAAGGCGTAGGCCGCCAACTGCTCGATGCGCTGGTGGCCTGGGCGCGCGCGAGCGGCACCAAGGTGCTGCCGCTATGCCCCTTTGCCAAGGCGCAGTTCGGCAAGGATGCGTCGATACGCGACGTGCTGGCCTGATCGGTTGACCATGCCATGCCCCGGCTGCAGCGGGTCGGGCGAAGTGGAAACGAACCGCCGCCCATCTGGGCGGCGCCTGGTGTGGCTTATGCCGGGTCATTGCGCCCGCCGCGAAATCAGGCTCCCCAGCCAGCGCAAGCCCGCCGTCAGCCGCCACGACCAACTGCTCTTGAGCACCGCCACCGTCGCCTCGCGCTGGGCCTGCAGCAGTTCGGCGGTGGCCAGGCCTGCCTTCAGGTGGCGCTCCGCAAAGGCCATGACCAGCGCCTGCGGCATGAGCGCCGTGTCCGATGTGGTGGCACAAGCGCGTGCGGCGTTCATCCCGGGCAGTCGGTAGAACACCAGCGGCCGTGCCTTGCAGGTCAGAACCAGCAGGCCATCGGCGCGCATATCCACCCCCTTGGGGCCGCCCTCGGCCTCGTTGACGTGGTCGCGCTCATAGGCCTGGCGCTGTACTACCTGCAGGCACTCGCTGGATTGCCGCGGCCCACTCCAGCCCTGTGGCCCCGCGTGGAACACATGCAGATACGGCTGGCCCGCGTCGGCCACCAGCAGGGCTTGGCTATCAGGGGTGAAGCACAGGCCGTGCGGATAGCGCACGCCTTGCAGCACGCCGGCGGGTGGGCTCTCGGGCGTCAGGTCGGGCGCATTTGCATGGATCAGCACCTCGCCCGTGCCATGGTTGCTAATCGCGATCCAGTGCCCATCAGGGCTGAGCGCCACGCCATCGGGGATGTCCAGCCCCTGGCGCAGCAAAATCGCCGCCCCCGAAAACCAATGCCCGCCCTCAGCATCGGGCCCACCGATGAGGTGCTGGGACAGCAGGTTGACATAGTTGTGGCAGACGAGGAGCTCATACCGCCCAGAGGCCAGCTGCCACAGGGCCACCGAGCCTGGCGACGACTTGCCCTCCACCAGGCCCAGCGCCAGGGTCTGCAGCGAGCGGCCGGATACCCGATGCACCGCAGGCCCGCCGGTGGCGCATGGAATGGCAAACACTTGTACGGCCTCTCCGCGGTTGGCGACCACGATGCGCTCCTCACCCAGCCAGCACAGGCCATGCGGGTAGATCAGATCGGGCGACTCCAGGCGGGTGAGCTGGGTGACGACCACACACTCGGGGCCACCTTGCGGCACCTCTCCCAGCTCAAACACCCAAATCAGGTTGGCATTGAAGTCCACCAGTGCAACCCGCCTGCCCGAGGGTGAAAACCTCACGTCTTCGGTGCGCCCCAGCTCCACCAGCGCCGCTTCGATCGCCGCGCTGGCGCACAGCACCGGAATGGGCATCGGTTCTTTCATCATGTCAATATGCTCTGCTTGAATCGGTCAGATCGAATCCCAGATGCCTCAACAGACGGCGCGTGACCAGGCCGGCCTCGAACTCGCTACAGGCGCGCTGGTAGCCAGCCTCGCCCAGGCGCTGGCACAGCTCGGGCGATTCGTGCAGCCGCCACATGGCTTCGGCCAGAGCCTCAATATCTCCTTCGGGCACCAGCAGTCCATCCACGCCATGGCGGATCACCTGGGCCGGCGCGCCGGTTGCGTAGGCGATCACGGGCTTGCGGTAGGCCCAGGCCTCGATCAGGCTGCGGCCAAAGGTCTCCGGTCCGCCACTATGGCTGACGCTGGGAATCAGCACCGCGCGGCAGTTGCGCAGCAGCGCGCCGGGGTCGGGCATGTAGGGTGCAAGCTCGCAACAGGACTCCAGGCCCCAACGGACCATCAGCTGCTGCAAATGCCGCTGCAGCGGCAGGCTGTCGACTACACCGCAGGAATGGACGCGCAGGCCGCAGTGCGGCTGCCTGGTCTTGAGCTGCCGCAGCGCCAGCATCAGGTCGAGGTGGCCCTTCCAGCGGTTGACGCTGGCGAGATGCAAAAAAACGCCGTCATAGCTGCAGGGGCCGCCGGGGATTTGCACCATGCAGGGCATGACGACCGCCGTGGCCGCCCCCCAGGGCTTTACATGCATCGGAGCCAGATAGCCCAGGCGCTGCAGCACCGCCTCGCTGGGCACCAGTACACATGCACCACTCAGGCGCGCAAAGATCAGATCCAAGTCGCTCCACATGAAATCGCGCACGTACAAGTGGCAGATGCGCCCCAGATCAGGCAGCAGGCGCGCCGCCATGGCAGCGACCAGGGCCGAGGCATGGGTGTTGAGCAGCACCGTGCGCGGCCGCAAGCGCCATATGTCGTAAGCCAGGCGCAGCGCCAGCCGCTTGCGCCCCCAGGACGTGGCGGTGCCGGCCAGCGGCTGCACCTGCAGCCGCCCACCGCGGCGGTCCATGCGCTCCAGCTGGGCCAGGTGCTCAGGCGCCTCGGCGTATATCCGAACGCTCAAGTTTTCGGGCAGGTGCTGCAGCAGCACCTCGATCGAGCGCTCGGCACCGCCGTACCCTGTCGCGAGAGAAACAATGAACAGGCAGGGGTTCATGGATCGATTGTCATTGAGACGAGCCGTTGATACCCGGCACAGGTGCAGCTCGCCACACCCCAGGTCATCCCAACCCGGCTCCCCCCATAGATGCGTCGTGCGCCCAGGACCTGGACCACTGCGCCAAGGATACGCCGCCTGACTACCGATTTGACTGCAAGACATGCGGCCATATCGTCCCGACAGAGGCGTATGAGGTATGAGGATTGCACGCACTTGCCATCTTTTTTTGAACCGCCGATGCATCACTTTGGTGCATATTAGCCTGGCCCGATTCTTGCAAAACCAAGGCAATTCAGTCTTCAAGACGATTTGGCAATACTGATTTCCCCTCAGCCCACTACTGCAGCCATGGCTCTAGGGAAGGTCTGCAAAACCTCTCGTCAATCCGACTGGTGTGCAACCTGAGGA
>NZ_JBMDII010000048.1:0-37234 GCF_057808605.1 Comamonas sp. FG99
TTTGCTCGGCCTGGCTTTGTGGGGCCGAGCAAAGCGATGGCCCGAAAGGCTGTTCCCCCCATCTAGCCGTGGCGCCTTTCTTTGGGTACTTTCTTGTGGCCGGCACTCCAGTGGCGTGACAAGAAAGTACCTCGCCCGCCGGGGCGAGACCCCGCCCTCTGGCCTCAAAACAAGGCTCCACGCTTGCCCGCTACGCGAAGCTCCCGAGGGGCTCATGCCGTTCACTGGTTTATGTGAACGGCATTTCTCCGAGTGGGTCCTTTTCATCTTGGGGCGGCCCGGCGATGAAAGTTGTGCAAGGTCATGGACCTGCTTCGGGCGCGCCGCTGACACCGGCATTGGCTGCGTGCGCAATGGCGCTGGCGGGCTGGCGAGCCAGTTCGATGAAGGCCCGCACGTAGTCGATGGCGGCATCCGCTTCGCGTGCCCCCAGGAAGATCTGCTTGGCGATGCCGCGCGCGCCCAGCCGCACCGGCACCACGTCCATCCGGGCCGCGTATTCCTCGACCAGCCAGCGCGGCAGGGCGGCCACGCCGCGGCCGCTGGCCACCATCTGCAGCATGATGTCGGTGGTCTCGATGGCTTTGTGGCGCCGAGGCGTGACACCGGCCGGCAGCAGGAACTGGTTGTAGATGTCCAGCCGCTCGATGTCCACGGGGTAGCTGATGAGCACCTCCGTGGTCAGCTGCTGGGGCTTCACATGGGCTGCGCCCGCCAGGGGATGGCCCCTGGCCACGACGAGCACCTGCTCGTAGTCGAACACGGGCTCGAACTTCAGCCCCGGCTTGAACAGTGGGTCGGGCGTGACCAGCAGGTCGATCTCGTAGCCGAAGAGCGCGCCTATGCCGCCGAACTGGAACTTCTGCTTGACGTCCACATCCACGTCGGGCCAGGCGGCCAGATAGGGCGACACCACCTTGAGCAGCCACTGGTAGCAGGGATGGCATTCCATGCCGATGCGCAAGGCGCCGCGCTCGCCCTGCGCGAACTGGCCGAGGCGCTCTTCGGCGAGCTGGAGCTGCGGCAGCACCCGGTTGGCGACCGCCAGCAGGTACTGGCCGGCCTGCGTCAGGCGCAGGCTGCGGCCTTCGCGCAGCCAGACGTCGGTGCCCAGCTGCTGCTCCAGTTTCTTCATGCTGTGGCTCAGGGCCGACTGGGTCAGGTTCAGCACGCCTGCGGCGGCTGTCAATGACCCCTGCTTCTCAACCTGCTGAACGATGCTGAGGTGGATACGCTCCAGCATTCATATGACTCCTATTCATGGATTGGTGAAATAAAACCATTTTACTTCATTGGTTGCCGGCGCTAGCATCCGCTCCTAATGTTCATAGGAAAGCAAAAAATGGCATCTCCACTTCGTTTGGTCGCGGTTTCCGGCGGGCTGCAGCGCCCCTCCAAGTCGGCGGCGCTGGCACAGCATCTGCTGGGCCGGATCGCGGGCGAAGTCCGGTGCGAACAGCACCTGGTCGAGCTGGGCCAGCTCGCCCCGCAATGGGCCGGCGCGGCCTGGCGCAGCCAATTGCCCGGCTCGGTGGAGCGGGAACTCGCCGCGGTCGAGCAGGCTGACGTCCTGGTGGTGGCAACGCCGGTCTACCGTGGCTCCTACACCGGGCTGTTCAAGCACTTCTTCGACTTCATTCACCAGGACGCCTTGATCGACAAGCCGGTCCTGTTGGCTGCCACCGGCGGCAGCGAGCGCCATGCGCTGGTGATCGATCACCAGCTGCGGCCGCTGTTCAGCTTCTTCCAGGCGCGCACATTGCCGCTGGGCGTCTACGCAACCGAGCAGGATTTCGCCGATCACCGCCTGCACAACGATGCCGTGATCCAGCGGGCCGCGCTGGCGGTCGAGCGGGCATTGCCGTTGCTCGCATTGCTGCGCCGCCCGAGCCCCTCCTTGGCCGAGGACATGCTCGCGGCCTGAAAAAGTGGCCTTTGTCTCAAAAATTTGCTTACTGGATCGCCATGAACCAAGAACTCAGCTTTAGCCTCAAGAGCATCCGTTTCGATGAAAACTACCATCCGGCGGACAGCACGCGCATCACCACCAACTTTGCCAATCTGGCCCGGGGAAAGAGCCGGCAGCAGAACCTGCGCAACACGCTGAGGATGATCGACAACCGCTTCAATGACCTGGCGCATTGGGACAATCCGGCGGGAGACCGCTACTCGGTCGAACTGGAGATCATCTCCGTCGAGATGGGCATGGATGCCAAGAGCGGCAATGCGGTGTTTCCGTTGATCGAAATACTGAAAACCAGCATTCTCGACCGGCGGACGGACAAGCGCATCGATGGTATCGCCGGCAATAATTTTTCTTCCTACGTGCGCGACTACGACTTCAGCGTCCTGCTGCCGGAGTACAACGCCCATCGAGTGGAATTCAGCACGCCGGAAGATTTTGGCGATTTGCACGGAAAGCTGTTCAAGCAGTTTGCCAACTCGAGCACCTACCGGGAACACTTAGGCAAGCCGCCCGTCATCTGCATCAGCGCCTCGACCAGCAAGACCTACCGGCGCACCGGGAACCAGCATCCGGTATTGGGGGTCGAGTATCGCCAGAGCGAGTTGTCTTCGACCGACCAGTACTTCGCAAAAATGGGGCTGCAGGTGCGCTTTTTCATGCCTCCGAACAGTGTTGCGCCCTTGGCTTTCTATTTTCAAGGCGACCTGCTGGGCGACTACACGAATCTCGAGTTGATCGGCACCATCAGCACCATGGAAACCTTTCAGAAGATCTATCGCCCCGAAATCTACAATGCCAATTCCGCGGCCGGCAAGATCTACCAGCCGAGCCTGAAGAACCAGGACTACTCGTTGACGCAGATTGTCTATGACCGGGAGGAGCGCAGCCAGCTGGCTGTCAAGCAGGGCCAGTTTGCGCAGGAGCACTTCATCAAGCCGTACAAGAATGTTCTGGACCGATGGGCTGCCGATTTCGCGCTCTGACTATCCGCATCGGCGCCGCCCATGCGTGCGCCACGCTCGTCACGCTCACTACACCCATTTTCGTAAGTAAGGAATCCTCTGATGTTTGAAACCTCCATCGCCGGCAGCCTGCCCAAGCCTGCCTGGCTGGCCGAAACCAACAAGCTCTGGCCCGAGTGGAAGGCCGAAGGCGATGCGCTGCGCCAGGCCAAGGCCGATGCGACCCTGCTGTGGATCAAGGCCCAGGAGGACGCCGGCCTGGACATCGTGTGCGACGGCGAGCAATCGCGCCAGCACTTCGTGCACGGCTTCCTCGAACAGGTCGAGGGCATCGACTTCGAGAACAAGGTGAAGATGGGCATCCGCGACAACCGCTACGACGCGATGGTGCCGCAGGTGGTCTCAAGCCTGCGCCTGAAGGGGCGCGTGCATGCCTTTGAAGCCCAGCTGGCGCGTGCGCATACGAAGAAGAAGCTGAAGTTCACGCTGCCCGGCCCGATGACCATCGTCGACACCGTAGCCGACCGCTTCTACGGCGGAGATGCCGAGGGACGGGTCAAGATGGCCTTCGCGTTTGCCGAGTTGCTCAACCAGGAAGCGCTTGCGCTGCAGGCCGATGGCGTGGACATCATCCAGTTCGACGAGCCGGCCTTCAATGTCTACATGCAGGATGCCGCCGACTGGGGCGTGCGGGCGCTGGAGCGCGCGGCGCAGGGCCTGACCTGCACCACGGCGGTGCACATCTGCTATGGCTACGGCATCAAGGCCAACACCGACTGGAAGAGCACCCTGGGCGACGAGTGGCGCCAGTACGAGGCGGTGTTCCCCGCGCTGGCCAAGAGCCGCATCGACCAGGTGAGCCTGGAATGCATCCACTCCCACGTGCCGCCCGACCTGATGCAGCTGCTGGCCGGCAAGGACGTGATGGTGGGCGTGATCGATGTGGCCAGCGAGGTGGTGGAGACGCCCGAGGAAGTGGCCGACACCATCGGCCGGGCGCTGGAGTTCGTGCCCCGTGAGCGGCTGTTCCCGTGCACGAACTGCGGCCTGGCGCCCATGGGCCGCGACGTGGCGTGGCGCAAGCTGAAGGCGCTGGCAGAAGGCACGAAGCTGGCCAAGGAGCGGCTCGCCACGGCGTGATGCCCACGGGTTTCGGCCTAGCCGTTCAGCTCGGGCGTGTAGAACACGTACCGGCCGCGCCCCTGCTTCTTGGCGGTGTACAAGGCCCGGTCGGCCTCGCGCAGCAGGCGGTCGGCATCCACCGGGCCGAAGTTGCTCAGGTGCAGGGTGATGCCGATGGAGACACCGATCTCCAGCAGCTGGCCTTCGACGGCATAGGGCGCGCTGAGCGTGTCGATCACGCGCTGCGCCAGGCGCGATGCGGCCTCCAGCGAGGCAGTGTCTTGCACGATGCAGAATTCGTCGCCGCCCAGGCGGGCGACCAGGTCGGTGGCGCGCAGCAGGCCGCGCAGCCTCTGCGCCACCGCGCACAGCAGCGCATCGCCGGCCGCGTGGCCAAGCGTGTCGTTGACTGGCTTGAAGCGGTCCAGGTCCAGGTACAGCAGCGCCCCCGAATAGTGCCGGCCAGGGTTGCCGGTAAGGCTGGCCAGGTGCTCCAGCAGCCGGCTGCGGTTCGGCAGCTGGGTGAGCGAGTCATGGTGGGCCAGGTAGGAGACCGCGGCCTGGGCGCGCTTGCGCTCGTCCACATCTTCCAGCACGCCCAACCATTCCTGCAGGCGGCCCTGGGCATCGGTGATCGCGGCGCCACGGGCGCGCATCCAGCGCCATTGGCCATGGGGCGTGCGCAGGCGCAGCTCTACGTCGAGCACGGTATGCTGAGCCAGCAGCTCGCGCGCCTGCCGGCGCAGCAGCCGTACATCGTGCGGATGCACCTCGCGCAGCCAGGCGTAGCCCAGCGCCTGGCTGTCGGTCCGGCCCACCTGCGCCTGCCAGCCGACCACCGACAGCGCACGGCCCTGGGTGTCCAGCGTCCACAGCACCGAGGCGCCCGCATGGGCCAGCGTGCGCGAGCGCTGCTCGCTGTCGGCCAGGGCCTGGGCGATGCTGCGCTGCGCGGCCAGCGAGGCTTCGAGCTGCTGCCGCGACTGGTCGAGGCTGTCCCTCAGGCTCTCGAACTCGCGCACCCGCACCCAGGCGCGCGAGGCGGAGTCCGTGGGCGTGAACGGTGCTCCGGCCCGCGCGCGCCGCGCCAGCTGGTGGATGGGGCGCAGGATCTGCTGTGCCAGCCAGGCCGCCAGCAGCAGGGCGACGCCCAGCGCAGCGATGCCGGCCATGATCACCGTGCGCAGCGGCTGCTGCCAGCGGGCGTTGAACGATTCCAGCGGCGTGCCCACCACCACCACCCAGCCCGGCGTGCCGCGCAGCTGGTGGAAGGCAAACATCACCGATCCGCCGTCGGCGCGATTGGCCTCGAAGACGCCAAGCTTGCCGCCCAGCTGGCGCAGCCGCTCCCAGTCGGGCGCCATGGCGCCTATATAGCGTTCTGCCTGGGCCGAACGGGCCAGGATGCGGCCGTTGCCGTCGGTCACCGCCACCAGCATGCCTTCGTCGGAGCTATCGGGGGCGGCGCTGACGATGTCTTCCGGCCGGGTGCTGAGCACCAGCGTGCCGCCCGAGGGCAGCACGCTGGCCAGTGCGATGCGCGGCTCGTCATGCACGAAATACAGCTGCGACAGGGGGATGGGCGGCGATGCGCGCAGCTGCTGCACAAATGCCGCAGGCAGCAGGCTGGCGCCCTCGGGCAGCAGCTCCAGCTCGGCGCCCTTTGCCAGCCCGGCCATCTGCAGCGCCTGGCGCAGCGTGGCAGGGTTGCGCGGATCGCCGATGCCGGCCAGCAGGCGCAGCAAGGCCTCGCGGTTGCGCAGGTCCAGCTCGATGCCATGCCCCAGGTTGGCAGCGGTGTTCAGCAGCCTTTCCTGGCTGTAGGCGCGGTATGAGCTGGCGGTGCGCCACACCACGTAGCAACTGGCTGCGAGCAGCGGCAAAAGCGTGGCGAGCACCACCCATACGAGGTAGGTGCGCAGCGAACGGTGGCGCTCGCGGGCAGGCGCCGGCCCGGCAGTGGGCGGGGCAGGCGTGGTGGAGGTCGCGTCTGGGAAGGCTGGCAAATGCGGGTTCGTGGCTGGCGATTTTGCACCATATTAGCCGAGGCGGGCTGGCCGCCGGAGCAGTCCAGCCGGGCACTGGGAGCGACCCCTATGTCACCAGGCGGGCCTTGCGGCAAGGCCCGCCTGTGCGGCCACGCGGCGATCAGGCGTGTTCGGCCAGCGGCACGCAGCTGCAAAACAGGTTGCGGTCGCCCCAGACGTTGTCCACGCGGCCCACCGGGCTCCAGTACTTGTTCTGGCGCAGCGCGGCCACCGGGTAGGCGGCGGCTTCGCGGCTGTAGGGGTGGCTCCAGTCGGCCACCAGCAGGCTCTCGGCCGTGTGCGGCGCGTTCTTCAGCGGATTGTCGTCCTGGCTCAGCGCGCCGGATTCCACCTGGCAGATTTCCTCGCGGATGGCGATCATCGCGGCGATGAAACGGTCCAGCTCGTACAGGCTTTCACTCTCGGTGGGCTCGACCATCAGCGTGTTGGGCACCGGGAAGGACAGCGTGGGTGCGTGGAAGCCGTAGTCGATCAGGCGCTTGGCCACGTCCTCGGCCATGATGCCGGTGCTCTCCTTGAACTGGCGCAGGTCCAGGATGCACTCGTGCGCCACGCGGCCGGCTTCGCCCGCGTACAGCGTGGGGTAGTGGTCCTTGAGGCGGGCGCTGATGTAGTTGGCGCTGAGGATGGCGGTCTCGGTGGCGAGCTGCAGGCCTTCGGCGCCCATCATGCGGATGTACATCCACGAGATCGGCAGCACCGCCGCATTGCCCAGCGGCGCGGCGCTGACCGGGCCGACCTTGCCCGCAGCCGGCGCCTGCGGCGCATCGCCCTGGCCCGGCAGGCCGGGCAGGAAGGGCACCAGGTCCTCGACCACGCACACCGGGCCGACGCCGGGGCCGCCGCCGCCGTGCGGAATGCAGAAGGTCTTGTGCAGGTTCAGGTGGCTCACGTCGCCGCCGAACTCGCCGGGCGCGGCCAGGCCGACCAGGGCGTTCATGTTGGCGCCGTCCACATACACGCGGCCGCCATGGCTGTGCACCAGCTGGCACAGCTCTTTCACCTGGGTCTCGAACACGCCGTGCGTGCTGGGATAGGTGATCATGACGCAGGCCAGGCGGGCGCTGTGCTGCTCGCACTTGGCCTTGAGGTCGGCCATGTCGATGTTGCCGTTATCGTCGCACTTGGTCACCACCACCTGCAGGCCCACCATCTGCGCGCTGGCGGGGTTGGTGCCGTGCGCGCTGCTGGGGATCAGGCAGATGGTGCGGTGCGCGTCGCCGCGGCTGGCGTGGTAGGCCTTGATGGCCAGCAGGCCGGCATATTCGCCCTGCGAGCCGGCATTGGGCTGCAGGCTGATGCCGGCATAGCCGGTGGCTTGGCACAGCCAGGCGCGCAGCTGCGCGTCGAGCTCGGCATAGCCCTGCTGCTGGTCGGCCGGCGCGAAGGGGTGCACCTGGGCAAACTCGGGCCAGGTGATGGGGATCATCTCGCTGGTGGCGTTGAGCTTCATGGTGCACGAGCCCAGCGGGATCATGCTGCGGTCCAGCGCCAGATCCTTGTCCGACAGCTGGCGGATGTAGCGCAGCATGGCGGTCTCGGAGTGGTGGGTGTTGAACACCGGGTGCGCCAGGAAGCGGCTGGCGCGGCGCAGCGCATCGGGGATCAGCGGCTCCACGCCGTTCTCGAAGTCGGCGAAGCCGGGCAGTGCCTGGCCGTCCTGGGCGAAGATCTTCCACAGCAGCTCGATGTCGGCGCGCGTGGTGGTCTCGTCCAGCGAGATGCACAGGTATTCGCCGAAGTAGACGCGCAGGTTGGCGCCCATGGATACCGCGCGCTCGGCGATGGCCTGCGTGGCTGCTGCGGTGTGCAGCGACAGCGTGTCGAAAGTCGATTGCTCGCGCAGCGGCGCGCCCAGCGCCTTCAGGCCGTGGGCCAGGATGGCGGTGTAGGCCGCTACGCGCTGCGCGATGCGAGCCAGGCCTTCGGGGCCGTGGTAGACCGCGTACATGCTGGCGATCACCGCCGGCAGCACCTGGGCGGTGCAGATGTTGGAGGTGGCCTTTTCGCGGCGGATGTGCTGCTCGCGCGTTTGCAGCGCAAGGCGGTAGGCGGGCTTGCCGTGCACGTCCACGCTCACGCCGACCAGGCGGCCGGGCAGCGAGCGCTTGTATTCGTCGCGGCAGGCCATGAAGGCGGCGTGCGGGCCGCCGGCGCCCATGGGCATGCCGAAGCGCTGCGTGGTGCCGACGACGATGTCGGCGCCCCATTCGCCGGGCGGGGCGATGAGGGTCAGCGCCAGCAGGTCGGCGGCCACGATGAAAGCGGCCTGCCTGGCATGGGCCTTGTCCACGTCGGCGCGCAGGTCGTCGATGCGGCCGCTGGTGGCGGGGTACTGGGCCAGTACGGCGAAGTAGTCGCCGTCCAGCAGCGTGTTCCATTCTTCCAGCGAGTTGGCCAGTGCCACCTCGATGCCCATGGGAGCGGCGCGGGTCTGGATGACCTCGATGGTCTGCGGATGCGCATCGCCCGCGACCACGAAGCGGTTGCTTTTGCTCTTGACCGAGCGCTTGGCGAGTGTCATCGCCTCGGCGGCGGCGGTGGCCTCGTCGAGCATGGAGGCGTTGGCGATCGGCATGGCCGTCAGGTCGCAGACCATGGTCTGGAAGTTGACCAGCGCCTCCATGCGGCCTTGCGAGATTTCGGCCTGGTAGGGCGTGTAGGCGGTGTACCAGGCTGGGTTTTCGAGGATGTTGCGCAGGATCACGCCGGGCGTGTGCGTGCCGTAGTAGCCCTGGCCGATGAAGCTCTTGAGCAGCCGGTTCTTGCCGGCGATGGCCTTGAGCTCATCCAGCGCGGCGGCTTCGCTTACGGCCGCGGGCAGCTCCATGGGCTGGCGGCGCACGATGGATGCGGGCACCACGCTCTCGATCAGCGCCTGGCGCGAGGCCACGCCGATGGCGGACAGCATGTGCGCTTCGCCTGCGGCATCGATGCCTACATGGCGGGGCAGGAACTCGCTGGGGTTTTCCAGCGCTGCGAGAGACGGGGTGGAGGGCATCAGCATAGGGGAGGTGAACGTTGAGGGTTTTGCGTTAGGCGAAGCAGGACGACGGGCGTTTGGCGCGGTGTACGCAAAACGCCCGTCGCACAACGCTTAACTTGCTTGGGCGAACTCGTTGTAGGCGGTTTCGTCGAGCAGGCCGTCAAGCTGGCCGGCATCGGCCAGCTTGACCTTGAAGAACCAGCCGGCGCCCAGCGGGTCGCTGTTGGCCAGCGAAGGGTCGGCGCGCAGGGCTTCGTTGACTTCGACGATCTCGCCGGAGACGGGCATGTACACGTCGGCGGCGGCCTTCACCGATTCGACCACGCCGGCCACGTCGCCCTGGCCGAAGCTCGCGCCCACCTCGGGCAGGTCGACGAAGACCACGTCACCGAGCGCGTCCTGCGCATGCACGGTGATGCCGACCACGGCCGCGCTGGCATCGGCGGCGTTGATCCATTCGTGTTCTTTGGAGAATTTGACAGTCATGTGGGCTCCGGGAGCTAGAGAGGGAAAGAAAGGGTTGGCCGCCAGCAGGCATGCCGGCGGCTGCGTGATGTTATCCGCGGAAGTAGTTGGGCGGTATGAAGGGCATGGGCGCCACTTCCATCGGCACGCGCTTGCCGCGCACGATGGCGTCGAGCTTTTGGCCCACCGTGGCCAGCGCCGCGTCCACATAGGCCATGGCAATGGGCCGATCCACCGAGGGGCCGAGCAGACCGCTGGTGACCACGCCGACGGTCCTGCCGCCGGCATCCTGCAGCTCCACCTGCTCGCGCACCGGAATGCGCTCCAGCGCCACCAGGCCCACGCGCTTGCGCGCAAGCAGGGCGGGATTGTCGATCTGCGCCAGCACCTTGTCGGCGCCGGGAAAGCCCCCGGCGCGCGCGCCGCCGCTGCGGCGCACCTTCTGGATGGCCCAGTTCAGCGCGGCCTCGGGCGGCGTGGTGGTGGTGTCCAGGTCGCTGCCGTACAGGCACAGGCCGGCTTCCAGCCGCAGCGAGTTGCGCGCGCCCAGGCCGATGGGCTTGACCTCGGGCTGGGCCAGCAGCTTGCGCGCCAGCGCCTCGGCCTGCTCGCCGGGCACCGAGATCTCGAAGCCATCCTCGCCGGTGTAGCCGCTGCGGGTGATGAAGCAGGGAATGCCGTCGACATCGAATGTTCCACCGGTCATGAACACCAGCTTCTCGGCGCCCGGCGCCAGGCGCGACAGCGCCTGGACCGCCAGCGGGCCCTGCAGCGCCAGCAGGCCGTGCCCGGGCATGGGGAGCACCTGGCAGCGGCCGCCGATGCGTGCCTGGATATGGGCGATGTCGGTCGCCTTGCAGGCACCGTTGACGATCACGAAGAGCGAATCCTCGCCCTGGTTGAAGAACATCAGGTCGTCGAGGATGCCGCCTTCGTCGTTCAGCAGCAGGCCGTAGCGCTGCTTGCCCACCGGCAGGTCGATCACGTCCACCGGCATCAGCGATTCGAAGGCCGCGGCGGCATCCGGGCCCACCAGGCGCAGCTGGCCCATGTGCGACACATCGAACAGGCCGGCGCTGGCGCGGGTGTGCTTGTGCTCGGCGATCAGCCCCTCGGGGTACTGCACCGGCATGGAGTAGCCGGCGAAAGGCACCATGCGGGCGCCCAGCTCCAGGTGCAGGGCGTTGAGCGGCGTGGTTTGGAGGGCGGAAGCGGTCATGGGCAACTCGGAGTGGCTGTGGGCAAATCAATGGCGCATGCCGCGCACCGATGGCGCTGCATGCGGTTTGCCCCGCTGTCCGCTTTACCTGAGAGATTCACCCCGTAACCGGGGCTTGCTCCTTCGGTGGATGCGGCGTGCGCCGCACCTCTCTCCAGCAAGGTGACGCCTTGGCGAGCAAGGCGTTTGCCAGTCCTTTTGCCTGAGCGTTCAGTGGGTACCTGCGCCTTCGGCGGCCTGTATTGCAAGGCTCTCTCCTGACCGGGTGGATTGTAGCGGAAGCGCCGGGGGCTCAGTCGCTCAATCCGTCGCAAACCGGCAAGCCTTGCGCAAAGCGCTCGGGGTTGAGCAGCGCCACCAGGCCGCAGCCCAGCGCGCCCTGCCAGTGCAGGTAGTCATGGCCGGTGGCGTGCTCGCGCTGGGTCAGCGCGTAGCCCTTGGCGCGCAGCACGTCGCCGAGATGGCGATTGGTTTCCAGGATGCCGTCCTGCCCCGCGCGCGCCGCTTCGTAGCGGCCGGCATCGAGGTACAGGCGCAGCTCGCGCCGGGGCTCCTGGGCATAGCGGCGCATCATCCAGCCCGGCCGCTCGCCGGGCGGCGCCCACCAGAACGAGCCCGACAGGCTCAGCACCCGGCCGAACCACTGCGGCAGCATGAGGCCCGCATGGGCCGAAGCCAGGCCGCCGTAGCTCGAGCCGGCGACCACCGTGGCCGCGGGCGCCTGCGCCAGGCCCTGGGCGCGTACCCAGGGCATCAGCTCCTCGTCGAGAAAACGAGTGAAGCGCGGGTTGGGCGGCAGCTCGGCGGCGCGCGCTGCGGGGCTGGGGTTGGCCAGCAGCACCACGGCGGTGGGCGGGATCAGCCCGTCGGCCAGCAGGTTGTCCACGATGCGCGGCGTGGGCACGTCCTGCCGGTAGGCATGGGCGTCGAACAGCACCAGCAGCGCCTGCGGCCTGGCATGCGCCGGGCGGTAGAGCCAGACCGCGCGCTCGTTGCCGAGGATGCGGCTGGGCAGCAGGTGCTGCGTCAGCTGGCCCTGGGGCACGCCGGAGCGGGCGGCGATCCAGGGCTGGCGCGGGGCCTGCGGCAGTTCCAGCACCGAATGGCCCTGGAAGGCGTCGAGCCCCGCGTCGGCCTGCGCCGGGAATACATGCGGGTTCAGCGGATCGCGCTGCGCGGTGGCCAGGATCATGCGGCGCTGCTCCTGCGGCGTGCCTTGCACGCGCGGCACGTCGGGCGCGAGCCGGTAGGACAGGCGGGCGCTGGACGGCATGCGAAAACTCGCCCACCAGACGTCGCTGGCATCCAGGCGCTGCAGCGGATCGTGCTCGCCCGAAGGGCTGCCGAACAGCCGCACGCTCTGGGTCTGCGCGCCGCCGCGCCACAGGAAGGTGACCAGCGATTCGCGCTCGGACAGCGGCTCGACCAGCGGCGTGCCCTGCCGTTCGCGCTCCTGCCAGAAGGCCTCGGTATTGCCGCCAGCCGCCAGGGATTGCGCCAGCGCCTGCAGGCGCTGGCTTTCGGGGCGGGGCGCTTGCGCGGCCGAGCCGGTTGCCGGCGCCAGTGTGCGGCGCAGCTGCAGCGTGTAGGGGGCGCCCTGCGATCCGGCCCGCAGCTGCAACTGCTGCCCAGCCTGCGCCTGCCAGCTAAAGTCTTGCAGGCCGTGCTCGGCATCGGCCAGCCGGCGCAGGTGGCGGCCCTCGGCATCGAGCAGATCCAGCACCGCGCCGGGGCCGTTGACATCGCCTTGCACCACATGGCCGGCAGGCAGTTGCACGCGCCAGCGCTGCGACTGCGCGGCCTCCAGCCTGCCTTGCAGCGGTGTGCCCACCGCTATGTCGGCCGCTGTGGCGGCAGGCCATGCCAGGCAGGCGGATGCGCTTGCGCAGGCCAGGATCAGGGAGTGAAGTACCGGGCGGGATGGGGCCATGGGGATGGGCTGTGGCAATGGACGGGATAGGCTGGCGTGCAATCCTAATCTAAACAGGAATTATTTGCATTGCAGCAGGGAAAGCTGTGAGCCACCCGCCAAGGGGGTGGGCGGCGACCCGTTCAGGCGATGCTGGCCAGCCGCGCGGGCGTGCCCACGTCGGTCCAGGGGCCGTCATAGCGGGTGGCGCCGCAGCGGCCGGCCTGCATGGCGGCGCGCAGCTGCTGCACCAGCGGCATCTTGATACCCTGCGGGTTGCCGGGCGGGATGTCGCAGTAGGGTAGCTGGAACAGTTCCTTCCTGAGCAGCGCCACGCAGCCATAGGTGAGGCGCTGGCGCTCGTCGCCGGGCTGCGGATTGGTGGCGCGGCCGTCGGCCTCCAGGATGAAATCGCCGCGCGGATGGTGCGGCGCATTGGGCACCAGCCACAAGTGCGCCAGCTCGCCGCTGGCGGCGAAGCGCGCGCGCAGCGCTTCGGCGAAGGCGAAGCCAGGCATGAACACATCGCCCGATACCAGCCAGAAGCTGTCGTCCAGCCAGGGCAGGGCGCGGCTGATTGCGCCGCTGGTCTCTATGCCGCCGCCGAAATCCAGGTCTTCGCGCGAGTAGCGTATCTGTACCTCGGCGCCTGCGAGCCGGGCCGCGGCCGGTGCCTCGGGCCACTGGGCGGCCACCTGCGCACCCAGCCAGCCGGTGTTGATGACCATGCGGCGCACGCCGCCCTGCGCCAGCGCTTCCATGGACCATTGCATCAACGGCTTGCCGCGCACCGGCAGCAGGGGCTTGGGGGTGTGGTCGGTCAGCGGGCGCATGCGTTCGCCGCGGCCGGCGGCCAGCACCATGGCCTGGGCGCAAAAATCGGGGTTGCTCATGGATGGGATGGAAAACAAGGTCTTTGGGAACAGGGCGAACTATGCCACGCCCGGGAGGGGCAGCTGTGCCAATGCAACAGCTCCCAGACAGCGGTAACCGCCTGGGAGCCGGGCATGCGAGGGACTGTCGGTAAACGGGCTCTGCAAGAAAGCGGCTTCGGTAAAAGTGTTTCGATGCAGAAAGTATGCGCTCCAAGCACTGGGAAGAATTTTTGATTTGTCTGATAATTCGCCATAATTTAGGAAAAAATTCTTCTCAAAGGATTTTGGTGAAAAAATATGCTGCTTGATCGTTTGGATCGGAAAATTCTTGCGGTGCTGCAGGCCAACAGCCGCGCCAGCCTGCAAGACATAGGCCATGCGGTGGGTCTGAGCCCTTCGCCTTGCTGGGGGCGCATCAAGAAGCTGGAGGAGGCCGGAGTGATCGAAGGCTATACCGTGCGCCTGAATCCGCAGGCGCTGGGCTTGGGCGACACGGTGCTGGTGCAGGTCACGCTCGACAGCCACTCCGACAATACGCTGGAGAAGTTCGGCGAGGTGCTGGCGACCATTCCCGAAGTGGTGGAGGCGCACCTGGTCTCCGGCGAATACGACTACCTGCTGCGCGTGGTGGTGAAGGACACGCGCGACTACGAGCGGCTGCTGCGCGAGCAGCTCTACAAGATCAAGGGCATACGCCACAGCCAGTCGAGCTTTGTGCTGCGCACGCTGAAGAAGGCGGATCTGCCACTGGGGGTGTGACTGTGGCCGGAGCCCGGGCCCTAGTCTTCGAATGCCCGCCGGCCGAGCGCCTCGGCCACATGGTCGACAAAGCAGGTGATGCGCGCGGCCAGTGCGGTGTTGCGGTAGTAGACCGCGTGGATAGGCTGGCGCACATCCAGCGTCTGCTGTGCAAGCAATGGCACCAGCGCGCCGCTGCTGCGGTCTGCGCGCGTCATGAAGTCCGACAGGCAGACGATGCCAAGCCCGGCCAGCGCCATGTGGCGCAGCGTCTCGCCGCTGGATGCGCCGATGGCCGGGCGCACGCGCAGGGGGGCGCCGGCCGCATCGCGCAGCGGCCAGTCGTTCAGTGTCTCGGGCTGGGTGAAGCCCAGCAGCGTGTGCCGTGCCAGCTCGCTGACTGCGCCGGGCGTGCCGTGGCGCTTCAGGTAGGCGGGGCTGGCCAGCACCCGTATGCGGCTGCTGGCTACCGGGCGGGCGTGCAGCGTGGAGTCTTTCAGCATGCCGATGCGCAAGGCCACGTCGGTGCGCTTTTCGATCAGGTCGACGATGCCTTCGTTCGAATTGAGTTCCAGCTCCACCTCGGGGTAGTGTTCGCGGAATCCAGCAATCAGCGGCACCAGCACATGCAGCAGGAAGGGCATGGCGGCATCGACCCGCAGCCGGCCGGCCGGGCGCTGGCGCCGCGCGGCCATCTGCTCCTCGGCCGCGTCGACCGAGGCCAGGATGGCGCGCGCCTGCGGCACGAAGGCGGCGCCTTCCTCGGTCAGTTCCAGCCGGCGCGTGGTGCGGCGCAGCAAAGTGGTCTGCAGCTTTTCTTCCAGCCGCCTCAGCGTGCGGCTGGTGGCCGAGACGGTCAGCCCCAGCAGCTCCGCGGCGGCGGTGATGGAGCCCGTGTCCACCACCGCCACCAGGGCCTGGAGTTCGTCGAGGGTGGTCTTCATTATTGAATTTAAATCAATAGAATTTACTCAATACAGGGCTTAATCTGCAAATATTAACCGGGCACACTGGAGCCCAGAATCTCAGAGCCCGTTGACCGGCCTTTTTTGCCGCCGGGCCGCCCCAAGGCAAAAGCGCCTCCCTCGGGGGGCAGCGGCTACACGCAGTGAGCAAGCGTGGGGGGCTTTTTTTACCCTTGATTCCGGAGTCTTTCCATGAGCATCCCTTCCTTTGGTGTCGGCACCTTCCGCTTGAACGGCCAGACGGTGATCGATTCGGTGCGCAACGCGCTGGAGCTGGGCTACCGCGCCATCGATACCGCGCAGATCTACAACAACGAGGCCGAGGTCGGCCAGGCGATTGCCGAAAGCGGCGTGCCGCGCTCCGAGCTGTTCGTGACCACCAAGATCTGGACCGACAACTACGCCAGGGCCAAACTGGTGCCCAGCCTGCGCGAGAGCCTTGCCAAGCTGCGCGCCGACCATGTGGACCTGACGCTGATCCACTGGCCCGCCCCCGGCAATGGCGTGGAGCTGCCCGAATACATGGAGGCGCTGGCCGAGGCCAAGGCCCTGGGCCTGACGCGGCAGATTGGCATCTCCAACTTCAACATCGAACTGAGCAGGCAGGCCGTCGCCGCGGTAGGCGAGGGCGCGATCGCCACCAACCAGATCGAGCTGAGCCCGTACCTGCAAAACCGCAAGCTCACCGATTTCCTCAAGGAGCAAGGCATTGCGGTGACCTCGTACATGACGCTGGCCTACGGCAAGGTGCTGCAGGACCCGGTGCTGGCGCGGATCGCCGGCAAGCACCAGGCCACGGTGGCGCAGGTGGCGCTGGCCTGGGCATTGCAGCTGGGCTATGCGGTGATTCCGTCGTCGACCAGGCGCGAGAACCTGGCCGGCAACCTGCTGGCCCGCGGCCTGGAACTCGATGCCGGCGACATGGCGCAGATCGCCGCGCTGGAGCGCAATGGCCGCGAAGTCAACCCCAAGGGATTGGCGCCGGCCTGGGATTGATTGACTGCCTATCCCTGTATCGGACTCAATTATTTTGATTGTTTCATCAATGTTAATTATTTATAAACAATCATGATCCAAAAATAAAATAAAAATAGCCAAGAAGATAATGTCGCTCTATATAGCATTTTGTTTCATGTTTTTTCATGAATGGAGCGGCATATGTTCCCGAGTCGCATTCTTCGGTGGTTGGTGTGTAAATGGCTGATGCCCTTGCTGGCGGCGATGGGGCTCATGGGGGCGGCGCCTGCCTGGGCGGCAGCGGACTTGGTGGTGAACCTCACCCCCGACAAGACCGACTATCTCCCGGGTGAAGTCCAGACCTGGACCATGACCCTGTCCAATCGCGGCACGGACAACGTCACCGGCGTGCCGCTGAAGATCGGCCTGCCCAGCATGAATGGCAATGGGGTCGACTGGGCGGGCGCGCCTTATTTGAGCTGCAGCACCCAGGTCGTGTCGCCGGCCACCGCGTTTGCCTGCCCGGCGGCATTCACGCGCGACGACTTTGCCACCACAGGAGATCCGAACAGCGCCCGGGCGGTCACTGCCAATGTGGACATCCCCTATGGCGGCACGCTCATCGTCAAGATTGCCGCCCCTGGCGGCGCCAACGCGACCGGGTACCAGGCCGGCACCGCGACCGCGACGCTCGCAAACGACAGCAACCCCGCGACCAACACCGCGACCAACACGGTCTATGTGGTGCCGCCTCGGCCAAGCTATGGCATCCGCTATGACAGCGGCATGCCTCAGCAGACCACGCCGGGCACGCCGACGACGGTGCTCTACACGGTCTACAACAATGGCACCGATGTCAATGCGCTGCTGCTGAACCTGAACTTGGGGGCCAACCCCACCACCGCCAGCGATACGCAAAGTGGCTATGTCTTTCCCAGCAACGCGCTTCTCATCCAGTCGGTGAGCTGCGTGGCCGGCAGCGAGACCGGCGGAGCCTCCTGTGCCAATTTCAGCGTCAGCAGCCTGCTCCCGGTTCCTGGCAGCTATGTGATGTCGCGCATCACCAATATGCCGGGCACGAACCAGTCGCCGCAGACCTCGGGCAGCTCGGTGCAGCTGGCAGTCACCTATACGGTGATGGACCCGTACTGCACCATGGGCGCCGCCCCGATGCCGCGCACCGTGGAGCTGTCCACCAACCTGGGCAGCTACGCTTCTCCGTACGACAGCTATTTCCCGACGCCGGCACCTAGCGGTGCCGCCGAGGACTTCAGCCTGGGCGCGGACAACCAGACCTTGCAGTCGTCCGTCGCCATGGCCAATATCTGCCAGCAAGCCGATCTGTACGCCAATATCGGGCAAAGCGGTAGTCAGGCAGCGGGCGTTGGCCCGAACGGCCAGTACAGCTATTCCTTCACCTACGGGAACACCGGCCCCGCCATCGCGGTCAATACGCCTATCAACCTGATGGTCTATCAGCCGGCCACCGGCGTCACTGCGCCGGCCGCCGCCACCGCCTCATGCGTGGTCACCACGAACAACAGCGGCCAGGCGGCCTGCCCGAGCGCGGCATCACTGGTGTCCTCGAACTCGGCCTATTTGTATTACGCAGCGACTACGGCTACGCTGGGCGCGGGCGACCTCATCACCATCACCGTCACCGGGCAGGCGCCTGGCGATTTCCCGGCTGACTACACCGGCTCGACCTGCCGGCCCTTTAGCCTGTGGGCCAGTTCGCAGATCCGGCCGCCGGGCACGGTGATAGACACTAACTACAACCCCCAGTCCTACTTCGGCACTCCCGGCGGTGACAACAATGGCCTGCAAATCTCGACGCCCCTGCTGATCGGCACCAACTGCCCCGGCAACTCCTACAACGTATCGGCCACCAAGACCGGCCCCTATGCGGATGCGGCCGCCACCCAGCTGATCCAGGGGCCATTGAGCCTGGGCCAGGTGGTGTACTGGAAACTGACCTATACCAACCGCCTTTCACCGGGCCTGCCGCTGACGCACTGGACGCTCGGCGACTCCAACTCGTTGCCCTTTGGCAGCGGCGGCCAGCCCACGACCAACATCACCAGCGCTCCCAACTGGTTCGTGCCGGCGCCGGGGCAGGATGCCGCCAGCACGCTGCCCTATGTTGCAACGGACTTGTGCACATTGAGCGGCTACAACTGCGGTTCGGGGGTCACGCAGCCCTCGTATGGCGGCGATACCCCGCCGCCGTATTCCGGCATCACCTGCACCTCGGCCAATGGCGGCGTCTGCCCCACGCAGTTGATTCCCGTTGGCAACGCCACAGGCACGGCAGGGCCATCGCAGTTCATGTTCACCGACAACGGCAGCCAGACCTGGCCCGCGGGCGGCTCGATCGAGCTGATCGTGCCGATGCAGCTGCCTTCGGGGGTTTGCTCCCAGAATGGTGCATATGCGCAGAACGGCAGCAACTACAGCAACTGGCGCTACCAGACGACCAGCCCGCCGGCGCTGCAGGGAAACTATCGCGACGATTCGGCCGAGGTTGACTACAGCGTGTCGGTGCCGGCCTGCCCGCCCGCGCCGCCGCCGCTGACGGTGACCAAGACCATCCTGCCGCCGGCCAGCGAAACCCTGATCCCGGCCAATGGACAGGTGTCGTTCCAGGTTGTGCTGACCAACAGCACTCCGACCCCGCTGGACCTGCCGCATTTCCAGGACCAGTTGTTCACCTATGCCAATTCGGCTGCGGCGAATGCCACGCTGATCAGCAGCAGCTGTACTGCCGATGCGGGGGCCTCCTGCCCGGCGCAGCCACTGGTGCTCAATGTTGACGTGGACGAGTACCGGGGCACCCAGACACCCTCGGAGCTGCCGCAGCTGTACGAGCAGTACGGCTATGCGTTGAAGACCATCGATGTGATCTGGGGCAGCCCGGGCGCAAGCACCATACCGGCGGGCAAGAGCGTGACGTTCACGCTGAACTACCAGTTCGATGTCAGCTTGCCGGCGGCCACGCTGCAGAACCAGGCACAGCTCAGCGCCGACACCGCGTCGACCACCGCCAGCAGCTGGACACCAGGGACGGACGACGCCCTCATCGTGCCGCCGGTGATCGGAACCGCTACCCTGACCAAGTCGGTTGCGCCGATCAGCGTCAAGCCGGGCCAGCTGGCAACCTATACCGTGGCGATCGCGAACCCGACCCAGGTGGGCATCGATGGCCTGTATTTCAGCGACAAGCTGCCGGCCGTGCTGCAGCCAGCGAACCCGGCGGGTTATGCCATCGTCGGCTGCCGACCGATGACGACGGCCGACAACCCGCGCATCACTGGGCAGGCGGCTTGCCCGGGCTTCAGCTCGGATGCCAGCGGCATCAGCGCAGGGCCTTTCAGCCTGCCGGCGGCCAGCGGCGTGGTGCTGACCTACTCGGCGATCGCGGTGGGCAATCAGTCCGTGCCCAACACGGCGCAGCTCAGCGCCGATCCGAAGCTGGGCCTGTCCAGCGGCGTCTCGGCTCAGGCCAACGTGTTGCTGACGCCGAATCCTCCCGGCTTGAGCAAGGCGTTCAACCCGCCGGGCCCGGTTCCGGTGGGCAGCACGGTCAGCCTCATCGTCACGGTGACGAATAGCGACGACGTGGCGCTGAGCGGAGTGGCATTCACCGACACCTATCCCGCCGGCCTGGTCAACACCGCGACGAGCGTGGCCAGTAATACCTGCGGCGGCACGGTGACGGTTGCCGCCGGCAGCTTGAAGCTGGCCGGCGGCACGCTGGGTGCCGGGGCGGGCACCAGCTGCAAGATCCAGATCGATGGCGTGCGGGTCGATGCGGCGGCGGTGACCAATACCATCGCCTCGGTCACCACGAACGAGTCGGCTCCCGGGGGCCCTGCCAGCGCCTCGATCGGCCTGCTGGCCCGCGTCACCGGCACCATTTTCTGGGATCAGAATGCGAATAGCAGCCGCGACGGCAGCGAGGGCGCATTGCCCAGCGGCGTGAACCCGGGCTCGGTGACACTGACCAACACGCAAAGCGGCCAGACCTATACGGTTGCGGTCGCGGCCGATGGCAGCTATGCGGCCGACCTGCCGCCAGGCAGCTATACGGTCAAGGTCGACAACCCGCCGGCCGGCTATGTGAACACCACCGGCAACGATGGCGCCGCGGGTGGCTCGGCCCAGACGGTGACCGCGACTGCCGGCGAGTCGGCCACGGCCAACCCGATCGGCTACTACCAGCGCAGCCTGTCCATCCACATCTATGGCGACGCCAATGGCAATGGCAGCCAGGACGGCAGCGATGCGAATCTGTCGGGCATCAGCGTGACGGTCACCGGCCCGAACGGGTTCAGCACCACCGCAGTCACCGACGCCCAGGGCAATATCAGCATCCCGAACCCGCTGCCGGGCAGCTATGCCTACACCGTGGATACCGCGACGGTGCCCTCGGGCTGGAAGGCTTCGGCGCCCACCCAGGGCAGCAACACCGGCACCGTGGTGGTCGCTGCCGGCAGCGGCGCGGTGCCGCCGGCCATCATCGGCTATCCGCGCAGCGGTGGCGGCACACCGGCGCTGCCGGTACCCACCTTGTCGTCGCCAGCCTGGCTGGGGCTGCTGGCCCTGGCCCTGCTGGGCCTGGCTGGTGTGCGCCGCCGCAGTACAAGCTAAGCGTTAAAAGCCATCAAAAAGAAAGTCCGCCAGTGGCGGACTTTCTGCATTCTGGGGGGAGGGGCCTCAGCCCAGCAGCAGCGCGTCGTCGGCGAGCTTTTCGCCGCGCACCTTCTCGAACATCTGCAGCAGGTCGGGCACGTCCATGCGGGAGCGCTCCTCGCCGCTCACATCGAGCACCACCTGGCCCTGGTGCAGCATCACGGTGCGCGTGCCCACGTCCAGCGCCTGGCGCATGCTGTGGGTGACCATCATGGTGGTGAGCTTGCCTTCCTCGACGATACGCGCGGTGAGCTGCAGCACGAAGTCGGCGGTGCGCGGGTCGAGCGCGGCGGTGTGTTCGTCGAGCAGCAGGATGCGCGATGGCTGCAGCGCCGCCATCAACAGGCTCACCGCCTGGCGCTGGCCGCCCGAGAGCAGGCCGATGCGGTCGGTGAGGCGGTTTTCCAGCCCCAGGCCCAGCGTGGCCAGGCGTTCGCGGTACAGCTCGCGGTTGGTGGCCTTCACCGCCTTCTTGAGGCCGCGGAAGTTGCCGCGCTCGTGCGCCAGCGCCATGTTCTCCTCGATGGACAGGTCTTCGCAGGTGCCGGCCATCGGGTCCTGGAACACCCGGGCCACGCGCGAGGAGCGCTCCCACACGGGCTTGCGGGTCATGTCCTCGCCGTCGATGACAATGGAGCCGGTATCCACCAGCAGGTCGCCCGAGATGGCGTTCAGGAAGGTGGATTTGCCGGCGCCGTTGGAGCCGATGACGGTGACGAACTGGCCGGCGGGGATCTCCAGCGATGCGCCGCGCAGGGCGCGGGTTTCGATGGGCGTGCCGGGGTTGAAGGTGATCTTGAGGTCTTTGGCGCTCAGCATGTTCTTTTCTCCAGGCATCACAGCTTTTTCGCCAATTTGCGCTTGAGTTGCGGTATCACCAGCGCGATGGTCACCAGCACCGCGGTCACCAGGTTCAGGTCCTGGGCCTTCAAGCCGATGAAGTCGCTGTTCAGCGCCAGCGCGATGAAGAAGCGGTAGACGATGGCGCCGAGGATCACGGCCAGCGTGGCCATCACCAGGCGGCGCGAGGGCAGGATGGCCTCGCCCACGATCACCGCGGCCAGTCCGATCACGATGGTGCCTATGCCCATGGAGATGTCGGCGCCGCCCTGGGTCTGCGCGAAGAGGGCGCCGGCCAGCGCCACCAGGGCGTTGGAGATCGCCATGCCCAGCAGGATCATGCCGCCGGTGTTCACGCCCTGGGCGCGCGCCATGCGGGCGTTGGTGCCGGTGGCGCGGATGGCCAGGCCGCGCTCGGTCAGGAAGAACCAGTCCATCACCAGCTTGGCGGCGATCACGATCACCAACAGCAGCAGCGGGCGGAACACGTAGTCTTCCATGCTGGCGGGCTGCAGCTGGTTGAACAGCGTGGGGTCGTTGATCAGCGGAATGTTCGGGCCGCCCATGATGCGCAGGTTCACCGAGTACAGCGCGATCATCATCAGGATGCTGGCCAGCAGGTCCATGATCTTGAGCTTGACGTTGAGCCAGCCGGTAATGAAGCCCGCCATCGCGCCCGCGATGCCAGCGGCAATCGTTGCCACGAGGGGGCTGTGGCCGCCCGCGATCATGACGGCGCAGACCGCGCCGCCGAGGGGAAAGCTGCCGTCGACCGTGAGGTCGGGAAAGCGCAGCAGCCGAAACGAGATGAAGACACCAAGGGCGACGAGGGCGAAGATCAGCCCGATCTCGATGGCGCCAAGAAAAGAGAACAGAGTCATGGTCGTTGCGAACAAAAGAGCCCCGCTTCTGGCGGGGCTGTGATGTCAATAGCCGGCTTGCACGGATGGTGCAAGCGCCGGCTGCTCATGATTTTTACTGGACGACCTTGGTGGCCGACTTGATCAGCTCGTCCGACAGCTTCACGCCCTGCTTCTCTGCGGCGCCGGGGTTCACGAAGAGTTCCATCTTGGTGGAGACTTCGGGCTTGATGTCGCCGGGCTTGTCGCCCTTGAGGATGCGCGCCACCATGCGGCCGGTCTGCTCGCCCAGGTCGCGGTAGTTGATGCCCAGCGCGGCCACCGCGCCGCGGCCCACCGAGTCGGTGTCCGAGGCCACCAGCGGCAGCTTGGATTCCTGGCCCACCTTGACCAGCGATTCGTAGGCCGACACCACGTTGTTGTCGGTGTTGGTGTAGATCACATCGGCCTTGCCGACCAGGCTGCGCGCGGCGCTGCCGACATCCACCGAGCGGGGCGCGGCGGCCTCCACCAGGGTCATGCCCATCTTGGGCAGCAGGGCCTTGAGCTCCTTGACCACCACGGTGGAGTTGGCCTCGCCGGGGTTGTAGACCATGCCCACGCGCTTGGCACCCGGCACCACCTTCTTGAGCAGTTCCATCTGCTTGTCCAGCGCCAGCAGGTCGGACACGCCGGTCACGTTGGTCTTGGAGGGCTCCCAGCTCGGCACCAGCTTGGCGACGACGGGGTCGGTCACGGCGGAGAACACCACCGGCACGCTCTTGGTGGCGGCCACCACGGCCTGGGCCGAGGGGGTGGCGATGGCGACGATCACGTCGGGCTTGTCGCCAACGAACTTGCGCGCGATCTGCGCGGCGGTGCCGGTGTTGCCCTGGGCGCTCTGGTACTGCCACTTGAGGTTCTTGCCAGACTCGAAGCCCTCGGCCTTGAGCGCTGCCTGCACGCCGTCGCGCACGGCATCGAGCGCCGGGTGCTCGACGATGGCGGTCACCGCCACCGATTTCTGATCAGCCGCTTGCGCGGGGGCGATGGCGGCGATTGCCAGCGCGAGCGCACCCAGGGGAGCCCAGGCCAGTTGCTTCATATGCGTATCTCCACAAGACGTGAAAGTTGAACGGACGTGCGGGTTTCGACCCGGCACCAAAGTGGCAGCAGTCTACACCCGGTATCGCCTGCAAGATACATTAAGCGTATATCGGAATCCCTAGTTGCGATGCGGCGCCAGCCCAGGAAAAACGGCCACCTTGCGGTGGCCGTGGAGGGGTTACATGCCCGAGTAGTTCGGGCCGCCGCCGCCTTCGGGCGTGACCCAGACGATGTTCTGCGTCGGGTCCTTGATGTCGCAGGTCTTGCAGTGCACGCAGTTCTGCGCGTTGATCTGCAGGCGCTGGTCGCCCTGGGTCTCATCGGGCACGAACTCGTAGACCCCGGCCGGGCAGAAACGGCTCTCGGGCCCGGCGTACTTGGCCAGGTTGATGTTGACCGGCACGCTCGCATCCTTGAGCGTCAGGTGCGAGGGCTGGTTCTCGGCATGGTTGGTGTTGCTGATGAACACGCTGGAGAGGCGGTCGAAGGTGAGCTTGCCGTCCGGCTTGGGGTACTCGATCGGCTTGCACTCGGCGGCCGGCTTGAGGTAGGCGTGGTCGGGCTTGTCGCGGTGCAGCGTCCAGGGGATATTGCCCTTGAGCACGAACTGCTCGATGCCGTTCATCACGGTGGCGGTGACCAGGCCCTTCTTGAACCAGGCCTTGAAGTTGCGGCTCTTGTTGAGCTCTTCATGCAGCCAGCTCTTCTCGAAGGCCGCGGGGTAGGCGGTGAGCTCGTCGTGCTGGCGGCCGGCCACGATGGCATCGTAGGCGGCTTCGGCTGCCAGCATGCCGGTCTTGATCGCGGCGTGGCTGCCCTTGATGCGGCTGACGTTCAGGTAGCCGGCGTCGCAGCCCACCAGCGCGCCGCCGGGGAAGATGGTCTTGGGCAGCGACAGCAGGCCGCCGGCGGTGATGGCGCGCGCACCGTACGACAGGCGCTTGGCCGGCTTGATGCCCTTGGACTCGTCGCCTTCGAGGTAGTAGCGGATGTTGGGATGGGTCTTCCAGCGCTGCATCTCCTCGAAAGGCGAGAGATACGGGTTGCTGTAGTCCAGGCCGGTGATGAAGCCCAGCGTGACCAGGTTGTCGTCCAGGTGGTAGAGGAAGGCGCCGCCGTAGGTGTGGTTGTCCATGGGCCAGCCGGCAGTGTGCATCACGAAGCCGGGCTGGTGGCGCTGGGGGTCGATCTCCCACAGCTCCTTGACGCCGATGCCGTAGGTCTGCGGGTCCTTGCCGGCGTCGAGCTTGAAGCGCGCGATCAGCTGCTTGCCCAGGTTGCCGCGCGCGCCTTCGGCGAAGATGGTGTACTTGGCATGCAGCTCCATGCCGAGCTGGAAGTCGTCCGTGGGCTCGCCATCCTTGCCCACGCCCATGTTGCCGGTGGCCACGCCCTTGACCGAGCCATCGTCGTTGTACAGCACCTCGGCGGCGGCGAAGCCGGGGAAGATCTCCACGCCCAGCGCCTCGGCCTGGTCGGCCAGCCACTTGGTGACGAAGCCCAGGCGCACGATGTAGTTGCCGTGGTTCTGGAAGCACGCCGGCAGCAGGAAGTTGGGCGTGCGAAAGCCTGACTTTTCGCTCAGAAAGATCATCGCGTCGTCGGTGACGGGCTGCGTCAGCGGAGCGCCTTTTTCCTTCCAGTCGGGGATCAGCTCGGTCAGAGCGCGCGGGTCCATGATCGCCCCGGAGAGGATGTGGGCGCCGGGCTCGGAGCCCTTTTCGAGCACCACGACCGAAACGTCCGTTCCCTTCTCTGCCGCGAGCTGCTTGAGGCGGATCGCGGTGGCCAGGCCGCCGGGGCCCCCGCCGACGATCACTACGTCGTATTCCATCGCTTCGCGGGGGCCGAACTGGGCCAGTATTTCTTCGTTGGTCATCGGGGCTCCGGGGAGAAAAATAATCTTGTGGGCTCGCTGGGCGCGGCGCTTGCCTGCTACAGGCACATCCAGTCGATTTTAGGGCGATGCTGCACTGCGGGAGTTAGTAGAAACCTGGGGTTAGTACCAATGAAACACCCGCATCGCTTGCCTGAGGCGGCCACAGATCAGGCCAACGGAAGCCGAGATGCTATGAAAAGTGAATGTCACCAATCGATTGTTAGGTGATGTTCGGATGGCTTGCAGCGGGCTTGCGCCGGTATTCGACGAAGCTGAACTGCAGCCCATTGCTGCTGGTATGGCGTTCGCGGCTGATTTCGGCCCAGGCATCGCCGAGCGGCGGCGCGAAGGCATCGCCATCGAAATCCTGCTCGATCTCGGTGACCGCCAGCGCATCGGCCAGCGGCAGCGCCTGCGCATACAGCTCGGCGCCGCCGATGACCCAGACGGGCTGGCCGCCAGAGCCGGCTGCGGCCAGGGCCTGCTCCAGCGAATGGGCCGCCTGCGCGCCTTCGGCCTGCCAGTCGCGCTGGCGGGTGAGCACGATATTGCGCCGGCCCGGCAACGGGCGAAAGCGCGGCGGCAGCGAGTCCCAGGTCTTGCGCCCCATGATGACGGCGCTGCCCGCGGTGCGCTGCCTGAAGTGCGCCATGTCCTCCGGCAGGTGCCAGGGCATGCGGTTGTCCTTGCCGATCACGCCGTTGCGGGCGCGCGCGTAGATGAGATGGATCATTGCGAAGTTTGGCCTAGGTGTCGGCTAATTCTGCGACGGAAGAATAGATAAAGTGGCTGCTCCACACAGCGATGGTATATGGCTGACAGCACGATCAACAATGTAAAAACAGCCAGTATTATAGCGGGCCGCTGATCCTGGGCTTTATTTATCCATTGCAGGAAGATGGAGCTTACATTGAAGACGAGAATATGAAGAAGGTAAATTGCGTATGAATAATTCCCCAGCCGAGAGAGAATAAGTATTAATTTTGTTTTTGGCGGGGTAATTTTCAGCGCCAGCCCGACTGCCGCCGTGGAGGCGAGGCCGATCAAGATCGTGCGCTCCGGCCAATAATAATAACCTGCCAATCCATGATCTCTGTCGGAGAAATGGTTGGAAAAATAAAATATGGCTGAGCAAGAAATTATCAAAAACCCACCCCAGGCAGGCCATTTGAGGTTTGGGCTCTTTGATATAAAACGGTAAAGAAAATAACCCATGAAAAATTCAAGAGTTATTGGCGCTACATATATTATTTCCAGCCAATCTATTGGTATGGACTTGTTTGATTTTTGTCGATAGTATAGTAGTAAGATATTGCTGAGAAAAATCAGCAAGGCCCAGGACTTGAGTAATATGCTTCTTTTTTTTGGCGTTGCCAGCAGTCCCAGGGAGATTATTGCATAAAAATATAGCTCAAACGTCAATGACCAAATTACAACAATAATCAGGCTGGGCAGTGGTGCGGGGTAGAGGATGAGTGATGCAGCAAGGTCGGTCTGAGGGCTGGTTTGCTGTGTAATTTTGAAAAATAAAAAATACATCAGCATTGCTGGCCACCAGCCTGTATAGATGCGAGAGAAACGGGTTAGCAGGAATTGTGCCGCAGTTTTGGGGCCATGCGTGGAGTTCGTGCTTGAGTGCGCCATGATGGCGCCGCTGATGACGAAGAATATATCCACGCCCGCATAGCCGGCATTGATGATTGATTCAAGCCATTGGGGGGGCTGCGGGAAAAACGCGCATTGCTTCGCATGAAAAATGGCGACCCAGATTGCCGCTATGAAGCGAAGTACTTGTATATATTCAATCATTCGGAATGGGGCCTGGCGCCTGGCAATCAGGTGGGCACCCTCCAGTGGCAGCATCGCAGAGAGCGTGGCTGCATTCTAGAAGCCGCCGGGCATTGAGCACCCGGCATCTCTGGCATCTCTGGCGGCGGCAAGGCGCGCGCCTATTCCTACACCGCCACCGGCGCCTTGATGGCCGGGTGGTGCTGGTAGTCCAGCACCTCGAAGTCCTCGTACTCGTAGTCGAAGATCGATGCCGGGCGGCGCCTGATCTGCAGCCGCGGCAGCGGCAGTGGCTGGCGCGCGAGCTGGGTCTCGACCTGCTCGAAGTGGTTGTTGTAGATGTGGCAGTCGCCGCCGGTCCAGATGAAGTCGCCCACTTCCAGCGCGCATTGCTGGGCCAGCATATGGGTCAGCAGCGCGTAGCTGGCAATGTTGAAGGGCACGCCCAGGAAGATGTCGGCGCTGCGCTGGTAGAGCTGGCAGCTGAGCTTGCCCTCGGCCACGTAGAACTGGAAGAAGGCGTGGCAAGGCATCAGCGCCATCTCGGAGAGCTCGGCCACGTTCCAGGCGCTGACGATGATGCGCCGGCTGTCGGGGTTGCTTTTGAGCTGCTCGACCACCTGGGCGATCTGGTCGATGTGGGTGCCGTCGGCCCGGGGCCAGCTGCGCCACTGCACGCCGTAGACCGGCCCGAGGCCGCCGTCCGCGCGCGCCCACTCGTCCCAGATGGTGCAGCCGCGCTCCTGCAGCCAGCGCACATTGCTGTCGCCGCGCAAAAACCACAGCAGCTCCAGGATGATGGACTTGAGGTGCACCTTCTTGGTGGTCACCAGCGGAAAGCCCTGGCCCAGATCGAAGCGCATCTGGTAGCCGAACACGCTCTTGGTGCCGGTGCCGGTGCGGTCGGTCTTGGCCACGCCATGGGTGTAGACGTGGCGCATGAAGTCTTCGTAGGTCGACGGGGCGGGGCGGGGCGGTGTGGTCATGCGAGTAACTAGCAAAAAAGTGAGCTTTTAGCGCTTTCTGGTTAATATTTTCCGATAGTTTTCATATGAAAAACGTTAACGGTAAATCGCTAGCAGCTATTGTTTTATTCAGCAGCCGGCATGCCGCGGCGCAGCATGCACTGCGGGTTGAGGATGCCCTGCGGGTCCAGCGCCTGCTTGATGGCCTGCATCATCGCCAGTGCCACCGGCGACTGGTACTGCGGCAAGGTGTCGGCCTTGAGCGCGCCTATGCCGTGCTCGGCCGAGATCGAGCCGCCGAACTCGGCCACCGCATCGTAGACCAGGTGGTTGACCTCGTGCTCGCGCTCGCGCAGGAAGGCCGGGCCGTCGGCGCCCGCGGGCGCCTGCACGTTGAAGTGCAGGTTGCCGTCGCCCAGGTGGCCGAAGTTCACCAGGCGCATGCCGGCGATCTCGCGCGCGAGCAGGGCCTCGGCATGCGCCACGAAGGCCGGGATGCGCGAGATCGGCACCGAGATGTCGTGCTTGATGTTCAGCCCCTCTTCAGCCTGGGCCAGCGGCACGCTTTCGCGGATATGCCACAGGTTGTGCGCCTGCGAGAGGTTCTCGGCCACCACCGCATCCAGCACGCAGCCCTGCTCGAAGGCCGCCTCCATCAGCGCCTCAAAGCGCTCGCGGGCATGGGCCTCGGATTCGCTGTCGGAGTTCTCCAGCACCACGGCGTAGGGGTAGTCCTCGTTGTCGATAAAGGGCACGCGCAGCTGCGGCATGTGCTTGTGCACCAGGGTCAGCGCAAAGCGGTTCATCACCTCGAAGCCGGTCAGGCCCGCGCCCAGGTAGCGGTGCGCCAGGCCCAGCAGCTCGACCGCGGCCTCCATCGACGGCACCGCCGCCCAGGCGGTGAGCTGGCTGGCGGGCAGCGGGTAGAGCTTCATCGTCGCGGCGGTGATGATCCCGAGCGTGCCTTCGCTGCCGATCATCAGGTTGCGCAGGTCGTAGCCGGTATTGTCCTTGCGCAGGCCCTTGAGGCCGTTCCAGACCTCGCCCTGCGCGTTCACCACCTCCAGCCCCAGGCACAGCTCGCGGGTGTTGCCATAGCGCACCACCTGGGTGCCGCCGGCATTGGTACCCAGGTTGCCGCCGATGGTGCAACTGCCCTCGGCCGCCAGCGACAGCGGAAACAGGTAGCCCTCGCGCTCGGCCGCCTCCTGCAGCGTCTGCAGTATGCAGCCGGCCTCGACGGTGAAGGTCAGGTTGTCCTTGTCGAAGGCGCGGATGGCGTTCATGCGGGTGAGGCTCAGCAGCACCTGGGTGCCCGAGGCATCGGGGATGGAGCCCACAACCAGGCCGGTGTTGCCGCCCTGCGGCACGATGGCGGTGCCGTTCGCGGCGCAGGCCTTGACCACCGCCGCCACCTGCTCGGTGCTGGCCGGGCGCACCACGGCCAGCGCGCGGCCGCGCTCGCGGCGGCGCCAGTCTTGTTCGTAGGCGGTCAGATCGCCCTCGGTCAGCACATGGGCATCGCCCACGATCTGGCGCAGGGCGGCAAGCAGGTTCGACGTATCACTCATTGCAGTTCTCGGTATCTCGGTATCGGGTTCGGGATGCCTTGGCGCTGCGCAGGCGCCAGCGCACATGCAGCGTGCAGGCGATGAACAGCAGCAGGCACAGCGCGATCTCGGCCAGGGCCAGCCAACGGCTGGGAGCGCGGTCGCTCCAGGCGCGCACCACACCCTCGCTAAAGTACAGCCAGACCAATAGGCTCAGCCAGCGAAAGGTATACATGCGGCGCTTGAGCAGCCCGGCCAGCGGCAGCGCCAGCGGCAGCGCCTTGAGCGCCAGCCACGAGCCGCCCGGGCGCAGCGGCGCCAGCCACAGCTCCCAGGCCAGGCACAGCAGCAGCAGCGCGCCCAGGGCGCCCACGGCCAGCCACTGCGTACCCAGCGCACGGGCGCTGGGCTCAACAATAGTTACAGAATTCGTCGGCATGAGGCTGGCATCATAGCGGCCATATGACTGAAGATAAGGAACGAGAAGCTTCCGGCCGCCTGGCGGGGCGCCTGGCCCAGGGGCTGGAGCGGCTGGCGGGCTTTCCCTGGGCCACCACCGCCAACACCTTGCGCGTGCGCTTTCGCGAGGATCGCCTGGGGCTGACCGCGAGCAGCCTCACTTTCACCACGCTGCTGGCGCTGGTGCCTTTCGTGACCGTGGCGCTGGCGCTGTTCACCGCCTTTCCCATCTTTGCGCAGGTCGAGGGCGTGCTGCAGCGCTGGCTGGTCAGCAGCCTGATACCGGCCACCATCGCCAACCAGGTGCTCGACTATGTGACCCAGTTCTCCAGCAAGGCCAGCCGGCTCGGGCTGGCGGGCCTGAGCGCGCTGCTGGTGACGGCGCTGGCGCTGATCCTGACCATCGACCGCACGCTCAACGCCATCTGGCGCGTGCCGCGCCTGCGCCCGCTGGGCCAGCGCGTGCTGATCTACTGGGCCGCGATCACGCTGGGGCCGGTGGTGCTGGGCCTGAGCCTGGCGCTGACCTCGTCGGCGGTGGCCGCGTCGCGCAGCATGTTCGGCGCCATGCCCCTGCTGCTGCGGCTGCTGTTCGACTCGATCGAGTTCGTGCTGATGGCGCTGGGCATGAGCGCGATGTACCGCTACGTGCCCAACACCCACGTGCCCTGGCGCTTCGCGCTGGCCGGCGGCGTGTTCGTCGCGCTCGGCATCGAGCTGGCCAAGAAGGTGCTGGGGCTGTACCTGACGAGCGTGCCGGTGTACTCGATGATCTATGGCACCTTCGCCACCTTGCCCATCCTGCTGGTGTGGATCTATGTGGCCTGGGTGATCGTGCTGCTGGGCGCGGTGGTCGCCGCCTACCTGCCCAGCGTGCTGGCAGGCGTGCACCGCCTGCCCACGGCGCAGAGCTGGGATTTCCAGCTCGCGCTCGAAGCGCTGCAGGCCCTGGGCCAGGTGCGCTTCTTGCCCGAGAAGGGCCTGCGCCTGCACGGGTTGGCCGCGCGGCTGGGGGTGGAAGAGGGGCAGCTGCGCCGCCCGCTGGAGGTGCTGACCCAGCTCGACTGGGTGGGCGCGGTGGCCGACGTGCAGGACGGGGCCGCGCTGCCGGTGGACAGCGAGCTGCGCTACCTGCTGCTGATCGACCCCGCGGCCACGCGGGCCCAACCGCTGTTCGAGACCCTGCTGCTGGAGCACAACGGCGCCACCGATGCGCTGTGGTGGCACTGCGGGCTGGACCAGCTGATGCTGATCGACGTGCTGCAGAAACGTTGAGCGTTATGCGTTGAGCGTTTGGCGTCAATTGCCTTGCTGCAGGAAATCCCGGATCGCGAACAGCGTCTCGTCCGGCGACTCGCTCATCTGGTTGTGGCCGTGGGGAATCGTCTGCACCCGGGGCTGCCTGCCCGCTGCCTTGGCGGCGTCGATCAGCCCCCTGGCAGCCTTGGGTGGGGTCATCTGGTCCTGCTCGCCCAGCACGAAAAGCACCGGGCAGGCCAGCGCGCCCATGGCGGCTTCGCCGCCCGCGTAGCTGTCGCAGGCCAGAAAACCGGCGTGCAGCAGATTGGTCGCGGCATTGCTGGCCAGCACACGCCGGCCCAGGGCCGTGCCGGCGCCGAACACCCAGCTGCCCGCGCCGCCCGGTGGCGACAGCGTGGCGCGCGAGAAGGTCTGCACCATGGCGATGGCCTTCTCGGGGGCGCTCAGGGCCAGGTCCAGCAGCGCGGGCGAGACCTTCATCGGCGCGGCCGTGCCCACCAGCACCAGGTGGCTGATGCGCTCCTTCAGGCGGGCCGCGGCCTCCATCGCGATCAGGCTGCCCCAGCTGTGGCCGATCAGCGCGGCCTGCCGTATGCCGGCAGAGTCCATCAGCTGAGCTATGAAATCCGCCGCCGCTTCGACGGACTTCGGCGCTTCGCCGCCGCTCCTGCAGTGGCCGGGCAGGTCAAGGGCCAGCACGTTCCAGCCATGATTGGCGAGATAGCGGCTTTGCAGCGCCCAGACGCTGTGGTCGCACAGCACGCCATGGATGAAGATGGCCGTGGGCCGCTCGGGGTTGAAGGGCTTGCCGCCGGTGTAGGCGTAGAGGCGGCTGCCGTTGACGTCGATGAACATGCAGGGCTCCTCCTTGGCTAGGCCGCTTTTTCCGCGGCCTTGAGCGCGCGCTTGAGATCGTCGATCAGGTCGTCGGCATCCTCCAGGCCGATCGACAGGCGTATCGTGCCCTGGCCAATGCCGGCCTGCGCCAGCGCCTCGTCCGTCATGCGGAAATGCGTGGTGCTGGCCGGGTGGATCACCAGCGAGCGGCAGTCGCCCACATTGGCCAGGTGGCTGAAGAGCTTGAGCGCCTCGATGAACTTTTTGCCCTGGCTGCGGCTGCCGGCGATGTCGAAGCTGAACACCGAGCCCGCGCCGCGCGGCATCAGCTTTTGGGCCAGTGCGTGAGACGGGTGGGATTCGAGCATGGGATGGCCCACGCGGCCAACCAGCGGATGACTGGCCAGGAACTGCACCACCTTTTCGGTATTGCGCATGTGCCGCTCCATGCGCAGCGCCAGGGTCTCTATGCCCTGCAGGATCAGCCAGGCGGTGTGCGGGCTCATGCAGGCGCCAAAATCGCGCAGGCCCTCGCGGCGGGCGCGCAGCAAGAAGGCGCCGACCGTGCTCTCTTCGCTGAAGACCATGCCGTGAAAGCCGTCGTAGGGCTGGGTCAGCTCGGGGAATTTGCCGCTCTTTTCCCAGTCGAAGCTGCCGCCATCGACCACGATGCCGCCAATCACCGTGCCATGGCCCGAGAGGAACTTGGTGGCCGAGTGGTAGACCAGGTCGGCGCCGTGCTCGAAGGGCTTGACCAGCCAGGGCGAGGTGAGGGTCGAGTCCACCAGCAGCGGCACCCCGGCCTCGTGGGCGATGGCGCTCACCGTGGGGATGTCCAGCACCTCCAGCCCCGGATTGCCCACGGTCTCGCCGAAGAACAGCTTGGTATTGGGGCGCACGGCGGCGCGCCAGCCATCGATGTCGCCGGGCGCAACGAAGCTGGTCTCGATGCCGAAGCGGCGCAGCGTGTAGTGCAGCAGGTTCTGGCTGCCGCCATACAGCGCCGTGCTGGCCACGATGTGGCTGCCCGCGCCCATCAGCGTGGCGATCGCCAGATGCAGCGCGGCCTGGCCGCTGGCCACCGCGATCGCGCCCACGCCGCCCTCCAGCGCCGCCACGCGCTGCTCCAGCACCGCATTGGTGGGGTTGCTCAGCCGGCTGTAGACATGGCCGGGCCGCTCCAGGTTGAACAGGCTGGCCGCATGGTCGCTGGATTCGAAGACGAACGAAGTCGTCAGGTGGATGGGCACGGCGCGGGCCCCGGTTGCGGGGTCGGGGCTGGCGCCGGCGTGCAGGCTCAGCGTGTCGAAGCCGGGGTCGGAAAATCCGGGCATGCAAAGTCTCCTCTGATTCGTGCGACTCGTGTGAACTGCCACGGATTGTCGGCTATATTTGTGCATAGTCAGACATGCGAACCGCTGCCGCACTACCTAGGATTTTTGGGAGATAGGCCATGAAAGTCAGTGACATCCTGCGCGTCAAGGGCAATACCTTGTACACCGTGAACATGGACGAGCCATTGAGCACCGCCATCGAAACCATGGCCGACAAGGACATCGGCTCGCTGGTGGTGATGGACCATGGCAACCTGGTGGGCATGCTGACCTTCCGCGAAGTCATCTTCAACATCGTCAAGAACGGCGGCAGCGCGGGCAGCCAGCTGGTGCGCGATGCCATGGACAAGGCACCGCTGACCTGCGCGCTGGAGACCGAGCTCGACGAGGTGCGCCACATGATGCTGGAGCGCCACGCCCGCTACATGCCGGTGATGGACAACAAGATGCTGATGGGCGTGATCAGCTTCTACGACGTGGCCAAGGCCGTGGTGGACAGCCAGAACTTCGAGAACAAGATGCTCAAGGCCTATATCCGCGACTGGCCGGCGGGCGACAACGAGTAGCCATCCGCTCCAGGCACAGGCATGCGCCCCAAAAGCAAAGGGTGGCATGGCCACCCTTTGCTTTTGGGGCATGTTCCTGGCGGCCTGCTTGGTGGCCTATTTCTGCCGCGGCAGCCGGCCCATCATGAAGAACTCCGGATTGGGCTGCATGCCGGCGAAGCTGGCCATGCGGTTCGACAGCCCAAAGAAGGCGGTGATCGCGGCGATGTCCCAGATATCCTCGTCGTCGAAGCCATGCGCATGCAGCGCGTCGAAATCCGCATCGGCTATCTCTTGCGAACGGGTGCAAACCTTCATGGCAAAGTCGAGCATCGCGCGCTGGCGCGGCGTGATGTCTGCCTTGCGCCAGTTCACCGCCAGCTGGTCGGCCAGCAGCGGCTGCTTCTCGTAGATGCGCACCAGCGCACCGTGCGCCACCACGCAGTACAGGCACTGGTTGTGCGCGCTGGTGGCGGTGACGATCATCTCGCGCTCGCCCTTGGTGAGCGAGCCTTCCTCCTTGAGCATCAGCGCATCGTGGTAGGCGAAGAAGGCGCGCCACTCGGCCGGCCGCCGCGCGAAGGCCAGGAACACATTGGGAATGAAGCCGGCCTTTTCCTGCACTTCAAGGATGCGCTGGCGGATGTCGGCCGGCAAGGTGTTGAGGTCGGGGAGGGGGTAGCGGTTCACGAAATGTCTCCTGAAAATACATCGACGGCAACCATACCACCACCAGAGTGCCTGCCGGGGCCAGGGCCATGCCGGCTCAGTGCTCTGCCGCCGCCACGCCGGGCGCAAGGGGGCGTGCCGGCCACAGCGCCGCCAGGGCCAGCAGCAGCGCGACCAGCGCATACGGTGCGCCTGGATCGATGCCATAGACCAGCGTGCCCGCCAGCGGCCCGGCGATTATGCCCAAGCCCTGCGCGGCGGCGATGGTGCCGGCGGTCGCGCCTTGCTCGTTCGCATTCACCGCATTGGCGGCCAGCGCGGTGACCGAGGGGAACACCCAGCCCATGCCGGCCGCCGAGACGAAATAGCCCAGCCACAAGGCGGTGCTGCTGGTGGCGAACAGCACCGAGCCGAAGCCGACGGCCGATACCGCGCAGCCGATGCGGATCAGCCGCTGCGGCGGCCAGCCCAGGCCGCGCACCAGCAGCTGCGCCAGGATCAGCGCCACCCCGGCCGCCGTCAGGGCCATGCCCGCGGCGCTGGCCGCGGCCGTGGCATCCAGGTGCAGCCGGTCCAGCGCGAAAAATCCCACCACCACCTGCGCGACGATCACGCTGAACATCGCCGCGAAGGCCATCGCCAGCGGGCGGCGCAGACGCGCATCGCTGATTTTCAGCGCGGCCGCATCCGGCGCCGCATGGCGCTCGCCGCGCGGCAGCCAGCGCCACAGCACCGCCAGCGAAACCAGGGGCAGGGCGGCGGTGATGAACAGCGGCAGCTCCAGGCTGTACGCGGCCAGCGCGCCCGCCATGCCGGGCCCTGCCACCATGCCGATGCCGCTGGCGGCGCCCAGCATGGCCATGGCGCCGGCCCGCTGGCGCGGCGGCACATGGTCGGCGATCAGCGCCGCGCCGGTGGCCGGCACCGCGGCGTAGAAGCCGCCCGCCACGCCGCGCAGCAGCACCACGCCGCCAAAGGCCAGCCACAGCGGCGGCGGATGGCGCAGCGCCGCCACGATGAACACGCACAAGGCCACATACGACAGCACGAAGCCGCCCAGCCCCCGCAGCATGATGCGCCGCCGCCCCAGCCGGTCGCTGGCCGCGCCCCAGCGGCGCGCGAACAGCGCCCAGGCGATGCCGCCCACCGTCACGGCCAGCCCGGCCTGCCAGGGCAGCAGGCCGAGCAGCCGCGCAATCGGCCCGATCAGCGCTACGAAGGACATCATCGCCAGCGTGCAGGCAAAGGTCTCGAACATCAGTGGCTTGATGCTGAAGGCATCCGCCGCAGGTCCGGGGGAGGGCGTGCCGCTGGGGCCCGAAGTAGGGGTGCTGGAATTCATGGGAGTCCTCGCAATGGCGGTGGTGTAACAGTGGTTCTTGCCATGGATCAATATTCAATAAATGATAATCAATCGCATTTGATGCTACACTGCATTCCGCTTCTCGCCAACTCTCCATTCCATTGTTCTATGCAAGTTCTCTCTTCCCTGAAGGAAGCCAAGCAACGCCACCGCGATTGCCAGGTTGTCACGCGCCGTGGCCGCACCTATGTGATCTGCAAGTCCAACCCGCGCTTCAAGGCCCGCCAGGGCGGCGCGAAGAACCAGCGCAGCAAGTGAGCCGGCCGATGAATACCGTACAGACCGCTCCCGTTGCCCGCCGCACCCTGCATATCCGCCGCCCGGCCGCCAAGCCGGCGGCTGCGGTGCCGCAGACCTTCGAGGCCGAGCAGGCGCAGTCCTTCGAGCCGATCGTGTTCCGGCTGGATGATGTGGAACTCGCCCCCCAGGCCGCCAAGGCCGCCGGGCCCAGCCTCGACAGCGCCACGCTGCTGTGCGGCCACAAGACGGTGCAGATCGTGCACAACGGCTGCATCTACAAGCTGCAGGCGACCAAGCTGGGCAAGCTCATCCTGACCAAATAGGTCCAAGTTTCATCGTGGGGCGACTCCGAAGGCCGCACAGGCCTTCACGGGTCGTTTTTGCTAGCCATCGGTTACGCCGGCCAGCCATGCGTTTTTTCCCACGCCTTGCCGCTGGCTGCGATATTGCAGCACGGCCGGCCACCGAGCCGCGCTTCATGGCGCGGCTTTTGCTTTGTTCCATGGGGCGGCCGGCGATGAAAAGTGGCTCCCCGCGCTTGCTCACTGCCCCGCCGAGAGGGGTAATGCCGTTCACTTAGCAAGCCGAAGCTGCGGCTAGCCAGATGGGGTGGGCCAACCACACGGGCCGTCGCTTTGCTCGGCCTGGCTTTGTG
>NZ_JBMDII010000049.1:0-35674 GCF_057808605.1 Comamonas sp. FG99
TCTTGCCGTGGTCCACGTGACCGATCGTGCCCACGTTCACGTGGGGCTTGGTGCGTTCAAACTTACCTTTTGCCATGATTTCTCCAAAAGAGCAAAACCTGTGTTCTGTTTAAGGTCTGCACCCCATTGCTGGCTCGCCCCGCACAGGTGACAGGGCGGCATGGGATCGCAGACCGGCAAAAATCGCAGCTCCTTTTCAGGAGCTGCGATTCAAGAGCCCTCGATTATACAAACAGGCTTACTTGGCGCGTGCGGCGACGATGGCTTCGGCCACGTTGCGCGGAGCTTCGGCGTAATGCTTGAACTCCATCGTGTACGTAGCGCGGCCCTGGGTCATCGAGCGCAGCTGGGTGGCGTAGCCGAACATTTCGGACAGCGGCACCTCGGCCTTGATGGCCTTGCCGCCGCCAACCATGTCGTCCATGCCCTGCACCATGCCGCGGCGCGACGACAGGTCGCCCATCACGGTACCGGCGTAGTCTTCGGGCGTTTCCACTTCCACGGCCATCATCGGCTCGAGGATCACGGGCTGGGCCTTCTTGGCGGCTTCCTTGAAGCCGAAGATGGCGGCCATCTTGAACGCCTGCTCGGACGAGTCCACGTCGTGGTACGAACCGAAGGTCAGCGTGACCTTCACGTCCACCACCGGGTAGCCGGCCAGCACGCCGCTGGTCAGCGCCTCGACCACGCCCTTTTCCACCGCGGGGATGTATTCGCGCGGAACCACACCGCCCTTGATGGCGTCGACGAACTCGAAGCCCTTGCCAGGCTCCTGCGGCTCGACCGTGAACACCACGTGGCCGTACTGGCCCTTGCCGCCGGACTGGCGCACGAACTTGCCGTCCACGTCGGTCACCGTCTTGCGGATGGTTTCGCGGTAGGCCACCTGCGGCTTGCCCACGTTGGCTTCCACGCCGAATTCGCGCTTCATGCGGTCGACGATGATTTCCAGGTGCAGCTCGCCCATGCCGGCGATAATGGTCTGGCCGGATTCTTCGTCGGAACGCACGCGGAAGGACGGATCTTCAGCGGCCAGGCGCGACAGGGCGATGCCCATCTTTTCCTGGTCGGCCTTGGACTTGGGCTCCACCGCCTGCGCGATCACAGGCTCGGGGAAGACCATGCGCTCCAGCGTGATCGGGTTGTCGATGTCGCACAGCGTCTCGCCGGTGGTCACGTCCTTCAGGCCCACGCAGGCAGCGATGTCGCCGGCGCGGATCTCGTCCACTTCGATACGGTCGTTGGCCATCATCTGCACGATACGGCCGATGCGCTCCTTCTTGCCCTTGACCGAGTTGAACACGGTGTCGCCCTTGGAGAGCACGCCCGAGTACACGCGAACAAAGGTCAGCTGGCCCACGAACGGGTCGGACATCAGCTTGAACGCCAGCGCCGAGAACTTCTCGTTGTCGTCAGCCTTGCGCGACAGGTGCTTTTCCTCGTCGTCGGGATCGGTGCCGTTCACGTCGGGGATGTCCACCGGCGACGGCAGGTAGTCGATCACCGCGTCCAGCATGCGCTGCACACCCTTGTTCTTGAACGCGGTGCCGCACAGCATGGGCTGGATTTCGGTGGCGATCGTGCGGGTGCGCAGACCCAGCTTGATCTCGGCTTCGGAGAGGTCGCCCTCTTCGAGGTACTTGTTCATCAGCTCTTCGCTGGCCTCGGCCGCGGCCTCGACCATGTTCTCGCGCCACTTCTGGGCATCGGCCTGCAGGTCGGCGGGGATGTCCTGGTACTCGAACTTCATGCCCTGGGAAGCTTCGTCCCAGATGATGGCCTTCATCTTCAGCAGATCGACCACGCCCTTGAAGTTGTCTTCGGCGCCGATCGGGATCACCACCGGAATCGGGTTGGCGTTCAGGCGCAGGCGCATCTGGTCGTAGACCTTGAAGAAGTTCGCGCCGGTGCGGTCCATCTTGTTGACGAAAGCCAGACGGGGCACCTTGTACTTGTTGGCCTGGCGCCACACGGTTTCGGACTGGGGCTGCACGCCGCCCACGGCGCAGTACACCATGCAGGCGCCGTCCAGCACGCGCATGGAGCGCTCCACCTCGATGGTGAAGTCCACGTGGCCGGGGGTGTCGATGATGTTGAAGCGGTGCTCGGGGTAGGACATGTCCATGCCCTTCCAGAAGCAGGTCACTGCCGCGGAAGTGATGGTGATGCCGCGCTCTTGCTCCTGCTCCATCCAGTCGGTGGTGGCCGCGCCGTCGTGCACTTCACCCAGCTTGTGCGTCACGCCGGTGTAGAACAGGATACGTTCCGTGGTCGTGGTCTTGCCTGCGTCGATGTGCGCAGAGATGCCAATATTGCGATAGCGCTCGATGGGGGTTTTGCGAGCCATGATCGATCCTTTGGTTGATCAGTAAGGGGGGCCGATGCGGGCGCCAGCGGGGCGCAGGCATCAGGCATGGATATGGGGCCTGCCAGAATCCAAGCAAGGCCGCCAGCAAAAAATGCCGGCGGCCTTATGGGTGCATGCCTTGCGCTGCTTAGAAGCGGAAGTGGCTGAATGCCTTGTTGGCGTCGGCCATGCGGTGCACTTCGTCACGGCGCTTCATGGCGCCGCCACGGCCTTCGGTGGCTTCCAGCAGCTCGTTGGCCAGGCGCTGGGCCATGGACTTCTCGCCGCGCTTGCGGGCGGCTTCCTTGATCCAGCGCATCGACAGGGCCAGGCGGCGCACGGGACGCACTTCCACCGGCACCTGGTAGTTCGCGCCGCCCACGCGGCGGGACTTCACTTCCACCATGGGCTTGACGTTGTTGATTGCAACCAGGAAGGTCTCCAGCGGGTCCTTGCCGGGCTGCTTCTTCTCGATCAGTTCCAGCGCGCCATAGATGATGCGCTCGGCCACTGCCTTCTTGCCGCCTTCCATGATCACGTTCATGAATTTGGACAGCTCTACATTGCCGAACTTCGGATCCGGCAGAATTTCACGTTTGGGGACTTCGCGACGACGTGGCATTTTTTACCTCTATCTTGCTTCAGTTGGCATCTTTTCAGACACCGCGAGAGCCAATCCAGGACTCCCACTTACTCGACCCACGCAAACCATTTGCGCTCGGGGTCACTACGCTGGATCTCGCGCCACGCGGGATACAGCACCTTCTTCGAAAAACCGCTCAGGGCCTACTTGGCCTTGGGCTCAGGCCAATTACTTCGCCTTCGGCTTTTTCGCGCCGTACTTGGAACGGGCTTGCTTGCGGTCCTTGACGCCTTGCAGGTCAAGCGAGCCGCGCACGATGTGGTAACGCACACCGGGCAGATCCTTCACACGGCCGCCGCGCACCAGCACCACGCTGTGCTCTTGCAGGTTGTGGCCTTCGCCGCCGATGTAGGAGATGACTTCGAAACCGTTGGTCAGGCGCACCTTGGCGACCTTACGCAAAGCGGAGTTCGGCTTCTTGGGCGTCGTGGTGTACACACGGGTGCACACGCCACGGCGCTGGGGAGAGTTTTCCATCGCGGGGCTCTTGGAGGCGACTTTCTCGACCTCACGCCCTTGGCGAATGAGTTGGTTGATGGTTGGCATTAATACGTCCCTAAACGTGAAAAATTTCGCGTGAAATTTCGCGACAAGCTCGCAAAAAACGAAAACGTGAAACCCTTCGGAAATTCCGAAAAGCCCTCAATCCTAGCACGACTTGCCTGCCAAGGCAAATGCAGCGCCGCCCGCAAGGCCTTGCCCCAGCATGGAAAAAGGCGTGCAGCGCACGCCTTTCCCTTCTTTGCCGCTCCTCATTCAAGAGCGGGTTTGGCCATGCTTACTTGATCCACAGGCGGATCGAATCCCACAGCCGGCCGAAGAAGCCGGCCTCGTCCACCGCCTCCAGCGCCACCAGCGGCACCTCGGCCACCTGCTGGCCATCGACGCTGGCCTTGAGCGTGCCGAGCTTCTGCCCCTTGGCGATGGGCGCGACCAGCGGCTCCTGGCTCACCACCTGGGTTTCCACCTTGCCGCCGCTGCCGGACGGCACGGTGATGACGATGGGCTTTTCGCTGCCCATCTTGACGGTGGACTGCGCACCCTTCCAGGCCTTGGGCGTGGCCACCGCCTGGCCGCCGTCGAACAGCTTGACCGCGTCGTAGGCGGTATAGCCCCAGTTCAGCAGCTTCTGGCTCTCGTTGGCACGGGCGCTGTCGCTGGCCGCGCCCAGCAGGATGGAGATCAGGCGGCGCTCGCCGGCATTGGGCACGGAGCGCTTGGCCGTGGCCACCAGGCAGTAGCCGGCGGCGGCGGTGTGGCCGGTCTTGAGGCCGTCCACGGTCGGGTCGCGGAACAGCAGGGTATTGCGGTTGGTGCCATTGGCCTTGGGCGTGCCCGGGTAGGTCCAGTGCTTGGTGGAGTAGTAGTGCATGTACTCCGGAAAGTCCTGCATCAGCCGCGTGGCGAGCACGCTCAGGTCGCGCGCCGTCGTGGTGTGGCCCGGCATGGTCAGGCCCTCGGGGTTCTTGTAGCTGGTGTTGCTCATGCCCAGCGCCTTGGCCTGCTCGTTCATCAGGCGCACGAAGTTCTCCTCGGTGCCGCCCACGCCCTCGGCCAGCGCCATCGAGGCGTCGTTGCCCGACTGGATGATCATGCCGCTGAGCAGGTCGTCCACCTTCACCTGCATCTTGGGGTCGATGAACATGCGCGAGCCGGGCATCTTCCAGGCCTTGGTGCTCACGGGCAGCGTCTGCTCCAGCGTGATCTTCTTGGCGCGCAGCGCGTCGAACACCACATAGGCGGTCATCAGCTTGGTGAGCGAGGCCTGCTCCACCGGCGCATCGATGTCCTTGGCGGCCAGCATCTGGCCGGAATTCACGTCGAACAGCAGGTAGTTGCGCGCCGCGACCTCGGGCGGCACCGGCTGGGCCAGCTGCGCCAGGGCAACGATGGGGGCGAACAGGGCTGCTGCGGCCCAGGAGCGCGCACGGGGCAGGAAACGAGGGTTCATGATCAGATTCAAAATCAGTGGCAAATTCAAAGCGGCGCGCTCAGGTGGCGCATGACCAGGCTCTTGAGCAACGGCAATTGTCCGTGGAAAAAATGCCCGCCTCCGGGGATGACGGTGACAGGAAGTATCTGCGGCCGCGCCCACTCCATCACCGCGGCCAGCGGCACGGTATCGTCGGCCTCGCCGTGCAGCACCAGGGCGCGGCCATGCGCCTCGGGCGGCAGCGCGGCCACCTGGAAGCGCGAGGCCGCGGTGCCGACGAACACCAGCTTGTCGATCTGCCGCCGGCCCCAGAGTTGCGCCAGCGCATGGCTCATCACGAACGAGCCGAACGAGAAGCCCGCCAGCGCCAGCGCGCCTTCGGGCGCCAGCTGCTGCACCAGCGCCAGGAAATCCTCGCGCTCGCCCTGGCCCGCGTCATGCTCGCCCTGGGTGGCGCCCACGCCGCGAAAATTGAAGCGCAGCGTGTTCCAGCCGCTTTGCACCAGCGCGCGCGCCAGCGTCTGCACCACCTTGTTGTCCATGGTGCCGCCGAACAGCGGGTGCGGGTGGGCAACGATGGCCGTGCCGCGGGCCCCGGCCTGCCCCGGCGGCAGCTGCGCGGCATCGCGCGCCACCTCGATGAGGCCGACCGGGCCGGCGATCGTGAATCTTTCCGTCTGCGCGTTCATATCGAACCATTCATGTCGCTATCAACTCAATAGCTGCTTGCGTAATATACAGCTGCACCAACGCCTGATTTTCAAGCAAGGTTATCGACCCACGTCCGGCGGCAGCAGCAAGCGCGTCACCACCTCGCCATTCTTCAGGTGCGATTCCACGATCTCGTCGATATCGCTCTGGTCGATGTAGGTGTACCAGGCGCCCTCGGGATAGACCACCGCCACCGGGCCGCCCGCGCAGCGGTCCAGGCAGCCGGCCTTGTTGACGCGCACCTGCCCCGGGCCTGCCAGCCCCAGGGCCTTGACACGCGCCTTGCAGTGATCGAACGCCTGCTGCGCGCCGTGGTGGGCGCAGCTGTCCTCGCCGTTGGTGCGGTCGTTCAGGCAGAAAAAGACATGGTGCCGGTAGTAGCCGGCGGGAGAGGATGGACTCGAATCGTTCATGCGTTCACCATTTCACTGTGGCAGGCTATTGTGGCACCGCAGCGGCCTTCACCGGCTTGCGCGCCAGGCGCAGCAGCGCATAGGCCAGCGTGGCCAGCGGCCAGCCCCAGCCCAGCCACTGGCTCAGCCCGAAGAAGCGGATGAAGCGCCCCTGCTCCCAGGCCTGCAGCGTCTCGGCATAGTAGGGGCTGGCGGGCGCCTGGTTCAGCAGGTTCAGGAACACCATCAGCCCGACCAGCAGCAGCAGCACGCACCAGCGGCGCGGCACGCTCAGCTGCAGCAGCGCCAGCACCAGCGCGAGCGCGGTACCCATGCGCGCCGACATGCCCAGCCAGTCCCAGGCATGGGCCGGGCCATAGCTCAGCGCCGCCGACAGCCCGGTCACCGCGATGCCGCCCAGCACCACCAGGCAGGCCACCACGCAGCGGCGCCACATCTGGTTCATGGCGCTGAAGGCCAGCCAGCAGGGGATCAGCAGGCCCAGCATCACGCAGACCAGCTCGCCGATCGGCGACAGCGGCTGGGTGGCCGGCGCGGCCGCCGGCATCCAGGCCTCGAAGGCGGTGTTCTCCAGCAAATCGACGATCCAGCCCAGCGCCCGCTCGAACACCTGGCCCAGGCCGAACGGCAGCGGCGGCGGAAACAGCAGCGCCAACGGCCACAGCAGCAGCAGCACGATGGCGCCATGGGCGTCGGTGGCAAACCAGCGGTCGCGGATGTCGCTCCAGCGCCGCAGCAGCCCGAGCCAGTGCGCCGCCAGCGCCAGCAGCGCGCCCAGCAGCGTGCCCGCGGCATTGAGCAGCCAGTCCATGTTGGAGGACACGCGCTGCGGCAGGAAGATCTGCAGGAACTCCATCGCGAACGACAGCAGCGTGCCCAGCGCCAGGGCCAGCAGCCAGCCCGAGCGCAGCCAGCCGCGGCGCATCCAGCCCAGGCACAGCAAAAAGCCCAGCGGGGCATAGCCGGCGATGTTGATGCCGAGGTCGAACCAGGTCCAGTACGGCGGCGGTATCTTCGCCAGGAAGAACTCCAGCGGCGAGATGCCCTGGGTGCGCCAGCCCTCGAACGGGAACAGGCTGGCGAACACGATCAGCGCCGCATACACCAGCGCCAGAGGCCAGGCGATGGTGCGCTGCTGCGAAGAGGAATTCATTAGAACGGCTTGACGACCACCAGCACCACGATGGCCACCAGCAGCAGCACCGGCACCTCGTTGAACCAGCGGAACCAGCGGTGCGAGCGCGTGTCACGGCCGCTGCGCAGCCCGCGCAGCAGCCGCGCGCAGGCATGGTGGTAGCCCAGCACCAGCAGCACGAAGAACAGCTTGGCATGCATCCAGCCGTTGCCCGGGCCCTTGCCGATGCCGTAGCCCAGGTACAGCCACAGCCCCAGCGCCAGCGCGGGCACGGCCAGCATGGTGGTGAAACGCAGCAGCTTGCCCGCCATCAGCAGCAGCCGGCCGCGTTCGGCCACCGAGCCCGGCGGCACCATGGCCAGGTTCACGTAGATGCGGGGCAGGTAGAACAGGCCGGCGAACCAACTGGCCACGAAGACGATGTGAAAGGCTTTGACCCAGAGCATTCGGCACAGTGTAGTGCCTGTATGCAAACCGGCGCATGGACGGTGCACGAATGGCGCACAATGTGCGCCATGCATTTGTCCAGCCCCCCGCCCTTTCCGCTCAGCCGCCCGCGCCGCCTGCGCCGCGATGCCTTCACCCGCAACCTGGTGCGCGAGCACCGGCTCAGTGCGCATGACTTCATCTACCCCGTCTTCGTGCACGAAGGCAGCCAGCTGCGCCAGCCGGTGCCCTCGATGCCCGGCGTGGACCGGCTGAGCCTCGACCTGCTGCTGCCGGTGGCCGAGGAATGCGTCAAGCTGGAGATCCCGGTGCTGGCGCTGTTCCCCAGCATCGACGCGGCGCTGAAGACGCCCGATGGCCGGGAAGCCGCCAATCCCGACGGCCTGATCCCGCGCGTGGTGCGCGCGCTGAAAAAGGAATTCCCCGGGCTCGGCGTGCTCACCGACGTGGCACTCGACCCCTACACCAGCCACGGCCAGGACGGTGTGCTCGACGAGACCGGCTACATCCTCAACGACGAGACGGTCGAGATCCTGACCGCCCAGGCCCTGGCCCATGCCGAGGCCGGCGTGGACATCGTCGCGCCCAGCGACATGATGGACGGGCGCATCGGCGCCATCCGCGAGGCCTTCGAGACCCAGGGCCATATCTACACCCGCATCATGGCCTACAGCGCCAAGTACGCCAGCGCCTTCTACGGCCCGTTTCGCGACGCGGTGGGCACGCGCGGCGCGCTGGGCAAGGCCGACAAGAACGTCTACCAGATGGACCCGGCCAACACCGACGAGGCGCTGCGCGAGGTGGCGCTCGATCTGGCCGAGGGCGCCGACATGGTGATGGTCAAGCCCGGCATGCCCTACCTCGACGTGGTGCGCCGAGTGAAGGACGAGTTCAAGGTACCCACCTTCGCCTACCAGGTCAGCGGCGAATACGCCATGCTCAAGGCGGCGGCCGCCAACGGCTGGCTCGACCACGACGCGGTGATGATGGAGGCCCTGCTGGCCTTCAAGCGCGCCGGTGCCGACGGCATCCTGACCTATTTCGCGCTCGATGCCGCGCGCCGCCTGGCGCAGCCAAAGTAAGGCGCCGTGAATCCCCCTGCCAGCGCGTTGCGCGCCTTCCACATCGACGGCGGCGAAGCCACCGAATACGCGCAGATGCCGCAGCAGCTGCCCGCGCAGGGCTATGTCTGGCTGGCCTGCTCGCGCAGCCACTTCGGCGAGCAGCTGGCCGCCGTCCAGGCCGCTTTGCAGAACCTCGCCGGCATGCCGCTGGTGGACCTGCACGTATCCGACCTGCTGAACGCGCAGCTGCCCTCGCACTACGACTACACCTCGCAGTACGACCTGCTGGTGATACGCCGCATCGCATCGCCTCCCGACAAGGCCTCGAGCGCCGCGGTGGCCGAGGTGGTGCGCCGCGCCCGCAGCCAGGAGGCCGACGAGCGCGGCTGGGCCCCGCCCGCGATAGACACCACGCCGGTGGGCTTCGCCGTGTGGGACCGCGTGCTGCTGTCCGTGCACCCCGACGACTGCACCGTGCGCGACGGCTATGCGCGCCGGCTGCTGCAGCTGGCCGGCGCGCCCGCCGCGACCGCCGGGCAGGCCGAACCCGATATCGCGGTGCTCTCGCGCAGCACGCAGGACCGGCTGGCGCGCGAAGACCAGGCCCAGCGCGTCGCCGGCCGGGTGGCGGCGCAGCGGCTGCCGCTGTCGCCGGCCGACCTGATGATGCGCATGGTCAACCTCATCGTCGACGGCTACCTCGACCTGCGCCGCGAGCTGTCGCGGCACCTGGACCTGTGGCAGAACGCGCTGCTCAAGCCGCGCGGCCGCTTTGCCGACTGGTCGGCGCTGCTGGAGGCGCGGCTGGCGCTGCACCACCTCGACGAAATCTGCGAAGACCAGCGCGCCGCGGTGCAGGACTGGGTGGACACGGTGGAAGCCTGGCCCACGCCGCAGGACGCCGCCGGCCAGCGCGCGCTCGAAGCGCTGCGCGTGCGCAGCCGCGACGTGCTCGAACACATCGAACGCGTGGTGCACCACGTGCGGCGGCTGGAGCAAAACACCGAGACCGCGGTGCAGATGCACTTCAACGTGCAGAGCAACCGCGCCAACGACATCATGCGCACGCTCACCACCATCACCGCGATCTTCCTGCCGTTGAACCTGATCGCCGCGATCTTCGGCATGAACTTCGAGTTCATCCCCTTCGTGCACGCCAGGGACGGTTTCTGGTGGGCCATGGGCACGATGGGCGTGATCACCGTGGCGCTGATCGCCTACTTCACGCGCAAGCACTACCTGGCGCGCACCGAGAAGTGAAATCTGGGCGTTTTGCGTTGAGCGTGAAGGCCGCAGAACGCAAAACGCTCAAGCTCTTAGCCACAGTCACGCACCCGGCACATATTCCACGTTCGAGACCTTGAAAGGGCTGGCCCTACCACCGGTAGGTGGCCGTAGCTATCGCCTTGCGCGGCTCGCCGTAGAAGCAGCCATAGGTGCAGTTGCCGATGTAGGTCTTGTCAGTGAGGTTGTTGACGTTCAGCGCCAGCCTCCAGGGGCCCGTGGTGTAGCTGACCATGGCATCGAACAGCGTGAAGGCGGGCACGGGGTTGTTGGTCTGGCTGCGCGTGCTGCCCACATAGCGCATGCCGGCACCGATCTTCAGGCCCGGCAGGCCGAAGCTGCCGAAGTTGTAGTCGCCCCAGATCGAAAGCTGGTTGTAGGGCACGCCCGGGGAGCGCAGGCCTTCCTGTTCAGGCTGCAGCGGGCTGGCCTTGATGGTGGACGCATCCGTATAGGCATAAGCCAGGATGAGGTTGGCATTGCGGCCCACGGCGGTGCGGGCCTCCAGCTCGAAGCCGCGCGAGCGGACCTCTCCCTGCTGGATGCTGTAGGTCTGGGTGGGGTCCTGCGGGTCGGCGACGAGCACGTTCTGGCGCGTCAGCTGGTAGACGGCAGCCGAGATCAGCATATTGGAGCCCTCGGGCTGGTAGCGTACGCCGGCCTCGTACTGTTGGCCCGTGGTCGGCTTGAAGCGCGAGCCCAGGCGGTCGCTGCCCGAGGTCGGCTCGAAGGATTCGCTGTAGCTCAGGAAAGGGGCCCAGCCGTTGCCGGCCAGGTAGACCAGGCCGGCACGGCCCGTGAAGGCGTGGTTCTTCTCGTTGTCCGCGGATTTCGCGCCGGTGAAGAAGTTGCTCTCGTCGTAGCGGACGGAGTCATAGCGCCCGCCCAGCAGGACCACCCACTTGTCGTTGATCTTCATCTGATCCTGGGCATACAGGCCCATGCGCTTGGCCGTGCTCTTCCAGGAATACGGGTTCTGTGTGATCTCGGTGCCCATGGGGCTTCCATAGACAGGGTTGTAGAGATCGATGTTGCCGATGCTGCGCGTGTAGCGCTCGCTTTCGTGGCGGGGCGCCGAATAATCGAAGCCCACCAGCATGGTGTGCCGCACGCTGCCAGTCTCGGCCTGGTATTCGAGCGAGGTATCGGAGACCACGGCGGAGGAGCGGTCCCACCGCGGTGCCACGCCCCGGTATGCCGTGGTGCGCTGGTCGTCCGCCAGGCCGGAGATCCAGATGGACGCGTATTCGTTGTCCGCCTTCATGTAGCGCAGGCTGTTCCTCAGCTTGACTCTGTCGTTGAAGGCGTGCTCGAACAGATAGCCGATGGAGAAGCGGTTCAGTTCGAACTTGTCGTAGCCCGGCTCCCCCACGAACAGGTTGCGCGGAAACCGTCCGTTGATGTTGGGCAGGATGGTGCCTTCCTCGGGCAGCCCGTAGATATAGGCCGAGCGGTCCTTCTGGTAGTCGGCCAGGATGGTCAGCGAGGTCGCTGCATTGGGCTGCCACTTGAGCGCCGGCGCGATGAAGAGCCGGTCGTCGGGCGTGTAGTCCACGAAGGAATTGCTGTCGCGCTTGAGGAAGGTCAGCCGGTAGGACCATTCACCGTCCTTGTCCAGCGAGCCACCGAAGTCGCCGGAAACCTGCTTGCGGCTGAAGCTGCCGACCTCGACATTGAGCTCGTGCAGGGGCGTGGAGGTCGGGCGCTTGCTCACCGTGTTGATGATGCCGCCCGGCGCGGCAGAACCGTAGAGCACCGATGCGGCGCCCTTGAGCAGCTCGATGCGCTCCAGGCCGTAGGGCTCCTGCTGGCCGTTGAAGATGTTGACGGTGTACTTGGTGCCGTCGCGGTACTGGTTGCCGTTGCCGTCAAGCTGGAAGCCCCGCACGATCAGCGTGTCCGAGGTTCTGTCCAGGCCTTCGGAGCGGGCAACGCCGGCCACATAGCCAAGCGCATCCTGCAGGTTCTGCGACTTGAGCACCTCGATCTCCTCGGCGCCCACCACGGATATGGACTGGGGCGTCTCGATGAGAGGCGTATCGGTCTTGGTGCCCGTCGCGCTGCGGGTGGCGGCATAGCCCTGCATGGGGCCAGCGGCGGATTCGCGCCAGGCATCGTCCCGCACCGTCACCGTGGGCAGTGTCGACTCCTGGGCAGAGGGCGCAGGACTGCGGCGGATCGAAAAGCCGCCGTTGGCAGTGTGCACGGCCTCCAGCGGGGTGCCGGAGAGCATCTGCAGCAAGGCCTGCTCCAGCGTCAACCGGGCGGCTATGGCGCGGGACTGCTGGCCGCTCACCAGATCGCCCGCGGCGAAGATAGGGCGGCCGGTCTGGCGCGACAGCTCGTTGAGGGCGGCCGCCAGCGCCTGCGCGGGAACATGGATGTCGAAGCGCTGGGCGGCCGATGGCGCAAGGGATTGCACAGGAGACTGGGCCCGGGCAAGACAGCCGTGGAAGGCCAGCGGGGCCCCAACGGCAATGGCAAGGGCGGTGCTGAGCAGATGGTGACGAGGCGGAGAACACATGGTTGAAAAGGTTCCGGATGCATTGGACAAGAGCTGTTTCGAAAGCGGCGCGAGCGCCCGTTCCTGCACGGCAGCCACACGCCACACAGCAAAGACGTACGGGACAGCGAAACGGAGACAGCGGCTTGCAGTTTTTTGCAGGCTCAGAGCGCCTGCAGCTGCACTCGGCCGTCGGCCAGCTGCCGCACCCTGAGCGGCAATATCGACGGCAGCACGGCCAGCAGGCCGGCCGAGTCGTTGGCGCGGAAACGCCCCGTCAGCCGCAGCGCGGCCACGCGCGCGTCGGCAGCCTCGATGGGCTGGCTGCGGTAGGCGTTGACCGTGGCCAGGGCCTCGGCCAGCGGGGTGTTCTCGAAGACCAGCCAACCTTCGCGCCAGGTGGACAGCGTGGTGGCATCGGCCTGGCGCACGGCCTCGGGCTGGCCGTTGCGGATGTCCAGGATCTGGCCGGGCAGCAGGTCGAGCGTTGCCCCGGCTGCGCCAGCCGGGCCCTGTGCCCGCCGGCCGAGCACCCGCACCCTCACATGGCCGTGCTCCACGCCCACGGTGAGCGGACCGCCGCGGTCGCGCACGGTGAACACCGTGCCCACCACCTCGATGCGGGCCTCGCGCGTCAGCACCTCGAAGGGCCGGCCGGGGTCCGGGGCCACCTCGAAACGCACCTCGCCGCCGGACATGGTCACGCTGCGGCGCTGGCGGTAGAGCGCTACCGCGATGGCGCTGCGCGGCGCCAGCTCCACGCGGCTGGCCTGCAGGGTGCCCGGGACGTCGGCCAGCGTGACCTTGAGCATCTGGGCAGGGCCAGTGGCATAGGACGCGGTGTGCAGCGGCTGCTGCCAGTACCAGTAGGCGCCCCGGCCCGCCAGCGCGCCGGTGCCCAGCAGGCCTGCCACCGACAGCAGCAGCTTGCGGCGCTGGCGCGAGCCGGCGGCGCGTGCGGCATTGCCGGCCAGCAGGGCCGATTCCTGGAACTGCTCGCGCAGATCGCCGGACATGCCGCCCAGCAGGCTCCAGCGCAGCAGCGCCTCGCGCGCGGCCGCCTCGTGCCTGGCCGATTTCTCGCGCCAAGCATCAAGGCTGGAGCGGGCCTGGCCGGCCTCGGCGGCGGGAGCGATTTCGCTTTGCACGATCAGCGCCAGCGCATGCTCCACCATGCGTTCGCTAGGTGCGCTTGCCATGGGAGAGAGGGTCAGGACGCATCGTCGCGCAGTCTACCGTTGCCGAAGTCCATGGCGCCGGACAGGCCCGGCTCCTGCAGCAGCTCCGAGCGCAGCTGGGCAAGCACGCGCGAGCAGTCGAGCGTGGCGCGCACCATGTGCTTGGCCACGGCCATCTCGCTGATGCCAAGCTGTGCGGCGATTTCTGCGCGCGTGTAGCCATGGGCACGGAACAGGATGAAGACCTCGCGCCGGCGGGCCGGCAGCTTCTCCAGCGCCGCCACGACGCGCATCAAGACCTGGCGCTGGGCCGCGAGACATTCGCTCGATGGCGCGCTGTGCTGCAGCACCAGCTGCTGGCGCGTCCATTCATCGGCAGTCTTGCGCCTGCGCGCATCGTCGATGCACAGATTGCGCGCCACCCGGAACAGCAGGGCACGCGGGGACTCGATGGCGGAGCCCGCCTTCGCGCCGCTGCGCAGACCCATGGCATGGACATAGACACGCTCGAAACTCGACTGCGCGATGTCGGCCGCATGGTGCGGATCGCGCAGGTCGCGCGTGAGCTGGCGGCGCAGATCGCCGTAGTGGGCCACGAGTTCCTGGATCAGGTCACGCATCCGGATACCTGCCTTTGCACAAGGGCGATGGATGGGAATCCCGGGTCCGGGCGGATGCGGCGGCAGGCATGGGATTCAGCGGTGCGGAAGATTCGGCATCAGATGCAAATGGTTTGTATTCAAATTATGGCATGGCTGCTGCATGCAAACGCTTGCGCCGCACGCATCGCGCCGGGTATAGTGCTGCCTGACACTCGCCCATCCCCGCACACCATGCCGCGCCATTCGCTCGCCGCTCCATCGCCGGACCTGTCCGGGCATGCGGCCCTGCGCCCAGGGGTGCGGCATCCCGCGCGGACCGGCCACTGCGCACCGCCCCCGCATTCATCCGCCCCGCCGCCGCCCCGCGTCTGAGCACATCGCTTCGCGGGCTGCCGCCAGCCTCATCTGGCTGCGGCAATCTGGTCTTCTTTCCGGATGAATGTCAATGAACCAAACCACCAATTCGTGGGCGCAGCATGGCGCCATGGGATGCTTTGTGCTGCTGTGGGGCAGCGCGGCCTTGTTCACCCGCTGGGGGCTCGACCACGGCACGCCGCTGGCCATGCTGCTGGCGCGCTTTGGCGTGGCGCTGCCGCTGCTGCTGGCCGTGGGCTGGCGCCGCAGGGCCTGGCGGCTGCCGGCCGCGCAATGCCGCCAGGTGGTGGCCACCGGCCTGCTGCTGGTGGGCGGCTATTCGCTGTGCTACTTCCTGGCGATGCACCACGGCGTCACGCCGGGGCTGATCGCCACCATCCTCGGCACCCAGCCGATCCTGACCCTGCTGCTGACCGAGCGGCGCTTCGGTGCCGCCCGCCTCGCGGGACTGCTGCTGGCGCTGGCCGGGCTGGCGCTGGTGGTGCTGGCCAGCCTGCTGAAGGCCCGGCTTTCGGCGGCGGGCCTGGGTTTCGCGCTGGGCGCGCTGGCCTGCATGACACTGGGCTCGCTGCAGCAAAAGCGCATCACGCTGGCGCCGCTGCAGGTGCTGCCCGCCCAGTACACGGCCAGCCTGCTGCTGTTCGCGCTGGCCGCGCCCGTGCTGCCAGTGCAGTCTGACGGCAGCGCCGCGTTCTGGGCCGCCACGCTGTGGCTGGCCTGCGGCATCTCGGTGGTGGCCCAGCTGCTGCTGTACCGCCTGATCCAGCGTGGCAACCTGGTCAACGTCACCAGCCTGTTCTACCTGGTGCCGGTGGTCACCGCGCTGCTGGACTGGTGGCTGCTGGGCAACCGCATGCCGCTCACCGCCTGGGCCGGGCTGGCCGCCATCGTGGCCGGCATCGCACTGGTGTTCCGCCGGCGCGATGCCGCCTGAGGCAGCTCAGCCCAGGTGCTTGGCGAAGAAGCCCATGGTGCGTGCCCAGGCCACCACCGCGGAGGCCGCGTCGAACGAGCCGCGCTGGTCGCAGTTGAAGCCGTGGTCGGCCTGGTACACATGCACCTCCACCTCGGGATGCGCCTGCTCGAAGGCTTTCACGCTGTCCAGCGAGATCCAGTGGTCCTTCTCGCCGAAATGCGCCATCACCGGGCATTGGGGCTGGCGCGCCACCTCGGCGGGCGTGGTCATGCCGCCGCCATAGTAGGGCACGGCGGCCGCCAGGCCCTTGAGCTCGCAGGCCGCGCGCCAGGCCAGCAGCCCGCCCCAGCAAAAGCCGGTGATGCCCACCTTGCCGCCGCTGCGCCTGGCGGCCTCGTCGATGCAGGCCTGGATGTCCAGCATCACGCCGGGCGCGGGCAGCGCTTCCACCGCGGTCTTGAGCTCGAAGCCCGCGCCCATGTCGGCCTCGGTGTAGCCCAGCTCCACATTCGACTTGACGCGCGCGAAGGTGGCCGGCGCGATCGCCAGGTAGCCGCCCGCGGCCACGCGCTCGGCCACCGAGCGGATGTGCGAGTTCACGCCGAAGATCTCCTGCACCACCACCACCGCGCCGCGCGGCTTGCCCTCGGGCTCGGCGATGTAGGCCGGAAACACCTGGCCGTCGGAAGATTTCAGATCTACAAAATTACCCATAGCGATAGCTCCTTGCTGAAACAGGTTCGATGGTGATGCCGTGCCCGATTATGGCGCCGCGCATTGCGCCGAAGCCGCCGGGCGAGTCGCCATGGCGAGCGGTGCCACCACGAGAATCATGGCCAGCCCGCCGTACACGGCCGCCATGCCCAGCGCCGATTGCGGATTGACCAGGTGCACGCCTGCCGACGAAAAGACCGAAGTCAGCAAGAACGCCAGCCCGCCCGCCAAGCCGCCCGACAACGCGGCATTTTGCGGAAACATGGACAGCACTTTCGCAAAGTGGATGTTGAACACCATGCCCGCAGCCACATGGATGCAGAAGGCCACTGCGGCCATTGCCTCCAGTGAAGGCCACGAGGCCGGCAGCCTGGCGGTCAGTGCCAGCAGCACGATGCAGCAGGCCATCGCCACCAGCGCCGCCCGGTGCTTGCTCAGGAGCGAGTGCGCAATGGTGGCCCTGGCGACGAGGCCGCCGCACATCCAGGCCAGCCCCATCAGCAGCGCCAGCGAGCCGGTGGTGGTGGGCGGGCGGTGGTACACGGTCTCGACGATGAAGGGCGAGGCCATGCTCCAGCCCATCACCATGGCATACGAGGCGCTCACGCACAGCACGCCGAGCCCGAAAGGCCTATGGCTCACGATGCCCCAGGCCCGGGCCGCCACCTCGCGCAGCTGGATGGGTTGCGGCCTGGCCAGCGTCTCGCCGCCGCCCGCGCACTCCAGTACCAGTGCCAGCACGGAAAACACCGCCAGCACGACAAAATTGGCGCGCCAGCCCCAGTGCATCTGCACGAAGCCGCCAATGAACGGCGCGCATATGGGGCCCAGGGACCACACCACGGTCATCCAGGTCAGATAGCGATGCAGCGCGGCTCCCTGGAACACATCCACGAAGAATGTGCGCTTGCCCACCACGGCCACCGCACCCATCACGCCCTGCAGCAAGCGCAGCGCGCAGATCAACCGGATGTCGTCGCTGGCGGCGATGGCCGCGCTCGACAGCGCGAACAGCGCCAGCGCCACCAGCGTGGGGCGCCAGCGGCCAAAGCGGTCGAGCAGCACGCCCACCACCAGTTGCCCCAGGCCGTAGCCGGCGATGAACAGAGTGAGCGTGAGCTGGATCTGGGCCGCCGTGCTGCCCAGGCTGTGGGTCATGGACGGCATCGACGGCAGATAGATGTCGGTGCCGATGCCCGATAGCGGGATCAGCAAGAAGGCCAGGAAAACGCCGAACGAGGCGTTGTCAGCAGTGATTCTTCGCATGGAATGCCTATGCCGGAAAATGAAGAAGGTGCCAGTGTGTTGGCATTTTTAGACTGGTACAAGATTCTGCTTAGCCTAGGCTTGAAAAGTCTATACTGCACTGCACCATACCCACTCAGCCCTCACGGTACCGTGCCATGACAACGCCTGCATCACTTGCCGCCAATGTCCCGCCCCCCCATGCGGACTCCACTCCGTCGCAGGAACTGGGGCGCTTTCTGCGCGCGCGCCGCGAGAGCCTGGCCGCCGCCGCGATGGGGCTGGCACGGCATGGACGGGTGCGCACGCCGGGCCTGCGGCGCGAAGAAGTCGCCCAGCTCGCCGGCATAGGCGTGACCTGGTACACCAAGCTGGAGCAGGGCCGCGAGGTGCAGCCTTCGCGCCAGGCGATCGAATCGATCGCGCAGGCGCTGCAATGCAACGACGATGAACTGCGCCATCTGCTGGCCCTGGCGGGCATCAAGCTGGAGCAGCCGCCCCAGGCTCCCGCAGAAGGGCAGACCTGCCTGCACACGCAGTTGCTGGACAAGCTGCTGCCCTACCCCGCGCAGCTGCAGAACGCGGCCTTCGACATCCTGGCGGCCAACTCGGCCTACGAGCGCTTGATGGGGGTTTCGCTGCAGCGCCTGCCGGCCTTGCAGCGCAACTGTCTGTACATGAACCTGTTCAATGCCCAATGGCAGCGCGTGGTTCGCCACGAGCCGCTGGCGACCGAGCGGATGGTGGCCATGCTGCGGGCGGCATCCACCCAGCAAAGCGGCGACCCCGCCATCGCCGGGCGGCTGGACTACTTTCTCGCGCATTCGCCTGCCTTTCGCAACGCCTGGGAGCGCTACCAGGTGCGAAGCCCCGAGAACCACGAGAAGACTTTCGACCACCCCACGCTCGGCCTGATTCGCCTGCGCCAGACCTATTGGTGGTCTGCGCCGCGCAGCGGCATGCGCATGGTGATCTATCAGCCCGTGGACGATGCCGATGCCCGAGCGCTGGAGCGGCTGGCCACGCTGCCCGCGCCTTGAATAAGATAGGGCCTCCATCGACCCTGGATCACCATGACCCCTATCGTTCTCATCACCGGTGCCAGCCGCGGCATCGGCGCCGCCACCGCCCTGCTCGCAGCCCGCCACGGCTGGGATGTCGCGGTGAATTACAGCGCCAACGAAGACGCCGCCGGCGAGGTGGTGCAGGCCGTGCAGGCCCTGGGCCAGCGCGCCATCGCAGTGCAGGCCGATGTCGCCGACGAGACGCAGGTGCTGGCCATGTTCGCGCGCGTCGACGCCGAGCTCGGGCGCCTGCGCGCGCTGGTCAACAACGCCGGCGTGGTCGACCGCGCCCAGCGCCTGCAGGACATGGACCTGGCGCGCTGGCGGCGCATGTTCGACATCAATGTGATGGGCAGCTTTCTGTGTGCGCGCGAGGCGGTGCGCCGCATGAGCACCACCGAGGGCGGGCGGGGCGGCAGCATCGTCAACGTGTCGAGTTCGGCCGCGCGCCTGGGCGCCGCCCACCAGTATGTGGACTATGCGGCGGCCAAGGGCGCGATCGACGTGATGACGCTGGGCCTGGCGCACGAAGTGGGCCCGCAGGGCATTCGCGTCAACGCCGTGCGGCCGGGGCTGATCGAAACCGACATCCATGCCAGCGGCGGCCAGCCCGACCGCGTGGCGCGCCTCGCGGCCACGCTGCCGCTGCAGCGCGGCGGCAGCGCGCAGGAGGTGGCCGAGGCCATCTACTGGCTGATGTCGGACCACAGCAGCTACTCCACCGCCGCGATCATCGATTGCTCGGGCGGCCGCTGAGCCAAGCTCATGCAAGCCGCCCTGCCCCATCTGCTGCTGGTCGAGGACGACCCTGCCATCGCCCGCACCGTGAGCTATGCGCTGTCGCGCGACGGCATCCTCGTGACGCACTGCCTGCAGCTGGCCGATGCCCGGCGCCAGTGGCAGGCCGCGGCCTACGATGCGCTGCTGCTGGACGTGGGCCTGCCCGACGGCAACGGGCTGGACTGGTGCCGCGAGCTGCGCGCGGCCGGCAGCGCCGTGCCGCTCTTGGTGCTGAGCGCGCGCGGCGAGGAGATGGACCGCGTGCTCGGCCTGGAGCTGGGCGCCGACGACTACCTCACCAAGCCCTTCAGCCCGCGCGAGCTGGTGGCGCGCACCAAGGCGCTGCTGCGGCGCTCGCAGCGGTTTTCGCAGCCCGCCGCGGCACCGGCGGCCTGCGCCTTCGAGATCGACGCCGCCGGCCAGCGCGTGCGCCTGCGGGGCCGGCTGCTGGAGCTGACGCGGCGCGAATACCAGCTGCTGTGCTGCCTGCACGACGGCGCGGGCCGCATCCTCAGCCGCGAATGGCTGCTCGACCATGTCTGGGGCCAGGACAGCGACAGCACCGACCGCACCGTCGACACTCACATCAAGACCCTGCGCGCCAAGCTGCGCGCGGTGGCGCCGCAGCAGGAGTTCATCGCCACACACCGCGGCATGGGCTACAGCCTGCAGACCGCCGGGTGACGCGATGCGCCTGGGCCTGCGGCTGTTCTTCGCCTTCTTCCTGATCAACGGCCTGGCCGCGTTCTTCGTGCTGCGCGTGTTCATGGTCGAGGTCAAGCCCAGCGTGCGCAAGGTGACCGAGGACACGCTGGTGGAGACCGCCTACCTGCTCGCCGCGCTGGCCAGCGACGAGCTCGCCAGCGGCGCCCTGGCCGGCGGCGGCGCCAGCCGCTTCGCCCAGGCGGTCGACGCCTATGCCCGCCAGCCCATCCAGGTCTGGATCTGGGATACGCGCAAGACCAGTCTGGAGCTGCGCGTCACCGTCGCCGATGCGCACGGCCGCGTGCTGTTCGACTCCCGGCACATCGACACCGGCGCCGACTACTCGCAATGGCGCGACGTGCGGCGCACGCTGCGCGGCGAGTACGGCGCGCGCACCACACGCGCGGTGGCCGAGGACGAGGCCAGCAGCGTGATGTACGTGTCCGCGCCCATCCTGGTGGACGGGCGGATCGCTGGCGTGCTCACCGCGTCCAAGCCGGCCAGCTCGGTGCAGCGCATCATCGACGGCGCCGAGCGCAAGATGCTGCGCGGCGGCCTGCTGTTCCTGCTGCTGTCGGCCGCCGTGGGCCTGGCCGTCACCTTCTGGCTGGTGCGCAACGTGCGCCGCCTGCGCGACTATGCCCAGCATGTGCAGGCGCCCGCGCTGCAGGGCGCGGCCGGCCACGCGCCGCCGCCCGTGCCCCGGGTGCCCGGCGAGCTGGGCGAGCTGGCCCGGGCGATGGAGCACATGCGCGTGCGGCTCGAAGGGCGCGACTACATCGAGGAGTATGTGCGCGCACTCACGCACGAGCTCAAGAGCCCGGTGGCCGCCATCCGCGGCGCGGGCGAGCTGCTGCAGGAGCCGCTGCCCGATGCCGACCGCCAACTCTTCGCCCAGCAGGTGGTGCAGCAAAGCGAGCGGCTGCAGAACCTGGTGGAGCAGCTGCTGCGCCTGAGCCAGCTGGAGCAGCGCCAGCACCTGCAGGCCGCGGCGCACTGCGAGCTGCTGGCCTGCGCGCGGGACGCAGTCGCCCAGCTCACGCCGGCGGCGCAGCAGCGCGGCATCCGGCTCGCGCTGCAGGGCGGCGCCAGCACCGGGCCGTGGGAGCACGAGCTGGTGCTGCTCGCCATCAGCAACCTGCTGCAAAACGCCATCGACTTCGCGCCCGCCGGCAGCACCGTGAGCGTCGAAGTCGGCCCGCACCGCGTGGCGGTGCAGGACGCCGGCCCCGGCGTGCCCGAGGCGCTGCTGGCGCGGCTGGGCGAGCGCTTCTTCACCACGCCCCGGCCCGATGGCGAGCGCAGCGGCACGGGGCTGGGGCTGTCGATCGTGCAGCGCATCATGCAGCTGCACGGCGGCAGCATGCGGGCGGGCAATGCAAGGCCGGGCTTGCGGGTGGAGCTGGAGTTTGGCGAGCATGCTCCACCAAATTGATAGCTACCTGCGCCTGCTACGCCATGCTTTCAATGCAAAAGATATTTGAATTCATTTCCACATATACGAAAACAGCTATCTTTTTAGACTATCGACTTCACCCCCGCTTCACCCACTTCATCCCCGCCACACCCACCTCTCGCAGACTCGGCGCACCACTTCCTCCGAGAAAGCAAGATGTTCAAAAACCGATTCCTGGTGAAAGCCGCCGCGCTGCTGCTCACCTTCGTGCTGCTGATGCTAGGGCTGTCCATGGTGCAAGACGTGGTGCGCGACCGCATCCGCAACCGCGACAACGCGGTGCAGGGCATCGTCGGCAGCCTGGCCGGCCCGCAGACCCTGATGGGGCCGGTGGTGGTGCAACGCTGCACCGAGAGCTGGACCTCCACCAACGCCGACAAGAAGCCCGAGGCCTCCACCCGCGTCTTGCGCCGCTACGCCATGCCCGGCACGCTGGAGCAAAGCGCCGAGCTGCAGATGGATCAGCGCAGCCGCGGACTGCACAAGCTCAGCACCTATGTGCTCGGCAACCGCATCGAGGCGCGCTTTGCCGCGCTGCCCGAGCTGCTGCAGCCCCCGGCCGGCCGCATGCCCAAGGCCCAGGTGAGCTGCGAGGCACCCCGGCTGATGCTGGCGCTGAGCGATCCGCGCGGCATCCGCGATGCCAGCCTGCAAATCAACGGCAGCACCATCGCGCTGCAGCCCGGCACCCGCCACCCCAGCTACCCCCAGGGCCTGAGCGCCGAGCTGCCGCCCGCGCTGCTGAAGGCGCCGCTGCAGGTGGCGCTGACGCTGGAGCTGCTCGGCACCGAGCGCCTGGCCTTCGTGCCGCTGGCCGACAGCAACCAGCTCAGCCTCGCCGGCAACTGGCCGCACCCCTCGTTCGGCGGCAGCTTCCTGCCGTCGCAGCGCAGCGTGAGCGGCGACGGCTTCAGCGCCCGCTGGAGCCTGTCGGCGCTGGCCTCGTCCGCGCAGCAAGGCTTTGCCGACGGCAAGCCGCTGTGCTACGGCGACGGCGCCGGGAGCGAATATGGCGACCATGCCACGGCCGAGCAACGCTGCCTCGAATCGTTCAGCACCACCTTCGTCGACCCGGTGAACCCCTATGCGCTCAGCGACCGCGCCACCAAGTACGGTCTGCTGTTCATCGTGCTGACCTTTGTTGCCGTGGCCATGTTCGAGGTGCTCAAGCAGCTGCGCGTGCACCCGGTGCAGTACCTGCTGGTGGGCTCGGCGCTGTGCAGCTTCTTCCTGCTGCTGATCGGCCTGTCCGAGCACATCGGCTTCAGCCCGGCCTATGGCGTGGCCGCCGGCGCCTGCGTGCTGCTGCTGGCCTTCTATGCCAGCCACATCCTGGGCAGCGCCCGGCGCGGCCTGCCGTTCGCCGGCTGGATCGCGCTGCTCTATGGCTTGCTGTTCGTGCTGCTGCAGCTGGAGCAGACCGCGCTGGTGGTCGGCTCGGTCGCGCTGTTCGCGGTGCTGGCCATCGTGATGGTCGCCACGCGCAAGGTCGACTGGTATGCCTTCGGCAAGCCGGGAGCATGAGCATGCAGCCGAGTACCGCCGCCCTGCGCCAGGCCTGGCAGCGGGCCGAGCAGGCCCGCGACCGCGGCGCCCTGCGGGCGCTGCGCGCCCACATCACCGGCCAGCTGCAGGCCAGCCGCGCCAGCCGCGAGGAACGCCAGCGCTGGCTGGTGCTGCGCTGCGCGCTGGTGCTGCGGCGCAGCCGGTTTTAGGGGTGTTGAGCGTTGAGCAGCCGCACACCGGGCCTGCACGCCAAACGCTCAACGCACGCCTGCCAACCACCGCTCAATCGCCACTCAATCGCCACTCAAGGCGCCGCGCTTTCCTTGCGCCTGGCCACCTCCGGCGGCAGCTCGCGCATGCATTGCAGGTTGGCCTCGCCGAACAGGCTGTCGCACTTGCGCAGCGCGGTTTCCGGCGCCTCTTCGCGCTCGCGCTGCACCCGCCCCTTGGGCGGCTCGGCCAGCGAGGCCGATTGCGCCGCCGCTTTCTGGGCCTGGTGCAGCGCGCGCCGGTGCAGCGCCCCGGCCTGTTCCTTGCATTGGGCCAGCGCCTTGGCGCGCTCGGGGTGGCGGCCCGCCGCCTCGGCCTGCTGCTTGCAGCGCAGCAGCGCCAACTCGTAGTCCAGGTCTGCCCGCGCCGCGGCGGCCTGGTAGCGGTTGTTGGCGCTGGGATGGTGGCGGGCATCCAGCTCGGCGACCGCGATTTTCCGCTGCCCCTCGGCCTGCAGCCGGCACAGGTGGGCCGGCGCCTCGGCCAGGGCCTGGCAGCGCTGCAGCGCCTGCGCCAGCTGGGCATCGATGCGCTTGCGCTCGGCCCGCGTCGGCGCGTCGGCCATCAGGGCCACCGCCACGGCGGCCAGGGCCAGCAATCCGGCCAGCACCAGCCAGCGCGGCCATGCGGGGCGCTTGCGGCGCATGGGGTTCAGCGGCCCAGCTGCTGCAGCCAGCCGTCAAGCTGCCGCCCGGCCTCTTCGGTAGCGGCCACCAGCGCCTGGGTGCCGCCCGCGGCATCGGGCGTGGGCGCGGGGCGCTGCACGGTGAACACGCCCTGGTTCAGCCATTTCTCGCCCCGGGGCGTGATCTCGGTGAGCGTGGCGCGCAGGCGCAGCACGCCCTGGCTGGTGGCGGCGTCGCTGAAGACCTGGCTGAACTCTTCCACATCCAGCCGCAGCATCGCCGGATTGACGCCGGTGGACAGCGCCTGCACCGCGCCGTCGCGGCTCTCCAGCACCGCACGGCCCTCGCTCAGCCGCGACAGCAGGCTTTGCTGGATGAGCTGGGCCGCGGGCCGCGCCCAGCGCGCCTGCGAATAGGGCTTGAGCTGCAGCGCATCGGCATAGGCCAGGCGGTAGAAGATGGGCGTGCCGCCATCGGGCAGGCCCGAGGTCTTGATGCCGGCCAGCACCAGCGGCGCCTGCACCTTGGGGGCGGCGCGCGCGGGGTCGACCTGGGCCGGCTCCTGGCGGGAGCGCGGGCCAAAGTCGTACAGCGCCTGCTGCGCCGGCGGCTGCGGCAGCGCGGAGCAGGCGGCCAGCGCGGCCGCGGCGAGGGGGAGTAACAGTTTCTTCATGGCTTGGCTCCTGGGGCGATGGCCGGCTGCGGCGGCACGAAGCCGGGCTCGCCCGGGCCTGGCTGCAGGCCGCCGGTGCCATACAGCAGCGATTGCGGGTTGCTCTGCAGCGAATCGGCCATGCCGCCCAGGCGGCGGGCGGCGCTGCCCATGTCGTTCAGGGCGCGGTTCATCGTGGGCACGGTGCCGCGGCCAAAGGCGTCGGCCGCATCGCTGACGCTCTGCACCGCGGTGCCCATCTGCTGCACCGGCCCGCCCTGGGCGGACAGGCTGCCCACCGCCTTGCCCACGTCTTCGCTGGTCTTTTGCACCGCAAGCAGGGTCTTGCGCGCGTCCTGCGCCACCGCGGGCAGCGCGGCCAGCGCCGGGTCGAGCTTGGTGTCCACCGTGGCCTGCAAACGGGCGCTGAGCGCCTGCATGCTGCGGGCGGCCTCGCCCACGCTGTGCAGCGCGGCGGTGATCTCGCGCTGGTTCTCGTCGCCCAGCAGCTGGTTGACGCGGCGCGTGGCATCTTCCACCTGCTGCATGATCACCGGGCCCTGCTCGGCGATCTGGCCGAAAGGCGAGGGGCGCAGCGCCAGGCGCGGCGTGCCGTCCTCGCTGGGCGGCAGCGGCATGCCGGGGGTTTCGTCGTCGTCGAGCTGGATGTGGGCCAGCCCGGTCACGCCCTGGTAGCCGAGCATGGCGTAGGTGGTCTGCGACAGCGGCGCATGCTCGTTGACCGCGATGCGGATGAGCACGTTGCCGTCCTTCTTGGGATCGAAGCCGATGCGGGTGACGCGCCCCACCGCCACGCCCTTGTAGCGCACCGCCGCCTGCTCCTGCAGGCCGCTGATGCTGGCGCGGGTGGACATCTCGTAGTAGTCGTACTTGGTGTTGTCGCGGCCCATCCACATGGACAGGCCGATCACCAGCGCCGTCAGGAAGACGACGAACAGGCCGGCGGCCAATGCATGCGATTTGTTTTCCATAAGTTATCCCCCTTGCGCAGCAACCGGCACCGGCGCCAGCGCGCGCCGCCCCCGCTCGCCCAGGAAAAAATGCTGGATGAAAGGGTGCTCGAACTGCACCACCTCGCGCGGCGGGGCGCTCACGATCACGCGCTTGTCGGCCAGCACCGCCACGCGCGTGGACAGTGCGTACAGCGTGTCCAGGTCGTGCGTCACCATCACCACGGTCAGGCCCAGTTCCTGGTGCAGATTACTGAGCAGTTCGCAGAATTCGTCGGAGCTGTTCGGGTCCAGCCCGGCGGTCGGCTCGTCCAGCAGCAGCAGCGGCGGGTCCATGATGAGCGAGCGCGCCAGCGCCACCCGTTTGATCATGCCGCCCGACAGGTCGGAGGGCATGCGCGTCGCATGCTCGGGCTTGAGGCCCACCATCTGCAGCTTGACCATGGCCGCGTCGCGCACCACGTCCTTGGGCAGCGTGCCCTGCTCGCGCAGCGGGAAAGCGATGTTCTCGAGCACGTTGAAGGCCGAGAACAGCGCGCCCTGCTGGAACAGCATGCCGATCTGCGTGGCCGCGCCCGCGCGGGCGATCTCGGCCAGCGGCCGGCCCAACACCCGCACCTCGCCCTTGGCCGGCGTGAGCAGCCCCAGCATCTGGCGCAGCAGCACCGACTTGCCGGTGCCCGAGCCGCCCACCAGCGTCAGGATCTCGCCGCGGTAGACCGTCAGGTCCAGGTCCTGGTGGATGGAAAACGCCTTGTCGCCCGAGCCGAACACGGTCCACAGCTTGCGGATCTCGACGACGGGCTCCCTGGAGGCCGGCACGGCGTTCATCTCTGTCCTCCCCAGTGCCATGCTCTGCCTATGGTCCAAGGTACTAGCGCGGCCCATCGGCGGGACGCCGAGCAAGGGCCGCCCCGCAGCAAGGGCGTCGTCCCGCCGGAGGGGGAAGGCGCGAAGCGACTCAGGGGGTGCACCATGTCTCAGAATCCCACGCTGCGGAAGGCAATGGCAAAAATCGCGTCCAACACGATCACCGCGGTGATCGAGGTCACCACCGAGGCGGTGGTGCCGGCGCCCAGGCTCTGGGTATTGGGCTCCACCTCCAGCCCCCAGTGGCAGGCGATCAGCGCGATCGCCACGCCAAAGGCAACCGACTTGGCCATCGCCAGGTACAGGTTGGCGATGGACACCGCGCCCGGCATGGCCTGGATGAAATACGCGGGCGCCACGCCCATCGCCAGGTTGGCCGCCAGCATGCCGCCAACCAGCGCGCAGACCGTGGTCCAGACCGCCACCAGCGGCATCGCGAAGGCCAGCGCCAGCGCGCGTGGCATCACCAGCCGAAAGCCGCTGGAGATGCCCATCACCTGCATCGCGTCCAGCTCTTCATTGACCCGCATCACGCCGATCTGCGCGGTGATGGCCGAGCCCGAGCGCCCCGCCACCAGGATGGCCGCCAGCAACGGCCCCAGCTCGCGCACCAGCGACAGGCCCAGGATGTTGACGATGAAGGCCTCGGCGCCGAACTGCCGCAGCTGCAGCGACATCAGGTAGGCCAGCACCACGCCGATCAGAAAGCCCACCAGCGCGGTGATCGGCAGCGCGGTCGCGCCCATCGAATACAAATGCCCCGACACGTCGCGCCAAGGCCCGCTGGCCGGGCTCTTCAAGAGGCGCAGGCAATCCAGCATCAACTGCCCGACCAGCTCGATCGTGGCGCGCGCGTGGCGCAGCACCGCCAGCAGCACGCTGCCCAGCTGGATCAGCCAGCCCAGCCAGTTGAGCTTGCGCTCGGGCGGGCACGGCATGGTCAGCGCCGCCACGCGTTCCAGCATCTGGCGCTGCATCTCCTGCGTGGCCAGCCGGGCCGGCCACTGGCGCCCCCAGTGCTCCCACAGCAGCTGCGCGCCCACATGGTCGAGCCAGTCGGCCTCGCGCAGGTCCCAGCCCAGGTCGGCCTGGCCGGCGGTCGGGGCCAGCTGCGCCTTCAGTGCCCGCCAGTCCTGGCGGTCCCCCAGCTCGGCAGCGCCCCAGCGCCCGCGCAGCTGCGCCCAGCGGCCGGAGCCATCCTGCGTGTCGGCGATGCGGGGAGGGTTTGCTGCCATGGGGTATCGGAGATTTGACACGGAGCACTATACCTTGCTCTTACCCCATGAATTGCATGCATCGCCCTGCGCCTACAAGGCCTGCTCAGGCCCGCGCCACGGGCCGCAGCGGCCAGCTCAGCAGCAGCCACAGCGCGCTGAGCGCCGCGGTGGCGGCGAACAGCACCTGCGGCCCACCCCATTTGGCCAGCAGCCCGCCCAGGGCGCCGCCGGCGAACAGGCCCAGCGACTGCAGCGTGTTGTAGGCCCCCAGCGCAGCGCCGCGCAGCGGCGCCGGCGCCATGCGCGACACCAGGCTGGGCTGGCTGGCCTCCAGCGCGTTGAAGCCGCAGAAGAAGATGAACATCAAGGCCCCCATCCACCACAGCTGCACCGCCGCGCCCGAGACGGCCACCGTCCCCAGCCCGAGCTGCACCACCAGCACCAGCGCGATGGCCGTCAGCAGCGCCGCGCGCAGCCGGCCGCGGCGCTCCAGCGCGAACAGACCGCCCATCATCACGAACGACAGCACCACCGCCGGCAAGTAGACATGCCAGTGCTCGGCCTTGGGCAGGCCGGCCTGCACCAGCATGGCCGGCACCGCCACCCACATGGACATCTGCACCGTGTGCAGCACGAACACGCCTGCGTTCAGGCGCAGCAGATCGGCATGGCCCAGCAGGTCGCGCATGCGCCCGCGCGGCGCGTGCGCATGCTGCGCCGGCTCGGGCGGCACCACCCACAGCACCACCGCAATGCCCGCCAGCGCCAGCGCGCAGGTCAGCCCGAACAGGCCGGCCAGGCCGATGCGCGCCGCCAGCCAGGGGCTGGCCACCAGCGCCAGCGCGAACATCAGCCCGATGCTGCCGCCCACCAGCGCCATGGCCTTGGTGCGCACCGCATCACGCGTCTGATCGGCCAGCAGCGCAGTCACCGCCGCCGAGACCGCCCCGGCCCCCTGCAGCGCCCGCCCGAGCAGCAGCTGCTGCAGGCTGCCCGCCAGCGCCGCGATCAGGCTGCCGGCGGCAAACACCAGCAGCCCGGCCACGATCACCTTCTTGCGCCCGAGCCGGTCGGAGGCCAGGCCCAGCGGCAGCTGGCACAGCGCCTGCGTGAGCCCGTAGATGCCCATGGCCAGCCCCACCAGGGCCGGATCGTCGCCGCCGGGGTATTTGCGCGCCTCCAGCGCGAACACCGGCAGCACCAGGAACAGGCCGAGCATGCGCAGCGCGAAGATCAATGCCAGGCTGGCGCTGGAGCGGCGCTCTTGCGGGGACATGCGGCTGGTTGCCGGCGAGGCAGAGGGCGCGGCGGCGCCAGTGGCGGAAGCGTGGGAATCGAGCACGGGCTTTACTGTGGGGCAAGCAATCCCGCCATTCTCGCCCATTGGCCCGCCCCGAACGCGGCGCGGGCGGCAAGTCCTCCAAAGTCCGTGCTCCAAACTGGGGACGCACGGCCGGCACGGGGCGCGCCGTCAGGCATCGCGGCGCGATCGCGCGCGCAGCTGCCGCGAATGCAGCCAGCCGCCCAGCAGCATCAGCGCCATCAGCATGGCCAGACCTCCCGCACCCAGGGCGGGCACCGGCACTGCCGGCGGCACCACGCTGGCAAGCACCGCATGGCTGGGGTTGTTGGCCAGCAGCGTGCTGGCTTCGCCGGTGGTCGTGACCATCGCATCGCCCCGCACCGTGTTTCCCTTGACATAGGGGATGGTGACGGTCTGCGGCGCAGGATTGGCGGCGCCCGGCGCCAGCGTGATGGCCGGCCAGGTCACCAGGCCGGTGGCCGGGTCGTAGCTGCCCCCGCCGCCGACCACCACGCCGCTCAGGCCCGGCGGCAGCTGCAGCGTGGTCACGGTGTTGGTCGCGGGGCCCATTGCCGGCGCGTTGCTGGTGACCACGGTGAAGGTGGCCGTGCCGTTGTTGTTGTTCACCACGGTGGTGGTGGTGCTGACATCCGGGCCCAGCGCCAGCGGAATGGTGACGCTGCCCGCACCCGAGGCCTTGCCCGCCGCGTCGGCCACCGTGTAGGGGATCACCACCGACACGGCGCCGTCCACCGGGTCCACCGCCATGCCCGCCAGCTGGGCCACGGTCACGGTGACTCCGTTGGCCGGGAAGTTCGCCGAGGTATAGGTCACCCCGTTGACCTTGATGCTGGTGGCATTGCTGGGGAAGCTGGGAATGGTGACGCTGGTCACCGCGCCAGGGGCCGGATCGCTCGCATTGGTGCCGGTCACGCCGCTGGGCAGGCTGCCGGTGAAGGCGCCCGCATCCACCGGCACAGTGGCCGTGCCGCCCGGATTGCTTTGGCTCGGATACAGCGCGTGGCCCGCCACCGGGGGCTGCTCCATGCCGAAGTTGACGCCCGGCCGGTCCACCACGCCCACATCCACGGTCTGCTGGCTGTTGGCCGCGCCATCGGGCACGCCCGCCAGGTTCTCGCCGGTGGCCAGCCATTGCGCCGGGGGTGTCACCGTCACCGTGTAGCGGCCGTTGATCGGCACTGGCGCGCTGTAGTTGCCGTTGGCGTCGATGGCGACGGTGGCCACGGTCGCGCCGCCGCTGTCGGTAATGACCGCCTGCAGCCCGGCGGGCAGGGGCGTGGACGATTCGCTGCCGTCCTTGACCTGGTTGCCGTTGACGTCGTTGAAGACATTGCCGCTCAGCAGCACCGTCATCGGCACGGAGTAGTTCACCTGGCTGTTCGCATCGCCCTCGGTCACCACGCCGGCTGCATGCTGCAGCTGCGCGATATTGGGGACTGAGCTGGCAGCGGTGGGGGCGGTTGCCGTATAGGTCAGGCGCAGGCCGCTGTTGGCGGGAAACACCGGGATGGTCGCGCTGATGCCGCTGGCGGTGCTGGTAAAGCTGGGGCAGGTCGCAGCCACCACGGTGGTGCCGGCCGGGAACACATTGTCTGCCGCCGTGATGGGGCGGCATGCCAGGTTGGCAAAGCCCGCCGGGTTGGCAGCGGCCATGGCAGCGGCCATCGCGTCGTTGAATGCCACGTTGCTTGCATCCGCCGCGTAGTTGACCGCGTCCACCGTGAAGCTGACGGTCTGGCCCGGCATGGCCTGCACCGGCGTCACCACCTTGGCGAGGGCCAATGCGCCTGCGGTGGCCACCGTCGGTCCGGCAGTCGAGCGCACCGTTGGCCAGTAGGGGTTGGCCGATTCCACGGCGCCAGAGAAAATCGCATAGTTCACCGACGGCACCTGGCCCACCGGATGCTGCGCGGTGACATGGAAGGTCACGCTGGAGCCCGGCGGCATGGTGGCCGCGCCGGCCGTGCCCCAGACGAAATCAAAGCTGGGCCGGTTGTTGAATATACTGTCGCTGTCGTCGATGGGCCGGGTGCTACCGTCGGCCAGCACCTTGACGCCTTGCTGCGGCGTGAAGCTGGGGCATGCGGCGCCGCCGGTGGTCGACTGGCAGGTCATGGTCATCACCGGCTCCAAGGGCTCGAAGCTGGCGTCGATCAGGCGCGGCAAATCGAGATTGCTGGCGCTGGTATTGGTCACCACCACGGTGAAGTCGAGCAGGCCCGAGGCAGGCACGGTGGGAGACGAGATGGTCTTGTCGACTTTCAGGGTCTGGTTGCAGGCCGGCAGATTGACCGGCATGGGCACTTTCGCGTTGTCATTGGCGGCGATGCGGTCGCTGCCCAGTGGATCAACCTTCACCGCGCCGATGAAGCCGGTATTCGTCGCATCCACCAATTGGCCTTCGTTATAGCAGCCACCGGCTGCGTATAGCTGCTGCAGCGGCGGCACCCGGAAGGTCGAAACGAACTCCAGGGTTCCACCCACCGGGAACTGCGGCTTGCTCGTACCCGACCAATAGGCATTCCAGCCCGTGGTGTGCCAGTAGCCGCCACCACCGCCGCCGGAGCCGCCGGGCGTCACATAGTCGGGGCAGACGGCACCGCCGGACGCGGTGCAATGCACCCCCATGTCGAAGGGGTCCACGGCCAGCGGCGGCGTAAAGCCGGAGAGGGTATAGCCAGGCGGCGTGGACAAGCCGGCGGGATCGCCCGGCTTGGCGGTCATCTCGATCCGGTTGGTTCGGCTGCCAGTCCGGTCATAGGCCGTCGAGTTCGGGTTGAAGTTGTCGACGCTGTCGCCGATCGCATAGTCGGTGAATGGCAAGCCCGGCGCCGCATTGGTGACCGAAATCTTGAAGTACACATACTGGCCGGGCTTGAGCGGCAACGGGGCCGGGATGGTGGCGGCCAGGTCCAGGTAAGGGCCCGACTTGGCGGCCACGGCATCGAAGCTGGGGGTGCATGGCACGCCGATATTGCCCTGGGTGACCACCTGGTACGAGTTGTTGCCCATGCGGTTCTGGTTGGTCCGGTACACCGGGCTGGTCTGGTTGTAGTTGGTGTCCAGGAAATCGCTGGGTGGCAATATGGAAGCCTGCGCCACGGCATACAGCGGCTTGCACTGCTGCGTGGTGTCGGCCCCGCTGGTGCCGGTGTAGGTGATCTGCAGGCTGCTGCCGGCCGGCATGCTGGCAGACACCGCGCTCGAACTGCCGCCCGTCAGGCTATAGGACGTGGGGCACTGCGCAGCGCCCGAGGGGGCGCAACTGGGCGCGTTCAGGCTGGCCGCCGTGGTGGGCCAGAGCAGGCTGAAGTTCAAAGGCACGTTCGTCGCGGTCACCCCCGAGGCATTGCTGTAGGTCACGGTGTAGCTGAACGGGGCATTCGGGCCCACGCCATTGGTGGCCTGGTCGGAAGACTGGGTGATGCCATTCAATACCAGGTCTCCCTGGCCGCAGAGCTGGGCGCCCACGGTGGTGGACTGCACCGCGGTGTTGTCCGCCGTCGACGGCGGATTTTCATAACCGCCGTTGGGGGAGATGGGCGCCAGCGCAGAGGTCAGCGTCAACACCCGGTTGTCGCCAGATCCATTGGTGCTGCAGGCCGCCACTCCCACATCCACCACCACGCTCAAGGTCAGGCTGCTGCCGCCCGGCATCTGGGTGGCGCCTATGCTTTGCTTCAGGTCGCCGTTGTAGCCGGCCTGGTTGACCAAGGGCACCGGCTGCGGCGAGAGAATACTAGGTTGGCCCGGCGTATTCACCGTGGCCACCACATTGGCGCAGCTGGCGCCGCCCGTGGCGCCGGTGCAGGTGATGCTGTTGAACCTGGTGCCCGGCAGGTAGCCGAGCGAGCTGGCCGAGCCGGTGCCCTGTGCGGTGGCCAGCGTCATGCGCGACACGATGTCGTTGGTGTCCGCGCCGGTGTTTTGCAGCACCACGGTATAGGTGGCCTGGGCATTGCCGGGCGCGGCAATGTTCGCAGGCCCCGACACCGCCGTGGCATAGCTCAGCTGGGGCGGCGCAATGTAGACAAAGATGTTGCTGGTGTCGGTGCTGGTGTCGGCATTGGTGTCCGCCGGCCCCGGCGCCACCGTGGCCACCACGTTCATGCCGCCGCTCACGTACGAGGCCACCGAACCCGGTGCCGGCACCGTCAGGGTCAGCTTGCCGTTGACCGGCATGCTAGGCACCGTACCGCTCAGCGTGGTGCCGCCCGAGGGCAAGGTGTACGAGGCCGGGCATACCGCCCCGCCCGCGGCCACGCAGCTCACGTTGGAATTCCAGGCGACCGCAGACGATCGGGTACTCGGCACATTCAGGCTGAAGCTGGCATTGGTGGCCGCCGCCGGGCCGCGGTTGGTCAGCACCACGGTATAGGTTTCCAGCTCGGCGGCGGTGTAGCTGGCCTTGTCGGCGGCCACGTTCACCACCAGATCGACCTGCGCGGCCGACGCCAGCCCGGCGCCGGACAGGGCCGCCATGGCCAACACCCGATAAACATGTCGCAGCACATTCGGATAGAACATCACAACGCCCCTCGATGATGGCTTGGCCTGCGGACGCAGCTATGCCCGGCGCCAGCAGCCATGTCAATTTGAAACAATATTCACAAATACTATCAATTTGAAGAAAGTATGCATCAAGGCAATTAAAAATTCAGAATTGATGAATTGTTTGGTGCGTTGTTGACAATTTGCATCGATATCGAGGCATGGGCCGATGGTCTTTTCCGCGTTGCTATGCAAAACAGCCGTACCCCGGATAATGGAAAGTTTTCGTTCTGGCGCACCCACCTTGAACTCCTCCATCGACAGCGATTCCCCGGCCCATGTCCTGCGCACGCAGCGCATCGCCATCCGGGGGGCGCGCACGCACAACCTCAAGAACATCGATCTCGACATCCCGCGCCACCAGCTAGTGGTGATCACCGGGCTGTCGGGCTCGGGCAAGTCCAGCCTGGCGTTCGACACCTTGTATGCCGAGGGGCAGCGCCGCTACGTGGAAAGCCTGTCGGCCTATGCGCGCCAGTTCCTGGGGCGGCTCGACAAGCCCGATGTGGACCTGATCGAGGGCCTGTCGCCAGCCATCAGCATCGAGCAGAAGGCCACCAGCCACAATCCGCGCTCCACCGTGGGCACGGTGACCGAGATCCACGACTACCTGCGCCTGCTGTACGCCCGCGCCGGCACGCCCTACTGCCCCGAGCACGACCTGCCGCTGGCCGCGCAGACCGTGAGCCAGATGGTGGACGCCATCCTGGCGCTGCCCGAGGACACGCGGCTGATGGTGCTGGCGCCGGTGGCGCGCGGCAAGAAGGGGGAATTCGTCGAGCTGTTCGCGCAGATGCAGGCCCAGGGCTATGTGCGCTTTCGCGTGGATGGCCAGATGTACGAGCACGAGAGCCTGCCGCCGCTGGCCAAGAACGACAAGCACGACATCGACGTGGTGATCGACCGGGTGAAGGTGCGCGCCGGCCTGCAGCAGCGCCTGGCCGAGAGCATAGAAGCCGCACTGCGCATAGGGGGCCACGACGGCAACGGCCGCGTGCTGGCGCTGGAGATGGACACGGGGCACGAGCACCTGTACAGCAGCAAGTTCTCGTGCCCGGTGTGCAGCTACGCGCTGCCCGAGCTGGAGCCGCGCCTGTTCTCGTTCAACTCTCCCCAAGGCGCCTGCCCGGCCTGCGACGGCCTGGGCGTGCACGAGGTGTTCGACGTCGAGCGCGTGGTGGCCTTCCCGAGCCTGAGCCTGGCGAGCGGCGCCATCAAGGGCTGGGACCGGCGCAACGGCTACTACTTCGCCATGCTGGAGAGCCTGGGCCGGCACTACCGCTTCGACATCGAGGCGCCGTTCGAGAGCCTGCCCGAGCGGGTGCGCCAGGTGGTGCTCCACGGCTCGGGCGACGAGGAGATCGCCTTCAGCTACGAGCTGGCCAGCGGCGAGAACGCGGGCAAGGCCATCACCAAGAAGCACCCGTTCGAAGGCATCATTCCCAACATGCGGCGGCGCTGGCGCGAAACGGATTCGAGCGTGGTGCGCGACGAGCTGGCCCGCTACCAGAGCGTGCAGCCCTGCCCCGACTGCCACGGCGCGCGCCTGCGCCGCGAGGCGCTGTTCGTGCGCGTGGGCGAGGGCGGGCAGGCCCGCGCCATCCAGGAGGTGAGCCGGGTCACGCTCGCCGAGGCGCACGACTGGTTCAGCCAGCTGCAGCTGCAAGGCGCCAAGGCCGACATCGCCGCGCGCGTGGTGCACGAGATCCGCACGCGGCTGCAGTTCCTCAACGACGTGGGCCTGACGTATCTCAGCCTGGCGCGCAGCGCCGAGACGCTCTCCGGCGGCGAGGCCCAGCGCATCCGGCTGGCGAGCCAGATCGGCTCGGGCCTCACGGGCGTGATGTACGTACTGGACGAGCCCAGCATCGGCCTGCACCAGCGCGACAACGACCGGCTCATCGCCACGCTGCAGCACCTGCGCGACATCGGCAACAGCGTGATCGTGGTCGAGCACGACGAGGACATGATGCGCGCCGCCGACCAGATCATCGACATGGGCCCCGGCGCCGGCGTACACGGCGGCCGGGTGATGGCCCAGGGCAGCTATGCCGATATCTGCGCCAGCAGCGAATCGCTGACCGGCCAGTACCTGAGCGGCAAGCAGCGCATCGCGGTGCCCGCGCGGCGCACGCCCTGGCTGCCGGCGCAGGCCGGCGGCGCTGGCGCCAG
>NZ_JBMDII010000005.1:0-188452 GCF_057808605.1 Comamonas sp. FG99
CCCCCCCCCCCCCCCCCGCGGCGCTGCCGTCAGCGGACCACCATCGCGGTGAACGGCCAGACGTAGGCCTGCATGGTCACGTACAGGCCCACCAGGCAGGCCAGCGCGATCGAGTGGAAGAACACATAGCGCAGGATGTCGCCCTCATGGTCGAACCAGCGCGTGGCGGTGGAGGCCACCACGATCGACTGCGCGTCGATCATCTTGCCCATCACGCCGCCCGAGCTGTTGGCCGCGCCCATCAGGTTGCCCGACAGGCCGAGCTGCTCGGCCGCCACCTTCTGCATGCCGCCGAAGAGCACGTTCGAGGCGGTGTCCGAGCCGGTGAGCGCCACGCCCAGCCAGCCCATCAGCGTGCCGAAGAAGGGGTAGAACACGCCGGTGTTGGCGAATGCCAGGCCCAGCGTGGTGTCGGTGCCCGAGTAGCGGGTGAGGGTGCCCAGCGCCAGCATCAGCACGATGGTCAGCAGCGAGTACTTGACCAGCCACAGCGTCTTGAAGAAGGTGCGCACGATGGCGACGGGGTTGTACTTCATCACGAAGGCGCTGACGATGGCCGACAGCAGGATCCCGGTGCCGGTGGCCGACAGCAGGTTGAGCACGTAGACCGCGCCTTCCTTGGTGGGCTTGGCTACCACCGGCGGCATCTTCTCGATCAGATTGTGCAGGCCGTCGATAGGGAAGGCCGGCGCGAACAGCCCGTTGAGCCAGGTCTTGACCGAGGGCAGGCCCCAGATGAACACGAAGACGGAGAGGATGACCCAGGGCGTCCAGGCGGCGATCAGCGCCTCCTTGCTGTGGCGCGTCACCGGCTGCGGCGGCTTGGTCTCGCCGGCGCTGGGGTCGTGGCCGCGCAGCGACGGCGAGGTCCACACCTTCTTGGGCTGCCAGACGCGCAGGAAGGCGACCAGGCTGACCATGGAGACGATGGCGGCGATGATGTCCACCAGCTCGGGGCCGATGAAGTTGGACACCAGGTACTGCGGGACCGCGAACGACACGCCGGTCACCAGGATGGCGGGCCAGATCTCCATCATGGCCTTGCGTCCGGCAAAGGCCCAGATCAGCCAGAAAGGCACCAGCAGCGAGAAGAAGGGCAGCTGGCGGCCGATCATCGCGGTCACTTCCATCAGGTCGTAGCCGTGCACCTTGGCCAGCGTGATCACCGGCGTGCCCAGCGCGCCGAAGGCCACCGGCGCGGTGTTGGCGATCAGGCTCAGGCCCGAGGCGGCCAGCGGCGAGAAGCCCAGGCCGATCAGGATCGCGGCCGTCACCGCCACCGGCGTGCCGAAGCCGGCCGCGCCCTCGAAGAAGGCGCCGAAGCAAAAGGCGATCAGCAGCAGCTGGATGCGCCGGTCCTCGGTGATGCCCGAGAGCGAATCCTGCAGCACCTTGAAGCTGCCGTTCTGCTCGGTCAGCTGGTGCAGGAAGATGATGTTCAGCACGATCCAGCCGATGGGCAGCAGGCCGGTGAAGCCGCCGTACAGGGCCGCGCGGCCCGCCATGTCGGCCGGCATGCCATAGGCGAAGATGGCCACCAGCAGCGCGGCCACCAGGCCCATGCCGGCGGCGATGTGCGCCTTGATGTGAAAGAGGCCCAGCGCCGCCAGCATCACCACCACCGGGATGGCGGCCAGCAGGGTCGATATCAGCATGTTGCCGAACGGGTTGTATATCTGTTGCCAGACCATTGGCATCTCCTCGTTGTCGGATTGAAAAATCAAAGGTGGTCGATCATGGCAAAGGATGCCGGCTGCGGCGGCCTGAGGAAAACCCTAGGGTGTGGCGCACATGGGGCATGGATGCTCTCTTTTTGATAGGGTCGTGGCCTTTGTTTATCAAGGTTTTTCCGCTGTTTAATTAATTTCAGCATGCAGCGCAATACATTCAAACCGCGCGGCTGGGCCGGCGCTAGCATGTTCCGATCCGCATGCCGGGGGCGCCAGCCCCAGCCATCCCCCACCACAGCCACAGCAAGGATGTACGTGTGACCGATCTCTCCAAAATGACCTGCATCGAAGACCTGCGCGTGGTCGCCGAGCGCCGCGTGCCGCGCATGTTCTACGACTATGCGGACTCCGGCGCGTGGACCGAGGGCACCTACCGCGCCAACGAGGCCGACTTCCAGGCCATCAAGCTGCGCCAGCGCGTGGCGGTCAACATGGAGGGCCGCAGCACCGCCACCACCATGGTGGGCCAGCAGGCGAAGATGCCGGTGGCCATCGCGCCGGTGGGCCTGACCGGCATGCAGCATGCCGACGGCGAGATCCATGCCGCGCGCGCCGCCGAGAAGTTCGGCATCCCGTTCACGCTGTCGACCATGAGCATCTGCTCCATCGAAGACATCGCCGGGAGCACCGCCGCGCCGTTCTGGTTCCAGCTCTACATGATGCGCGACCGCGACGCCATGGCGCGCATGATCCAGCGCGCCAAGGACGCCAGGTGCAGCGCGCTGGTGCTCACGCTCGACCTGCAGGTGATCGGCCAGCGCCACAAGGACATCAAGAACGGCCTGACCGCGCCGCCGCGGCCCACGCTGAAGAACCTCCTCAACCTGATGACCAAGCCGCAGTGGTGCCTGGGGATGCTGGGCACGCAGCGGCGCACCTTCCGCAACCTGGTGGGCCATGTGAAGGGCGTGTCGGACATGAATTCGCTCGCCGCCTGGACCAATGAGCAGTTCGACCCGCGCCTGTCGTGGGCCGATGTGGACTGGGTCAAGCAGCAATGGGGCGGCAAGCTCATCCTCAAAGGCATCATGGAGGTGGAGGATGCGGTGCTGGCCGCGCAGCATGGCGCCGACGCCATCGTGGTCAGCAACCACGGCGGGCGCCAGCTCGACGGCGCGCCGTCCTCCATCCAGGCGCTGCCGGCCATCGCCGATGCGGTGGGCGGCAAGCTCGAAGTCTGGATGGACGGCGGCATCCGCAGCGGCCAGGACGTGCTCAAGGCCTGGGCGCTGGGCGCGCGCGGCACCATGATCGGCCGCTCGATGGCCTACGGCCTGGGCGCCTTCGGCGAGGCCGGCGTGAGCCGGGCGCTGCAGATCATCCACAAGGAGCTGGACGTGACCATGGCCTTCTGCGGCCATACCGACATCCAAACGGTGGACCGCTCCATACTGCGGCCGGGGACTTATCCGCTGCCTTGATGCGCCCGGTGGGCCGCGGCGCCGCAATTGTTTGCAATATCGGATGTTTGGGTCGGTGCTATGGCGTGCTTGTCCTACATTTGAGCGCAGATATCGCTTTTTACACTGGACTTCTTGTTCCTAGAACCGGAGGAAGCCAATGTTTGATGCGCTGATTCAAGATGCCGAAACCCGCCTGGGCCTCGATGGCAAGGCCAAGGAATTGGTGCAGACCGTCCTGGCCTACGTGGTCAATCCCGCCTCGGGCGGTATCAGTGGGTTTCTGGAGCGATTCCGCACCGCAGGTTTGGGGTCGCTGGTCGAGAGCTGGCTGGGCTCCACCGTCGTGCCCGAATCGCCCAGCCCCGCGCAGCTGGAGTCGGTGCTCGGCGCGCAAGGCGGCCTGATCCCGTCGCTGGTCTCGCGCCTGAACCTGTCGCGCGAAACCGTGACCTCCGCGCTGGCCTTCCTGGTGCCGAAGCTGATCTCGCGGCTCACGCCTTCGGGCAGCGTGCCGTCCGTGCTGCCCCCGGAGGTGGCCGCCTTGATCGGCACCGGCGCGCTCTTTGGCGGCGGAGCCGCCGCCGCGGCCACGACGGCCGTGCCTGTTCCGCCCCCGGCGCCCGCACCGATCCCGGTAGCGGTCGCGCCAGCCCCGGCCTCGGGCGGCGCGGGCAAATGGCTGCCCTGGGTGGTGGTGGCAGCGGTGGTGATCGGCGGCCTGACCTATTGCAACAAGAAGCCAACCGGCAGCGACATGCCACCGCCGGCCACGCCGGCCCCGGCACCCGAGCCGGCACCTGCGCCCGCTCCAGCGCCTGAGCCTGCACCGGCCCCCGCTGCAGCCCCGGCACCCGCTGCCGATGCCGCACCCGCAGTCCCGCAGGGCGCGGCCGTGCTGGATGCGGTGGCGCACGGCGTGCCGATGCTGCAGGTATTCTTCGATTCGGGCAAGACCGAGGTGGCGGCCGAGTTTGCCGACAAGGCCAAGGATCTGGTGGCCTACCTGCAGTCGCACGGCGATGCCAAGGCCGTGGTGTCGGGCTTCAACGACCCGACCGGCGATCCGGCCAAGAACGCCGAGCTGTCCAAGCAGCGCGCGCAGACGGTGCAGGCCGCGTTGCTGGCCGCCGGTGTCGCCCAGGGCCAGGTCGTGCTGGAAAAGCCGGCCGATACCACCGAGGCCATTGGCTCCAATGCAGCGGCCCGCCGGGTGGATGTGACCGTGCGGCAATAAGCCGAGCCCGGGCGCCGGACACAGCGGCGCCCGTTCACGCCAATGGCTGCCAGCGCCCGTGGATCGGGTGCTGGCAGCGTTTTTTTGCGGGCGCCATCTGGGCACAGCTTCCCATTGGAGCAATCTTCCTTCGCCAAATGCGGGTGCGCCGCCGCGGCGTTTTCGCATACGCTCGGCTTCCTTGAAGACAACCGGGTGGAGTGAGTGGGCGCTATGGATGCAGGCAGTCAATGGGGCGGCTGGTGGGTGGCGATGGTGCTGTTCGCGGCGGCGGCGCAGACCGGGCGCAATGCGGCGCAGCGCTCGCTCACCGCCGAGCTGGGCACCTGGGCCGCGACGCTGGTGCGTTTTCTGTACGGCCTGCCGCTGGCGGCGCTGTTCCTGGTGCTGCTGTACACGCTGCCCGAGCAGCCCGCGCATGTCGGGCAGTTCAGGCCGCAGTACTTTGGCTGGATTGCGCTGGGCGCATTCGCCCAGATCGCCGCCACCGGCGCGCTGCTGCTGGCCATGCAGCAGCGCAATTTCGCGGTGGCGGTCACCCTGTCCAAGACCGAGGTGCTGCAGATCGCCGTGTTTGCGGCGCTGTTCCTGCACGAGCTGCCCAGCTGGATCGCGCTCGCGGCCATGGTGGTCGCCACGCTCGGCGTGGTGCTGCTGTCGCTGCCGCCCAAGGGGCAGGGGCTGTCTGCCTGGCGCAGCAAGTCGGCGATGTACGGGCTCATCTGCGGCGCCTGCTTCGCGATCGCCACCATCGGCTACCGCGGCGCGGCGCTGGAGCTGCAGGCGCCCAGCGCCTGGCTTTCCGGCGCCTGGGGCGTGTTCTTTGCGCAGCTGATGCAGACCGTCTCGATGGGGCTGTGGTTTGCCTGGCGCGATCCGCAGGTGCTGGTGCGCATCGCGCGCGCCTGGCGCGTGTCGCTGCTGGCCGGCGGCCTGGGCTGCGCCGCATCGCTGGCCTGGTTCAGCGCCTATGCGCTGCAGGGCGCCGCCGCGGTGCGCACGCTGGGCATGGTCGAGGTGGTGTTCAGCTACCTGGTGTCGCGCCGCCTGCTGCGCGAACACCTGCGCCGCGAAGAGCGCTGGGGCATGGCGCTGATGATGCTGGGCATCGTGCTTATCTGCCTGCAGCTGTAGGCAGGCGGCTGACCGCGCCGCTGTCTGACAGCCGCGCCGCCGCGGCCGGCGCATGATGGGATGGTTCGGCAATCGGGACCATAAGCCATGACTACATCATCCCCCTTCAACGCCGCGGCCGCGGCGCAGGCACCACACTACACGGCCGAGGAAAAGCGCCATCGCGTCTTCGCGATCATGGCGGCTTCGTCCGGCAACCTGGTCGAGTGGTTCGACTTCTATGTCTACGCCTTCTCGGCCATTTATTTCGCCGCGGCGTTCTTCCCCAAGGGCGACCCCACGGCGCAGCTGCTCAATACCGCCGGCGTGTTCGCCGCCGGCTTTCTGATGCGGCCCATCGGCGGCTGGCTGTTCGGCCGCATCGCCGACCGCTACGGGCGCAAGAAGTCGATGCTGATCTCGGTGACCATGATGTGCGCCGGCTCGCTGGTGATCGCCTGCCTGCCCACCTATGCGCAGATCGGCGCCTGGGCGCCGTTCCTGCTGCTGCTGTGCCGGCTGTTCCAGGGCTTGTCGGTGGGCGGCGAGTACGGCACCACCGCCACCTACATGAGCGAGGTGGCGCTCAAGGGCCAGCGCGGCTTCTTCTCGTCGTTCCAGTATGTGACGCTGATCGGCGGGCAGCTGCTGGCGGTGCTGCTGATCGTCATCCTGGAGGCCTTGCTGTCCGAGCAGCAGCTGCGCGACTTCGGCTGGCGCATTCCCTTCGTGTTCGGCGCGGTGGCGGCGGTGGTGGCCATGCTGCTGCGCCGCACGCTGCACGAGACCCAGTCCAAGGAGGCCCTGGCGAGTCGGGATGCGGGCACCATGTCCAGCCTTTTCCGCAACCACCTGGGCGCCTTCATCACCGTGGTGGGCTACACGGCCGGCGGCTCGCTGATCTTCTACACCTTCACCACCTACATGCAGAAATACCTGGTCAACAGCGTGGGCCTGCCGGTCAAGACCACCAGCTATGTGATGACGGCATGCCTGTTCCTCTACATGTGCATGCAGCCGCTGTTCGGCATGCTGTCGGACCGCATCGGCCGGCGCGCATCGATGATGCTGTTCGGCGCGCTGGGCGCGGTGTTCACCGTGCCCATCCTGACGGCGCTGCAGCATGTGCACTCACCCGAGATGGCGGGGCTGCTCATCGTCGCGGCGCTGGCCATCGTCAGCTTCTACACCTCGATCTCCGGCATCGTGAAGGCCGAGATGTTTCCGCCCGAGGTGCGCGCGCTCGGCGTGGGCCTGGCCTATGCGGTGGGCAATGCGGTGTTCGGCGGCAGCGCCGAATACGTGGCGCTGGCGCTGAAGAAGGCCGGGCACGAGCCCGCCTTCTTCTGGTACGTGTCGGCGATGATGGTGGTGGCCCTTCTGTTCAGCATGCGGCTGCCCAGGCAGGCGGCGTATCTGCACCACGAGCGTTGAGGCCGCCGGCTCATCCCAGATTGCGCAGGGCGCGTTGGCAGATGCGGCGGGTGGCCTCGGCAGGCGTGCCTTGCAGCCATTGGGTGCAGAGGCCGCGCACCCAGTCTGGCTGGTCCTTGGCGGCATCGTTGAGCCAGTTGGCCACCGAGTCCTGCACGTAGGCTGATGGGTCGGCATGCAGAGGCGACAGGATGGGCAGCGCGAGCGCGGGCTCTTGTTTGAGCGCGGCGATATGGGCGCACCATACGCCGCGCGGGCGCAGCGCTTCGCTGGCGAAGCGGCGCAGGCGCTCGGAGGGTGATGCGGTCCAGGCCGCAAGCTCGGCGATGGCTGCCTTCAGCTCCTGCGCCAGGTGCGGCCGCACAGCCATCCAGGCCCATTCGCGCACGCCGAAGTGCGGGTCGTCGGCCAGCGGGCGGATCGCGGCCAGGCGCGCCGCAAGATCCAGGCCGGGCTGCGCGCCGACCATGAAGCAGGCCCAGCCGCGCACCGTGTCGGCGCCATGCGCCCGGCAGCGCTCGATGCCGGCGGCGCCCAGCTCCTGCAGCAGCGCCGTGCCGATGCCGGCCATGCGCTTGAGGATGCCTTGCCGGCAGGCGGTATCGGCGGCCTGCAGGGTCTGGCAGGATAGGCTGGCAAAGACCGTGCGCAGCAGCCGGGCTTGGTCGATGGCCAGGCATTCGGCCAGCGTGGCGCTTTGCATTTCGCCGCGCGACAGGGCCTGCAGAACCTCCGGTGCAATGTCGGCGGCGCGGCTTGCGCCCTTGCGGGACGTGCCGAGGCTCATGGCGCCCGGCCTTCGAGGTTGCCGGCCACCTTGCCCAGCAGCGCCGCGAGCTGGCCGCGCTCTGGCGCCGAGAGATTGCCGAACAGGCCGGAGATCCAGCGGCCGTGCTGCTCGAACACGCGCCGGGCAAGCTGCCTGCCTTTGCGCGTGAGCCGCACTTGCAGCGCGCGGCGGTCGGCCGCATCCGCATGGCGCTCGGCCAGGCCTTCGCGCTGCAGCCCGTCCAGCAGGCCGGTGACGGTGGCGCGGGTGACGCCGGCCTGTTCGGCCAACAGGTTCGGGGCCAGCCCGTCGGCGGCGGCATCGAGCAGGAACAGCAGCACGAAGCGGCCCTCGGACAGGCCGTGCGGGGCCAGCCGCGCCGCGCAGTCGCGGTCGATGGCCGTGGCCAGCGAAAGCGTCTGCAAGCACAGGCGGATGCCGTCGATATCGGGCAGCAGCCGCCGCTGCGCCTCGCCCAGCAGGGCCAGGTATTTCTGCTCCAGATTCATGTTTAATGCCGCCATATGGTATGGCGGCTAATTATATGGATTTTCGAAAGCGGGGCAACAACCCATATGTGCCGCCATATCCATGAATGGCTGCGACAATCACGGCGTGACCACCCGCCCGCGCCGTATCGCCCATCTGGACATGGATGCCTTCTATGCCTCCGTGGAGTTGCTGCGCTACCCGCAGCTCCAGGGCCTGCCGGTGGTGATCGGCGGCGGGCGCCGCGGCGAGGACGATGCGCTGGCCGCCGCCTATGGCGGGCGGCTGGAGCAGATTCCGGTGGCGGCGTTCGCGCGCCTGGCCGGCTATGTGGGACGTGGCGTGATCACCACCGCCACCTACCCGGCGCGGCAGTTCGGCATAGGCTCGGCGATGGGCATGATGAAGGCGGCCAAGCTTTGCCCCGAGGCCATCCTGCTGCCGGTGGATTTTGCGCGCTACCGCCAGTATTCGCGCCAGTTCAAGGCCATCATCACCGCGATAGCGCCGCAGATGGAGGACCGCGGCGTGGACGAGGTCTATATCGACTTCAGCGCTGTGCCGGGCGGGCAGGACGAGGGCGGCCGCGTGCTGGCGCTGGCGTTGCAGCGCGCGATCCATCAGGCTACGGGGCTGACCTGCTCGATCGGCGTGGCGCCCAACAAGCAGCTGGCCAAACTCGCCAGCGAATTCAACAAGCCCCATGGCGTCTCCATCGTGATGGAGGAGGATCTGCAGCGGCTGATCTGGCCGCTGCCCTGCCGCAAGCTCAATGGCATCGGCCCCAAGGCCGATGCCAAGCTGGCCGCGCTGGGCCTGCACACCATTGGCGACATCTCGCTCAAGCCGCGCGAATGGCTGGTGCAGCATTTTGGCAAGTCCTACGGTGCGTGGCTGCACGATTCGGCCTGGGGCCGCGACGAGCGGCCGGTGGTGACCGAGAGCGAGCCGGTGTCGATGAGCCGCGAGACCACCTTCGAGCGCGACCTGCATGCCGTGCGCGACAAGGCCGAGCTGGGCGCGATCTTCACCGAGCTGTGCGTGCAGGTGGCGGCGGATCTGCAGCGCAAGGGCTATGTGGGCCGCACCATTGGCGTCAAGCTGCGCTATGCGGACTTTCGCACCGCCACGCGCGACCACAGCCTGCAGCTGTACACCGCTGATGCCCAGGCCATCCGCTATGCCGCGGGCCAGAGCCTCAAGCGCGCGCCGCTCGCGCAGCGCCTGCGCCTGCTGGGCGTGCGTGTGGGCAATCTGCTGCCGCTGACCGAGGCCCAGGCGCAAGGGCTTGCGGCCGGCTGGGCGCAGGTGCGGCAATCCGAAGCGCAGCCGCGGCCGCCCGAGCGGCATGCGCCGGCCGATCCGTTCACGCTGCCTTTGTTCGAGGGCGAGGGGTGAGGAGGATGAGGTTGGGCATATACAATATGGCATATGTCAAAGATCGCCAACGGAGATCCGATGCCTGCCCTGTCTCGCCCATCCAAGCCCAAGGAGGCCAAGCTGTTTCGCAACAACCGCAGCCAGGCGGTGCGCATACCGGTGGAGTTCGAGCTGCCGGGCGACAGGGTGCTGATCCACCGCGAGGGCGGCAGGCTCATCATCGAGCCGGTATCCAGGCCCACGAACATCGTCGAGCTGCTGGCCGCATGGCGCGCGGAGCCGCCGCTGCAGCCTCAGGACGAATTCCCGGCCATCGAGGACCTGCCCGTGCCGACCGAGGAGCTGCTGTGAACGGCTATCTGCTGGATACCAATATCATCAGCGACCTCATCCGCAACCCGTCCGGGCTGGCGGCGCGGCGCATAGCGCAGCTAGGCGCCAAAGGGATATGCACCAGCATCGTCGTGGCCGCCGAGCTGCGCTATGGCTGCGCCAAGAAGGGTTCGCCCAGGCTGCAGGCCAAGGTGGAGGCGCTGCTTGGCACCCTGCCCGTGCTGCCGCTGGACATGCCGGCCGACGCCGACTATGGCGGCATTCGCGCCCAGCTGGAGGCGGCAGGCCAGCCCTTCGGTGGCAACGACTTGCTGATAGCCGCGCATGCCCGCTCGCTCGGCCTGACGCTGGTGACGGGCAACACCCGGGAGTTCACGCGCATCCCGGGCCTCAAGGTGGAAAACTGGTTGGCGGACGAGGAGGGCGTGGCATAGAACCAGGCCCTCCCGTCACCCCGGCGGCAGCGGCCAGGGCCGCTGCGGGCCGCGGATCTGCTCGAAGGCGCGGGCGAGCTTGAGCACGCCCAGGTCGTCGAAGCGCGGGCCGGCGATCTGCAAGCCGATCGGTAGGCCGCCCGCGGTATAGCCGCAGTTGACCGAGGCCGCCGGCTGCTCCGACATGTTGAACGGCACGGTATAGGCGATGTGCTCCAGCGGGCGCAGCGGGTCGTTGGTGGGCGAGGCCCATTCGGCGGCAAAGGCGGCATGCGGCGCCACCGGCGAGATCACGTAGTCGAAGGCGTTGCAGGCGCGCACCGTGGCCACGCGGCACAGGTGGAATTGCTGGCTGGCATCGAACACCTCGCGGCCGCCGAAGGCCGCGGCGCTTTCGGCCCAGGCGCGGATGTAGGGCAGCACCTTGCCGCGCTGTTCGGCGCCCAGCGCCTGCAGGTCGGCCAGCGAGCGCATGCGCCAGAAGTGGTCCATGCCGGCCAGCATCTCGGGCGTCATGAAGGGCTGCATGGGCACGATCTGTGCGCCGGCCGCCTCCAGCCAGCGCGCGCTCTGCTGCACGGCGGCTTGGATGTCGGGCTCCAGCGGCAGGCCACAGCCCGCATCGAGCAGCAGGCCGATGCGCAGGCCGCGCACGAAGGTGGGCGTGGTGGCGGCCACCTCGTGCCAGGCGATGTCCTGCGCGGGCAGGCCCATGCTGTCGCGCGCATCGGCTTGCGACAGCACCTGCATCATCAGCGCGGCATCGGCCACGCTGCGGGTCATGGGACCGGCGGCGCGGCCGGTATAGGGCGGATCGATAGGAACGCGGCCCAGGCTGGGCTTGAGGCTGAAGATGCCGCACCAGCTGGCCGGCAGGCGCAGCGATCCTCCTATGTCGGTGCCGATGTGCAGCGGGCCGTAGCCGGCCGCGGCCGCCGCGCCGCCGCCGGCGCTGGAGCCGCCGGGGCCCTTGGAGAGGTCCCAGGGGTTGCGCGCCAGCGGGTGAAAGCTCGACAGCCCCGACGAGAGCATGCCGTAGTCGGGCATGGTGGTCTTGGCGAACATGATCGCGTGGGCCTCGCGCATGCGCGCGGCCGGCGGTGCGTCGGCCGTGGCGGGCGCCAGCTTCAGCGCGGCCGTGCCCAGTGGCACCGGGTCGCCGGCGGTGGCGATGTTTTCCTTGATGGTGCAGGGCACGCCGTCCAGCGGCCCGGCCGGCGTGCCGGCCAGCCAGCGCTGCTCGCTGGCGCGGGCCTGGGCCAGGGCCTGCTCGGGGCGGTACAGGTAGGTGGCGCACAGCTGAGGCTCCCAGCGCTCCACCTGCGCGATCACCGAGCGCATCACCTCCATCGGCGACAGGCTGCGTTCGCGGTAGGCGGCCAGCAGCTGGCCGGCGCTCCAGTCATGCAATGCGGTCATTTCAAACCCAGTAGAAGGAGGACAGGTCGTTGGCGAAGACGGGCATGTCCTTCCACAGGCCGCGCAGGCTCTTGTTGGCCACGGTGACCCATTGCGCCTGGTAGAGGAAGACGTTGGCCGCGTCCTCGGCCAGCATGCGCTGCGCGTCGCCCAGCAGGCGGGCGCGGTCGGCCGGGCGGGTGGCGGTCTTGATCTGCTCGTACAGCGCGTTGAACTTCTCGGAGTGGTAGCCCCAGTAGTAGTCGCTGCGGGTGTAGTTCACCAGGTCGAAGGGCTCGACGTGCGAGATGATCGAGAGGTCGTAGTTGCGGTTGGTGTAGGTGCCGCTGAGCCACTGCGCCCATTCCACGTTCTGCAGCTTGAGCTCGATGCCGATCTTGGCGAGCTGCGCGGCGACGATCTCGCCGCCCTGGCGCGCGTAGGGCGCGGGCGGCAGCGTCATGGTGAGGGTGAGCGGCGTCTTCACGCCGGCCTCGGCCATCAGTTTCTTGGCCTTGTCCAGGTCGTAGGGGTTGATGCCGGTGGTGTCCACATAGCCGAAGGCGCCGGGCACGTAGTGGCTGCCGATGGGAGCGCCCAGGCCATCGGCGGCGCCGGCGATGATGGCCTTGCGGTCGATGGCGGCCGAGATGGCGCGGCGCACGCGCACGTCGTCGAGCGGCTTGCGGCGCTCGTTGATGGCCACGATGGTCTTGGCGCGCGAGCCGTTGATCAGCACCTGGTAGCGCGGGTTGCTCTTGAATTGCTCGATGCCCCGCGGCGCGGCGCGGGGGAACAGGTCGACATCGCCCGCGAGCAGCGCCGCCACCTGCGCCGCGGCATCGGGGATGACGCGGAAGGTGGCGCGCTGGATGCGGATGCCGCCGGCCTGGCGCCAGTCGGGCCAGGCGGCGAGGGTGATGGCCGAGCCCCGGCTCCAGCCGCCGAGCTTGTAGGGGCCGGTGCCCACGGGGGCGGTGGCGTTCTTGTCGGCGCTCTTGGGCTCGACGATGATGGCCGTGGCCTGGCCCAGCTCGAACAGCAGGTCGGGATCGATCTCCTTGTTGATCACCACCACGGTGTGCTCGTCCACCGCCTGGGTGCTGAGGCTGGCAAACAGGCGCTTGTCCTTGTTGGTGCTCTTGTCGCCGCCGGCGCGGTCGAACGAGAACTTGACCGCCTGGGCGTTGAAGGGTTCGCCGTTGTGGAACTTCACGCCCTTGCGCAGCTTGAAGGTGTAGGTCTTGAGGTCGGGCGAGACTTCCCAGCTTTCGGCCAGCAGCGGCGATACGCTGCCGTCCGAGTTGATCTTGGTCAGCGTCTCGTAGATGTTGTAGAGCGTGACTTCGCCGACCGAGGATGCGGCGCTGGTGGTGGGGTCCAGCCCCGGCGGCTCCAGCGTGAGGCCGAGCACCAGGGTGTTCTTCTTGCTTGCCTGGTTCTGCGCCCGGCCCAGGCCGGGCAGGGTGGCGAGCGCGCCAGTCGCGATCAGGGTTCTTCGGTTCAGCATGGGGATCTCCGGTGTTCTTAAAAGGATAGCGTATGGCGTTGAATATATCAGCGCGATCGCAGATTCCGATTGATATTTTTTACCGGGCCCGGCGCGGCCGCACCTGGGGCACGGCCGCCACCAGCTGGCGCGTATACGGGTGCTGCGCGTGCCGCAGCAGCTCGTCGGGCGGGCCTTGCTCCACGATCCGGCCCTGGTGCATCACCGCCACATCGTCGCACAGGTGGTTGACGACGGCCAGGTCGTGGCTGATCAGCAGGTAGGTGATGCCGAACTGCTCCTGCAGCTCCTGCATCAGGTTGAGCACCTGGGCCTGCACCGAGACGTCGAGCGCGCTAACCGGCTCGTCGGCCACGATCAGCCGGGGCCGGGTGATCAGCGCGCGGGCGATGGCGATGCGCTGGCGCTGGCCGCCGGAGAATTCGTGCGGGTATTTGTCGGCATCGCTGGTGCGCAGGCCCACCTGCTGCAACACCTCAAGCGCCTGCTCGCGCCGCTCGGCCGCGCTGCGGGCGGCGAGCGGCTCGGTCACGATGCGCGCCACGGTCTGGCGCGGGTCCAGCGAGCCATACGGGTCTTGGAACACCATCTGGAAGTCGCGCCGCGCCGCGCGCAGCTCGGCGGCCGGCAGGGCGTGCAGGTCGCGCCCGAGCAGCAATATCTGGCCGGAGCTGGGCGCATCGAGCGCCATCACGATGCGCGCCAGCGTGGACTTGCCCGAGCCCGATTCGCCCACCACGCCCAGGCTGCGCCCGGCCTGCAGGCAAAAGCTCACGCCCTGCAGCGCCTGCACCGTGGGCGCGGGCGTCCAGAGCCTTTCGCGCGGCAGCGTGTAGCGGCGGGTGACAGCGCGCACTTCCAGCAGGGCGGGGGCGGCGGTGGGGTTCATGGCGTGCTGGCCTGGGCGCAGGCGTAGGCTTCGGGGCGCAGGCAATACACGCGGTGCTGCAGCGCAAGCGCCACCGCGGGCGGTCGCTGCGTGTGGCAGGCGGGCCGGGTGAAGCCGCAGCGGCCGGCAAAGCTGCAGCCCGCGGGCAGCTCGGCCAGCTCGGGCACGGTGCCGGCGATGGTGGCCAGGCGCGGGCGGGGCTGGCCGGGGGCGCGCGGAGGGCGTGGCTCGAGGCTCGGCCGGGCCGCGAGCAGGCCGCGGGTGTAGGGGTGGGCCATGTGCTCGAAGACATCGGCGGTGGCGCCCGATTCGACGATGCGCCCGCCGTACATCACCAGCATGTGGTCCACGTTCTGCGAGATCAGGCCCAGGTCGTGCGAGATCAGCAGCAGCGCCATGTCGCGCTCGGCCACCAGCTCGTTGATGAGCTCCAGGATCTGGCGCTGCAGCGTCACATCCAGCGCGGTGGTGGGCTCGTCGGCGATCAGCAGGTCGGGCCCGCAGGCCAGGGCCATGGCGATGGTGATGCGCTGGCGCTGGCCGCCCGAGAACTGGTGCGGGTAGGCGTCGAAGCGCTGGGCCGGCTGGGCGATGCCCACGCGCGCCAGCAGCGCGATGGCCGCATCGCGCGCGGCGGCGGCCGATAGGCCCTGGTGCAGGCGCATCGGCTCGGCGATCTGGCGGCCGATGGTGTGCACCGGGTTCAGCGCGCTCATCGGCTCCTGGAAGACCATGGCGATGCGGTTGCCGCGCAGCCCGCGCCACTGGCGCTCGGGCAGCGCGAGCAGCTCCTGGCCCTGCAAGCGCAGGCTGCCGCTCAGCTGGGCCGTGTCGGGCAGCAGGCCCATCAGCGCCAGCGCGGTGATGGACTTGCCGCAGCCGGATTCGCCGATCAGCCCCAGCGCCTGGCCGCGCTCAATCTCAAAGCCAATCCCCTGCACCGCCTGCGCGGGGCCGCGCTGCGTCTGCAGCCGGATGCCGAGGTCGCGGGCTTCGATCAGCGGCATGATGCTGTCGAAAAAGTGAGCTGCTGGCGCTTGATATACATGGTTTTCAATATGTTTTATATTTGAAATTCAAGGTGGGTAATCGCTGATAGCTATGTTTTTTATAAAGCCATTGGCTTCAGCGCTTTCTGCTCAGGCGCGGGTCGAGCACATCGCGCAGGCCGTCGCCCATCAGGTTCAGGCCCAGCACCGACAGCGCGATCGCCACGCCGGGAAACACCGCCAGCAGCGGCGCCTGGAACATCAATGTCTGCGCCTCGGCCAGCATGCGGCCCCAGGAGGGCTGCGGCGGCTGCGTGCCCAGGCCCAGGTACGACAGCGCGGCCTCGGCCAGGATGGCCAGCGCGAACTGGATGGTGGCCTGCACGATCAGCACCGGCAGCAGGTTGGGCAGCACATGCTGCCCCGTGATCTGCCAGGCGTTGCGGCCGCAGGCGCGGGCCGCCAGGATGTATTCGCGCGCCCAGATGGCGTTTGCCGATGCGCGGGTGATGCGCGCGAAGGTGGGGATGTTGAAGATGCCGATGGCGATGATGGCATTGAGCACGCCGGGCCCGAACACCGCCGTCAGCATGATGGCCGAGAGCACGGCCGGAAACGCGAAGCTGAAGTCCGCCAGCCGCATGATGGCCTCCTCGACCCAGCCGCGCCGCGCGGCGGCCAGCAGGCCGAGCGCGGTGCCCAGCGTGAGGCCTATGCCCACCGCCACCACGCCCACCAGGATGGAACTGCGCGCGCCCACCAGCAGCTGCGAGGCCACGTCGCGGCCATAGGCGTCGGTGCCCAGCCAGTGGGCCGCATCGGGCGCCAGCAGCTTGGCCTCCATATCGATGCCCTGCGGCGGCCAGGGCGTCCACAGGTACGACAGCGCGGCCGCGAGCAGCAGCAGCGCGTTCAGGGTGGCGCCTATGGCAAGGCTGGGGTTGCGCAGTGCGCGCAGGGTGCTAAATGTCATGGGCCTTGATGCGGGGGTCGATCACCGCGTAGAGCAGGTCGACCACGAAGTTCACGAGCACCACCATGGCCGCGAGCAGCATGACGCAGTTGCGCACCACGACGAGGTCGCGGTTGGCGATCGACTGGAAGATCAGCCGGCCCATGCCGGGCAGGTAGAACACGTTCTCCACCACGATGGTGCCGGCCAGCAGGTTGGCGAACTGCAGGCCGATCACGGTGAGCACCGGAATCATCGCGTTGCGCAGCACGTGGCCGAACAGCACCGCGCGGCGGCCCAGGCCCTTGGCGCGCGCGGTGCGCACGAAGTCCTCGCGCAGCACTTCGAGCAGGGCCGAGCGCGTCATGCGCGCCAGGATGGCGGCCTGCACCACCGCCAGCGACAGCGCGGGCAGCAGCAGCGCCTTGAGCGCGGCCCAGGGCGAGCCGCCGGCGGCCTCGCTCCAGCCCGGAAAGCCGCCAGCGGAAAACCACTGCAGCCGCACCGAGAACAGCATGATCAGCAGGATGGCGAACCAGAAGTTGGGGATCGCGATGCCCAGCTGCGCCAGGCCCATCACGCCCACATCGCCCCATTTGTTGTGGTTGGCCGCGGCATAGATGCCGGCCGCCAGCGCGATCGCCACGCTCAGCAGCATGGCCATCACCGCCAGCGGCACGGTGAGCGCCAGGCGCTCGGCGATCAGCTCCCACACCGGCGAGCCGTAGCTGTAGCTGTCGCCCAGCTGGCCGTGCAGCAGGCCGGCGATCCAGTGCAGGTAGCGCTCCCAGGCGGGCTGGTTCAGGCCGAGCTGCTGCGCCAGCTCGGCCACCGCCTCGGGCGCGGCGTCGGGCCCGAGCAGCATCTGGGCGGCATTGCCCGGCAGGATGTCCAGCACCAGGAACACCACCACCGAGGTGCCCAGCAGGGTGAGCACCAGGGTGGCCAGGCGCTTGAGAAGGAATAAGCCCATCGCGGTAGATCAGAGACAGTCGCCGCAGCATAACGCCTACTTCGCGCCATGCCAATTGCGGGTGCAATCAATTGCAGCGGCGCGCCGGGCCGATAATGTCGCCCATGGCACACGGTTTTTGCAACTTCCAGGCGGGGCAGACATGGCGCTGATGATCACCGACGAATGCATCAACTGCGATGTGTGCGAGCCCGAATGCCCCAACGATGCGATCTCGATGGGCGAGCTGATCTATGAGATCGAGCCGTCGCGCTGCACCGAATGCGTGGGGCATTTCGACGAGCCGCAGTGCGTGCAGATCTGCCCGGTGGCCTGCATCCCGGTCAACCCGCAGCACGAGGAAAGCCGCGAGACGCTGTGGCAGAAATACCAGCGCCTGCAGGAGGCCAAGCAGCCGTAGCCGCCGTTAGTTGGCTGCGTCAGTTGGCCGGCTCGGGCAGGGGCCTGGGCGGCTTGGGCCGGGGCGGCTTGGTGGTGTGGATCAGTAGCGTGGCCTTGTCCATCTGGCCCGCCAGCATCTCGGGGTAGGCCTTGAGCGAGTGGATGATGCTGTCCTCGATCAGGCGGCGTTGGTCGGGCGCGGGCTTCTTCAAAACCCAGTTCGGCACCTCGTGCTTGAGCCCGGGATGGCCGATGCCTATGCGCAGCCGCCAGTAGTCGGGGCTGCCGAGCTGGGCGTGGATGTCGCGCAGGCCGTTGTGGCCGCCGTGGCCGCCGCCTTTCTTGAGCTTGACCTGGCCGGGCGGCAGGTCGAGCTCGTCGTGCACCACCAGGATCTCGTCGGGCTTGATCTTGAAGAAGCGCGCCAGCGCGCCCACCGACTTGCCCGACAGGTTCATGAAGGTCTGCGGCTCGAGCAGCCACACCGGCTCGCCCTGGTGGCTGGTGCGCGCCATCAGCGCGTAGTAGCTGCGCTCGGGCTGCAGGTGCACGCCCAGGTCGCGCGCCATCGCATCGAGCCACCAGAAGCCGGCGTTGTGGCGGGTGTCCTCGTATTCGGGGCCGGGGTTGCCGAGCCCTACAAACAGCTTGATCATGGCTGGGGATTATCGGTGCCCGCGGGGCAGGCTTGAAAAACAAAAAAGGCTGCACCGGGGTGCAGCCTTTGCGCCATGCGGCCAAGTGCTTAGGCGGCGGGCGCTTCTTCCGCAGCCTCGTCCGAGCTGCCGCCGGCGGGGGCAGCCACCGACACCAGCGCGGGGTTGGTGTTCGACACGGCGGCCACGCCCTTGGGCAGGGCGATGTCGGCCAGGTGCAGGGTCGAGCCCTTTTCCAGCTTGCTCAGGTCCACCGCGATGAACTCGGGCAGATCCTGGGGCAGGCAGCTGACTTCGATTTCGGTCACCACGGGGGTCACCAGGCACTTGGCCACCTTCACTGCGGGCGACTCTTCAGCGCCGCTGTAGTGCACCGGTACCTTCATGTGCAGCTTGGTCTTTGCGTCCACGCGCTGGAAGTCCACGTGCAGAACCAGTTGCTTGAACGGGTGGTATTGCACGTCGCGCAGCAGCACCTGGCTCTTGGCGCCGGCCAGTTCCATCTCCAGCACGCTGGAGTGGAAGGCTTCCTTCTTCAGTGCATGCCACAGGGCGTTGTGGTCCAGCTCGATGGCCACGGGGGCAGCTTCGCCACCGTAGACGATGCCGGGCGTGCGGCCCGAGTTGCGCAGGCGGCGGCTCGCACCCGTACCTTGCTTGGCGCGCTCAAAAGCGACAAAGTTCATTTTCAATACTCCAATAGGGACCTACCGCGACCAGTGGGTCCGATTACAAAGGCCGTCGTCCCGCGAGCGGGGCAACGGCCGGCGATGCCAGGATGCCTGGGCTCAGGCGTCCTGGAACAAACTGATGACCGATTCGCCGGTGGCGATGCGCTGGATGGTCTCGGCAAACAGCGGCGCCACCGACAGCTGGCGGATCTTCTTGCACTGCAGCGCGTTCTGCGACAGCGGGATGGTGTTGGTCACCACCACTTCGTCCAGCGCCGCGCCGTTGGTGATGCGGTCGATGGCCGGGCCCGACAGGATGGGGTGCGTGCAGTAGGCATACACCTGCTTGGCGCCGCGCTCCTTGAGCACCTCGGCCGCCTTCACCAGCGTGCCGGCGGTGTCGATCATGTCGTCCATGATCACGCAGTTGCGGCCGTCGATGTCGCCGATCACATGCATTACTTCAGACACGTTGGCCTTGGGGCGGCGCTTGTCGATGATGGCCAGGTCGCAATTGAGCTGCTTGGCCAGCGCGCGGGCGCGCACCACGCCGCCCACGTCGGGCGAGACCACGATCAGGTCTTCGTAGTTCTTCTGGCGCAGGTCGCCCAGCAGCACCGGCGATGCGTAGATGTTGTCGACCGGAATGTCGAAGAAGCCCTGGATCTGGTCGGCATGCAGGTCCATGGTCAGCACGCGCGACACGCCCACCGCCTGCAGCATGTTGGCCACCACCTTGGCCGAGATCGGCACGCGCGACGAGCGCGGGCGGCGGTCCTGGCGGGCGTAGCCGAAATAGGGGATCACGGCGCAGATGCGCTCGGCCGATGCGCGCTTGAGCGCATCCACCATGACCAGCAGTTCCATGAGGTGGTCGTTCGTGGGCGCGCAGGTGGGCTGCACCACGAAGACGTCGCGGGTGCGCACGTTCTGGCGGATCTCGACCGTGACTTCGCCGTCGGAGAAGCGGCCTACGTCGGCCACGCCCATGGGCGTATGGAGGTGCTGCGCAATTTCAGCGGCCAGGCCTGGGTTGGCATTGCCGGTGAAAACCATGAAGTCTGGATGATGGTTTTGCATGAGCGTCCCACTGCAGATGGGCCTCGATGATTGCTCGTGGATGTTGGGTGGCAGGGGAGGAAGGACTCGAACCCTCGCATGCCGGAATCAAAATCCGGTGCCTTGACCAACTTGGCGACTCCCCTACAAGAACCGGCAGCAGATTTGCCAATCCTCATAAACCTTCAGTCTGCAGACCAACCCCGCAAAGGGTGCTCGGCAAGACTTTTGCAATCTCTCACTATCCAGTCAGATGCATGTCGGGCTGTATAGTTTTGAGCTTGCTTCTTCACTGCAAACACTGCGCTGCCTGAGCCCGTCATTCTAGCATGTAATCCTTGAGATTCGAACCATTCGATGGTTTTTTTCATCTCGGGGCACAGGCCTTCAGCTACCGGCTGCAAGTCATTTCGACCGAAGTCAAAGTGCCTATCAGCGAAGACCGCAATTGTAGCATGCTCTGAATCGCGTTTTAAGGATGGATGAGAAAAAATGGATTTTGTGTCGAGCCCGGCCTGCGGCTTGGCGACGACGATGTCCTGGCCGGCCAGCGCCGCATCGTGCAGCGGCGTGACGACGTCGCCTATGCCCTCGACCCAGGCGTTGTGGCCGCACAGGAAAAACGGCACGTCGGCGCCCAGCGCCAGGCCTATGCGCGAGAGCTGCGGCGTGGTGAGCCCCAGCTGCCACAGGCGGTTGAGCGCCAGCAGCGTGCTGGCCGCGTCCGACGAGCCGCCGCCCATGCCGGCCTGGGCGGGGATGGATTTCTCTATGGAGATGTCCGCGCCCTGGCCGCAGCCGGTGGCGGCCTGCAGCGCGCGCGCCGCGCGCAGGATCAGGTCGTCGGGCGGCAGCGGCGAGCCCAGGTCGTGGCGGGCGACGGCGCCGTCCGCGCGCTGCTCGAAATGCAGCCGGTCCTGCCAGTCGATCAGCAGGAAGACGGATTGCAGCAGGTGGTAGCCGTCGGCCCGCCGCCCGGTGATGTGCAGGAAGGTGTTGAGCTTGGCCGGAGCGGGTACGTCGTAGAGCGCGCGCATGCGAAGAAGGGGAGGGCGGGAGAGCGGGCGGTCAGAGCTGCGTGAACACGATGCGCAGGCTGGCCTCGGGCTGCGGGCTGTAGCGGTGGGCGCTGAGTTTGCCGTCGGCGACCGCGCCGAGCTCGGCCACCCAGCCCTCGGCGCGCGTGGCCTTGCCGTGCAGCCAGTCGAACAAGGCCTCGATGGGCAGCGGCGCGCCCAGCAGCTCCTGCACCAGCTGCGCCAGCGAGCCCGAGCTGCGCGTGCTGCCGCCCTGGGTGACGCTGGCCTCGCCGCGCGCCCATTGCAGCCGGGCCACGATATTGCCCAGCGGGTTGAGCAGCACCAGCTCGCCGGCCTGTGCGTTGCCCGAGAGCTCGAATTCGCCGCTGTTCGACTGCGGCGGGTCGGTCTGCACCTGCACGCTCAGACGGCCGCTCCAGTAGTCGGCCTCGGGCGCGGGCGCCAGCTGCCGGCTGGGCGCGGCGCAGGCCGCGAGCAGCAGCGAGGAGCCCAGCCCGAGCAGGTGGCGCCGCCGCGCGGGCGCAGAGCCCCGGGCATTTGCGGCATTCACGGCTTGAGCCCCAGCTGCTGGAAGGTCTTGAGCAGCTCTTCGTTGCCGGGCGCATCCTTGAGCGCGGTGCGCAGCAGCGATTCCGCCGCCTGCCGCTTGCCCTGCGCCCACCAGACCTGCGCCAGGTGCGCGCCGATTTCCGGGTCGCTCACTTTGGTGTAGGCCTCTTCCAGCAGCTGCGCCGCGCGCTCGTTGTTGCCGAGCTTGTATTCGACCCAGCCCAGGCTGTCGATGATCATCGGGTCGCCCGGCGACATCTTCAGCGCGGTCTCGATCAGGCTCTTGGCCTCGTCGAGCTTGAGGCCGCGGTCGGCCAGCGAGTAGCCCAGCGCGTTGTAGGCATGGTAGTAGTCGCTCTTGCGGGCGATGAGCTGGCGCAGCAGGGACTCCATCTGCGCGATGTCGTTCATGCGCTCGGCCAGCATGGCCTGCTCGTAGAGCGCGTCGCTGTCGTTGGGCGACATGTCCACCAGCCTGGACTGCAGCTGCAGCGCCTTGGCGTAGTTCTTGGCGGTCTTTTGCAGCTGCACCTGGGCGGCGAGCTTGGTGCGCATGTCGGACGGCGTGTCCTGCGGCAGCTTGTCCAGCAGCTCGCCGGCCTCGTCGTAGCGGCCCTGCTGCATGCGGATCGATGCCAGGCGCAGCGTGGACAGCGGCTGGTTGCCGGCCTCGCCGATCTGGCGGGCCCATTGCTCGGCCTCGCTCCATTTCTTCTGCGCCTCGGCCATCTGCTCGCGCAGCATCAGGCTCTGGATGCGCACCTCGCGCTGCAGCACCGACGAGGGCAGCTTGGGCACCAGCGTGTCGAGCTTGAGCAGCGACATGTCGGCCTCGGCATACTGCTTGGTCTGCGCCTCGATGATGGCCTTGAGCATCCAGGCGTCGGGCGACTCGGGATCGAGCTCGGTGGCCCGGCGCACCTGCTGCAGCGCCTCGTCTTCGCGCTGCGCATTCATCAGGCTGCGGGCATAGGCCAGGTGGGCGTCGGCGCTGGAGGTCTTCTCCAGGTAGGCCTTGACCAGCGGCTCGGCATCGCGCACGCCCTCGTTCACCAGGTCGGCCGCCAGGCGTGCCGCGCCTTCGTTGTTGGCGTCGATGTCCATGGCCCGGCGGGTGGATTCCAGCGCCGGCAGCTTCTCGCCGGCGGACAATTGCACGCGGCCGATGGCCACCCAGGCATCGCCGCCGGTGGCGGGGTTCTCCAGCTCCGGCGCCAGCGCGTCACGCACGATGGAAGCGGCCAGCGCCCGGTTGCCGAGCCGGCCGTAGATGCGCGGCAGCGCCTGGATGAATTCGCGCTTTTCCTCGGTGGGCGTGTTCGCGATCTCCTGCTTGAGCACCGCGCGCGTGGCCTCGCCCTGGTTGGTGGCCAGCAGCACCTGCAGCAGGAAGCGGTTGGCCTGCGAGGACTGCGGGTAGGCATCCTTCCAGGCCCGGGCCACCATGGTGGCCTGCTCGGCGGAGCGCGACAGCAGCGCGACCTGGGCCGCGCGCTGGTAGACCTTGGCATCGCCCGAGCGGCGGGCCGCGTCCAGCAGCAGCTCGACGCTGGGCGCGGCTTCGCCGCGGTAGGCATACATCTCGCCCAGCAGCAGTTCATAGAACAGCTCGGCGTCGAGCTCGGCTCGGGCGTTTTCCTCGCGCTCGGCGGCGGCCAGGCTCTGGGGGCTTTGCTGCCCGGCCTTGGGCGCGGTTTTTTGTTCGGCCTTGTGCTCACCGGCCGGTGCTGGCTTGCTGGGTGCGGGCGCGGCGAGCAGCGGGCTGCACAGGCTGGCGGCCAGCCCATAGGCCAGTAGGCGAAGAGTTTGCTTCATCGGATGATAATAATCGATGCCATCAAGGGTTTTGGTAAAGGACGAATGTGCCCGAATTGCCGGAAGTCGAGGTTACGCGCAGAGGTTTGGCTGACGCGATCCAAGGGGTAAGCATCGAAGCCGTGCAGCTGGGCAAGCCGCTGCGCTGGCCGCTGGGCATCGCCGAGCAGCGCCTGCTCGGGCAGGCGGTGCGCGCGCTGCGCCGGCGCGGCAAATACCTGCTGATGGACCTGGACGAAGGCCTGCTGCTGATCCACTTGGGCATGTCCGGCAGCCTGCGCTTTGCGCCCGAGCTGCCGCCGCGCGGCGTGCACGACCATTTCGAGCTGCAGACCAGCGGCGGCGTGCTGCGCCTGCACGATCCGCGCCGCTTCGGCGCGGTGGTGTGGGCCGAGCGCGAGGATGCCGGCATGGGCCTGAAGCTGCTGGGCGGCCTGGGCGTGGAGCCGCTGGAAGAGGGCTTTAGCTTCGAGGGCTTCTGGCGCGGCCTGCAGCGCTCGCGGGTGGCGATCAAGCAGCTGCTCTTGAGCGGCAAGCTGGTCGTGGGCGTGGGCAACATCTATGCCAGCGAGGTGCTGTTTCTGGCCGGCATCGCGCCCACCAAGCCGGCCCAGCGCGTGGGGCGCGCGGCCGCGCAGCGGTTGCATGCGGCCATCCGCCAGGTGCTGGCGCAGGCGATTGCGGCGGGCGGCAGCACCTTGCGCGATTTCTCGCATGTGGACGGCTATGCGGGGGCCTTCCAGGAGCAGGCCAGCGTGTACGATCGGGCGGGCCAGCCCTGCCGGCGCTGCGGCGGCGCCATCGCGCAGATCCAGCAGGGCCAGCGCAGCACCTACTATTGCCCCCGCTGCCAGAAGTAACGGCGATGGGGGGCGGCGATTTTTGAACAAGACAAGGCGAGCGTGAGCGATTTTTCCGACCAAGTGGTGCAATGGCAGGCCGAGCACGGGCGCCACCACCTGCCGTGGCAGAACACCACCGATCCCTACCGGGTCTGGCTGTCCGAGATCATGCTGCAGCAGACGCAGGTGACGACCGTGCTGGGCTACTACCAGCGCTTTCTCGACCGCTTTCCCAGCGTCGGCGAGCTGGCCGGCGCCAGCGACGAAGATGTGATGGCGCTGTGGGCGGGGCTGGGCTACTACAGCCGGGCGCGCAACCTGCACCGCTGCGCCCAGGCGGTGGTGCAGCGCTTTGGCGGCGAGTTTCCGCGCAGCGCGGCCGAGCTGGCCAGCCTGCCGGGCATAGGCCGCTCGACCGCGGCGGCGATTGCATCGTTCTGTTTTGGCGAGCGGGCCGCGATCCTGGATGCCAACGTCAAGCGGGTGCTGACGCGGGCCTTCGCCTTCGAGGACGACCTGGCCAAGGCCGCGTCGGAGAAAAAGCTCTGGGCGCTGGCCGAATCGCTGCTGCCCGAGACGCAGCTGGCGCAGAGCATGCCGCGCTATACCCAGGGCCTGATGGACCTGGGCGCATCGGTGTGCACCGCGCGCGGCCCGAGCTGCCTGCTGTGCCCGGTGCAGCACGGCTGCCGGGCGCGCAAGCTGGGCACGCCCGAGCGTTTTCCAGTCAGAACGCGCACGCTCAAGCGCAGCGCCCAGCAATGGTGGCTGCTGCTGCTGCGCCGTGGCGATGGTGCCGTGTGGCTGCAAAAGCGCCCTGCGCCCGGCATCTGGGCCGGGCTGCACTGCCTGCCGGTGTTCGAGTCGGAGGCCGCGCTGGCGCAGGCGCTGCCCGGCATGGATGGGGCGCTGCAGGCGCATCTGCCGGCCTTCCTGCATGTGCTGACGCACCGCGACCTGTACCTGCACCCGGTGGCCGCGCAGGCCGGCGCGGCGGCGCAGCCGCCGGGGCCGGGCATCTGGTGCGCGGAAAAGGACTGGGCCGATGTGGGCATGCCGGCGCCTATTCGCTCGCTGCTGCTGGGGATGGCTAAAAAGTGAGCTTTGAGCGCTCTCCGGTAAAGGATTTCAAGTATTTTTCATATTGAAATCCAATGCTGGCAAGTGGTGGCAGCTATGATTTTTGTGCCATCTCTGCGATCAGCTCCATCTCGCGGTGCCGCTGCACCGTTGTCCAGCCGGCGCTGAAATGGCGGGCCAGCTCGGCCGCCAGGTAGACCGAGCGGTGCTGGCCACCGGTGCAGCCGATGGAGACGGTGACGTAGCTGCGGTGGTTGTGCGCCATGGCGGTGAGCCAGCGGCCTGTGAACTGCACGATGTCGGTCTTCATCTGCAGCACTTCGGGCTGCTGCTGCAGGAAGTGGGCCACCGGCGCGTCGAGCCCGGTCAGCGGGCGCAGCTCGGGCTCGTAGTAGGGGTTGGGCAGCATGCGCACGTCGAACATGAAGTCCGAATCCATGGGGATGCCGCGCTTGAAGCCGAAGGATTGGAACACCAGCGTCATGCTGGTGGTGGGCGCCTGCATCAGTTGCTTGATGTAGGCCTGCAGCTGCGAGGCGCGAATCGACGAGGTGTCGATCACATGCGCCTGCTCGCGCAGCTCGGCCAGCAGCGCGCGCTCTTCGTCGATCATCTGCACCAGGGCCTTGGGGCCTTTTTGCAGTGCCTCGTTGGTCAGCGGGTGGCGCCGGCGGGTTTCGGAGAAGCGCCGGATCAGCGTGTCGCGCTGGGCATCGAGGTAGATGAGCTGCACCTGCGTGCCGGCAGCGCGCATGGCCTGGAGCTGCGCCGGCACCAGGTGCAGCGAGCTGGCGCTGCGCGCGTCGATGGCGATGGCGATGTGCTGGCCGTGCTGCCAGTTCTGCAGCGACAGCAGCGAGGTGAGCAGCTCGGGCGGCAGGTTGTCCAGGCAGTAGTAGCCCATGTCTTCGAGCGCATGCAGCGCGACCGACTTGCCGGAGCCGGCCATGCCGGTGAGCAGCACTACGTGCAGGGGCGGGGTTTCAGCGGCTGGCGTGGGCATCGCGTTCTCCGTACATCATTTCCAGCGCATGCGCGCGCGAGGTGGCGGATATCTTTTCGCCGCCGAGCATGCGCGCAATCTCCTCGACGCGGCGCTCGCCCGCCATGCCTTCGATGTGGCTGGTGGTGCCGCGGCCGCTGCGCTGCTTGGCTACCACGAGGTGGTGGTCGGCGCGGGCGGCCACCTGCGCCAGGTGGGTGACGGCCAGCACCTGGCGGTCGCTGCCGAGCTGGTGCATCACGCGGCCCACCGCATCGGCCACGGCGCCGCCTATGCCGGCATCGATCTCGTCGAAGATCAGCGTGGGTGCCTGGCCGAGGCGGCTGGTGGAGATGGCGATCGCCAGCGAGATGCGCGAGAGCTCGCCGCCCGAGGCTACCTTGGCAATAGGGCGGGGCTCGGCGCCCGGGTGGCCGGCGACCAGGAATTCCACCTCGTCCAGGCCGTCGGCGCGCGGCTCCCTGGCGGGGCTGACGGCGGCCTCGAAGCGGCCGCCCGCCATGCCCAGGCCCTGCATGGATTCGGTGATGGCGGCGGACAGCCGCCTGGCGCCCCGGGTGCGCAGCTGCGTCAGCTGGCGCGCGGCCTGCTGGTAGCGCTGGCGGCTGGACTGCTCGGCCTGGGCCAGCGTGTCCAGGTCGGCCGCCTGGTCGAGCGCGCTGAGTTCGGCGCGCCAGGCCTGCAGCAGCGGCCACAGCTCTTCGGGCGGGCGCTTGTAGCGCCGCGCCAGCGACAGCCACTGGCCCAGGCGTTGGTCCAGCGCGTCGAGCCGCTCGGGGTCGAGTTCGGCATGGCGCAGGTAGCCGCTCAGTGAATGCACCACGTCGTCGAGCTGCGCCAGGCTCGATTCCAGGGCCTCGGCCATCGCCGCGAACGAGGGCTCGACGTGCACCTGGCCCTGCAGCAGGTGCAGCGCGCGCGCGGCCTGCGCGGCGATGCCGGCGTCGTCGTCGCTCAGGATGGCGAGCGACTGCTGGGCCGCGTCCATCAGGGCCTGCGCGTGCGACAGCCGCGTGTGCTGGGCGTTGAGTTCGGGCCATTCGCCTTGCTGCGGCGCGAGCTTGTCCAGCTCGGCGATCTGCCACAGCAGCCGCTCGCGCTCGCGCTGGTTGTGCTCTTGCTGGCCGTGGGCCTGCTGCAGCGCCTTTTCTGCACTGCGCCAGGCGGTGTAGGCGCCGTGCACCTCGGCGGTGGCGGCGCCGGCGTAGGCGTCGAGCAGGCGGCGCACCGATTCGGGCTGCATCAGGCTTTGCCAGGCGTGCTGGCCGTGGATGTCCATCAGCTCGGGCGCCACCTGGCGCAGCTGGGTGGCGGTGGCGGGCACGCCGTTGATCCAGAAGCGGCTCTTGCCCTGCGCATCGATCACGCGGCGCAGCAGCAGCGCATCGCCGTCGTCGATGCCGGCCTCGGCCAGCCAGGGCAGCAGGCTGGGCGGGGTGTCGAACTCGGCCACGATCTCGGCGCGCTCGGCGCCCTGGCGCACCACGCCCGAGTCGGCGCGGGCGCCCAGCACCAGCTGCAGCGCATCGATCAGTATGGATTTGCCGGCGCCGGTCTCGCCGGTCAGCGCGGTGAAGCCACCGGCGAACTCCACCTCCATCTGCGCAACGATCACGAACTCGCGCAGCGCGATGCGCCTGAGGCTCATGACGGGAATCCTCCCTCGTTCCAGCCCAGCTTCTTGCGCAGCGTGGCGTAGTAGTTCCAGCCGCGCGGGTGCAGAAAGCGCGCCTTGTGCGGCGCGCTGCGCACCAGGATCCGGTCGCCGCGCAAAATGGAGGCGAGCGACTGCATGTCGAAGTTGGCCGCCACGTCGCGCCCGCCCATCACCTCGATGGAGATCTCCTCGGTGTCGGGGATGATGATCGGCCGGTTGGAGAGCATGTGCGGCGCGATCGGCGCCATGATCCAGCATGGCACCGTGGGGTGCACGATGGGGCCGCCCACCGACAGCGTATAGGCGGTGGAGCCGGTCGGGGTGGCGATGATCAGGCCGTCGGCGCGCTGGTGCGCAACGAACTGGCCGCCCACCTCGACGCGCAGCTCGGCCATGCCCGAGGTGCCGCCGCGGTTGACTACCACGTCGTTGAAGGCGAGCGCGCGGAACACGCAGTCGCCGTCGCGCATCACCCGCGCCTGCATCATCGAGCGCGATTCTTCCTCGTACTGGCCCGACATGATGGCCTTGAGCGGCTCGTGGTAGCCCTGCAGCGGGATGTCGGTCACGAAGCCCAGCCGGCCCTGGTTCACGCCCACCAGCGGGATGCCGTAGCGCGCCAGCTGCCGGGCCACGCCCAGCATGGTGCCATCGCCGCCCAGCACCAGCGCCAGGTCGCAGCGGGTGCCGATCTCGTCGACGTGCAGCACCGGATAGTGGTCCAGCCCGGTGAAGTTGGCGGTCTCGCTCTCCACATAGGCGCTGGCGCCCAGCGATTCCAGGTAGGCGGCCACCTCGGTGAGGGCGCTGATCGACTGCTGGCGCACCTCGGGGGAGGGCGGCGCATGGTATTTGCCTACCAGGGCGACATGATGGAAGTGGGGCTGCATGCACAAATTAGATCATTAAAATGCGGCAATGCTCGATGATCGCGCCCGGTTGTTGCTCAAAACGCTGGTTGAACGCTACATAGCGGACGGCCAGCCCATAGGTTCCCGTACATTGTCGCGGGCGCCCGGCCTGGCGCTGTCGCCCGCCACGATCCGCAACGTCATGGCCGACCTGGAGGAGCTGGGGCTGATCGCCAGCCCGCACACCTCGGCCGGACGCATTCCCACGGCCCGGGGATATCGCTTGTTCGTGGACACCATGCTGACGATGGAGCCCGAGCAGGCCATGTCGGCCGAGATCGCGCCCGAGCAGCCGCAGAAGGTGATCGCCAACGCGGCCAGCGTGCTGTCCGAGCTGTCGCAGTTCGTGGGCGTGGTGCTGGCGCCGCGGCGCAACAGCGCGTTCCGGCAGATCGAGTTCCTGCGCCTGTCGGAAAAGCGCATCCTGGTGATCCTGGTGTCGCCCGAGGGCGATGTGCAAAACCGGGTCATCTTCACCGAGTCCGACTATGCGCAGAGCCAGCTGGTGGAGACCGCCAACTACCTCAATGCGCATTTCGCCGGCATGGCGATGGACAAGGTGCGCGAGCAGCTCAAGCGCGAGGTGGAAAAACTGCGCGGCGAGATCGCGGCGCTGATGCTGCAGGCCGTGAATGTGGATGACGAAGGCGCCACCCAGACCCAGGACGAGCTGGTCATCGCCGGCGAGAAGAACCTGCTGGCGGTGAGTGACTTCTCGCACGACATGCACAACCTGCGCCGCGCCTTCGACCTGTTCGAGCAGAAGACGCAGATCCTGCACCTGCTCGACAGCTCCAACCGCGCCGAGGGCGTGCAGATCTACATCGGCGGCGAAAGCCAGGTGCTGCCGTTTGACGAGCTGTCGCTGGTCAGCGCGCCCTACCGGGTGGATGGCAAGGTCGTCGGCACGCTGGGCGTGATCGGCCCGACCCGCATGCCCTACGAGAAGATGATCCAGATCGTGGGCATCACCTCGCGGCTGGTGAGCAATGCGCTGAGCCATACGAAATAGGCCCTACAATAGAAAGCTTCACTGCAAGGTGATGGTGCCGGGGCCTTAGCTCATGCTTGGTTAGAGCAGCGGACTCATAATCCGTTGGTGCGCGGTTCGACTCCGCGAGGCCCTACCAAAAGAACATCTCAGGTTGTCTCAGAACCTCTCGAAACCCGCGTGCTGCATGGCATGCGGGTTTTTTCCTTGGCAGGTCGCCAGCAGCGTTTTCCTGCCTTCCGCCGGGGGGGGGGACTCGGCCGTTTGCCCGTTCATCAAGATTGTAGTAACGTAACTACATTAGGTGATTGCAGGAGATGCCCATGACCATCACAACGCTAACCAGCCGGGAGCTGAACCAGGACGTGACCCGGGCAAAGAAGGCGGCCAAGAGCGGCCCGGTGTTCATCACGGATCGCGGCAAGCCCGCGCACGTGCTGCTCAGCTTCGAGGACTATCAGCGGCTGACGAAGCAGCGGCGCAACATTGCCGATGCGCTGGCGATGCCGGGTGTTGCGGACATCGAGTTTGAGCCGCCGCGCGTGACCATTGGAGCCCGGCCGGCTGATCTCTCATGATGTACGTGCTCGATACCAACGTGCTGTCGGAGCTGCGCAAGGTACGGCTTGGCAAGGCCGATGCGAATGTGGCGGCATGGACGGAAAGCGTCGATGCCGCCGACCTCTTCGTATCGGCCATCACCATCATGGAGTTGGAGCTCGGCGTTTTGTCGATTGAACGCAAGGACGCGACCCAGGGGGGCATGCTGCGCTCGTGGCTGGAGCAGCACGTACTGCCCGAGTTCTCCGGGCGCACGTTGCCTATCGATACCGCTGTGGCGCAGCGCTGCGCTCGACTGCATGTGCCGGACAAGCGCGCTGAGCGTGACGCACTCATCGCGGCTACGGCGCTGGTGCACGGCATGACGGTGGTAACGCGCAACGTGGCTGATTTCCAGCCGACAGGTGTGGCCATCGCCAATCCGTGGGAGCCATCGCCATGACTGCCGACTGCCTGCGGGTTCAAGATCACCTTGCATGGCGGCACTCCAGCGGTACGGAGCTTGGTTTTGCCCACATTGAAATCAATCCCTTGGGCGCCGTGCCTCAGGCTTCTTTTTTGCCCGCATCTGGCTGCTCTGACCAAGACATGACCGCGTTTACGTGTCGCGCGAGATGCTTGGGCGCCAGCGGTTTTCCCCATGGCTTCCCTCATCTCCATCCATCCCGCTGATTCCAGCCATTTCGCAGCGCTGCGGGCCATCGAGCTGGCCTCGTTCGAGACTTTGCGCGTGGCGGGGGCGGTGTCTGGTGCTGCGGTGGCAAGCAGCGATGAAGACCTGCGGTGCTATCTGGGCGCCGGGTTGCTCTTGGCGGCTTTCAATGAAGGCGCGGAACCTGTGGGCTTTGCCGGCGCGAGCGTGGTGGACGGCTGGCTTCACATTGGCGAGATGGATGTGCACCCCCGCTGGCAGCGCCGGGGCATAGGCCGAAGCCTGCTGCAGGCGCTGCTGGCCCAGGGCCGGGCGCGGGGGCTGGCGGGGGCATCGCTGACCACCGACCGGCTGGCGCCCTTCAATGCACGGTTCTATGCGTCGCTGGGTTTTCAGATGGCGGAAGGCGATGCCTGTCCATCCCACTTGATGGATCTGCTGGAGCAAGAGGCGCTGCGCGGGCTGGACCCGGCCCGCCGCGTGGGGATGGTGCGGGGCTGGCCTGTGTGGGGCAGGTGATCGTGCGGCCCGCGGTGGCGTGGGGCGAACCGGCTATTTTGCCCACCAGCCTGCCCAATCCCAGCGGGCAGTTCTCCATGCTGCAGGCATTGCTGGATGCATGCATGGTGGAATGATCTGGCCTGCTTGCAATTTTTGAGAAGATCATTAAAGTATGCATTTATAGATGAATACATATCATGATGAACATTGCTGAAATGCTCGCCACCAGCCGCAAGGCAGCGCGGCTGAGCCAGCAAGAGCTGGCGCAGGCCGCGGGCCTGACACGGCTGACGGTGCAGCGCACCGAGTCGGGCGTGGTCGATCCGCGCCTGTCCACCGTGCAGGAAATGGCGCAGGCGCTGGGCCTGACGCTGATGCTGGTGCCGCACTCGGTGCGCAGCGAGGTCGAGGCCTTTGTGCAGTCTGGCGGCCGGGTGCTGGCCCAGCCCAGCGGTGCCGGGGCGCCGCCGTCGGTGGTGGAGGAGCTGCTGCGAAAGAGTTACGATAAGAATGAGCGCTAGGGTATGTCCAGCATGTGTGGGCAGCTATCTTTTTGAGAGGCCGTCATGAGCACCGCCATTCGCTACCTGCGCATGTACCTGCACCTGCCGGACCGCAGCCGGCGGGCGATCGGCTATCTGTCGCAGTACGGCGACATACTGCGTGCCTCGTTCGACGAGGACTATGTGCGCGACCCCCGCCGGCCGGCGCTGTCGCTGTCGCTGCGCGGCGCCGACGAGGCCGCGACCCAGGCCATCCTGACGGCCGCGCGCGACCACCGGCTGGTGCGTACCGATGGGCATTGGCCCAGCTACTTCAGCAACCTGCTGCCCGAAGGTCATAACCGCGAGCGGCTGGCGCGCGAGCGCCACTGCTCGCCCGATGACGAGTTCGAGCTGCTGGCCGCCGCGGGCCACGATCTGATGGGCGCGCTGGAGGTGGAGCCCGTGCCGCGGGACGAAGGCATCCCCGATGTGGTGCGCCACTGGCACACGGCGATGGGGCTCGATGTGCTGGAGCCAGGCTTCGTCGAGTCTCCGGTGGAGGACGCCGCCTCGCTGCCCGGCGTGGTCACCAAGTTCTCGGCCGTGTACGACGGGCGGCGCTACGCGGTCAAGAAGCACGGCCAGGCGGGCTCGTACATCCTCAAGCTGCCCACCAGCCGCCATCCCGACCTGGTGGCCAACGAGATGACGGGCTACCGCCTGGCGCAGGCGCTGGGCCTCGACTGCGCGCAGGCCCGCATCGTCGGCCGCGCCGAGGCCGAGCTGCCCGGGGCGGTGCCGTTCGAGCAGATCCTGGTGGTGCGGCGCTTCGACCGCGGCCCGGATGGGCTGCGCGTGCACATGGAGGAGTTCATCCAGGTGCTGGGCTACCCGCCGGGCCGCAAGTACGGCAGTGATCTGGCTGCCGACTACGGCAACATGCTGCGGGTGCTCAACGCCCTGTCTGCCAACCGCGTGGCCGACGTGCGCGAGTTCGTCCACCGCCTGGTGGCCTTCATCCTGATGGGCAACACCGATGCGCACCTGAAGAACTGGGCGCTCACTTACCCCGACGCGCACCAGCCGGTGCTGGCGCCGCTGTACGATCCGGTGTGCGTGAGCGCCTTGCTCCATGACGTGCCGCCCACCGACTATGGCATCAACCGCGCCATCGACCAGAAGCTGCGCGCCTTCGGCTGGGCCGAGCTGGAGGCGCTGCTGGCGCGCGCCGGGCTGGCGCGCATTCCCAACCACCTGCGCATGGCCAAAAAGCTGGTGCAGCAGGCCCAGGCCGACTGGCCCGAGCTGCTCAAGGACGCGCCGCCCCAGGTGCGGCGCGAGGTATCGCGGCGGCTGGCGGGCGGGGTTGCGTTGGCGAAATAGCCATGAAGATCGGAATTTACCGCGATGGCTATTGCGCTGTTTGCTATCAAATTTGATGACTTCCGAATGGAGTCGAGGGAATCCGGCAAATCGTTAAAATTTCCGCCCTGTAGCCGGCAGCTCCATGCCGGCCCCATAGCGCCGCATGCCTCGCCATGCGGCGCCTGCTTCTGAATACCCTGCCATGCATTCCCAACCCCCATCCTTTTTCAGCCGCATCGCGATCGCGATCGGCAGCTTCTTCGCCATTCTCGGCAACGGCCGCCTGGCTGGCGACGTGAGGCGCCTGCGCGGCGGTGAGGCCCTGGCCGCCGACGTGCCGCCCCAGGAAGTGCGTGTCGAGGTTCCGGTCGAGAAACTGGTCGAGAAGATCGTCGAAATCCGCGTGGAAGTGCCGGTGGAAAAGATCGTCGAGAAGACGGTGGAAAGGCGCGTCGAAGTACCCGCCGCCGGTGCCGCGGACACCGCCGCGCTGCAGCTGCTGGGCCTGCTGCAGCGCGAGGCCCGTTTTGTGGACTTCGTTCAGGAGGAAGTGGCTGCTTACACCGATGCCGAGATCGGCGCCGCGGCCCGCGTGGTGCACGAGGGCTGCCGCAAGGTGCTGCGCGAGCATTTCAGCATTCAAGCCGTGCGCGCCGAGCCCGAGGGCTCGCGCCTTACGCTGCAGAGCGGCTTTGATGCCGCTGCCGTGCGACTGACCGGCAATGTGGTCGGCCAGGCGCCGTTCACCGGCATGCTATCGCATCGCGGCTGGCGGGTGGCTGATGTGCGCCTGCCGCAGCTCACCGATGCCCAGGCCGCCAAGGTGATCGCGCAAGCCGAGGTGGAGCTGTGAGCATGGACCGCAACCCCGCCAAGTTCAGCATCGGCATCGACCTGGGCACCACGCATTGCGCGCTGTCGTGGGTGGACAAGTCTGCGTGCGACGGAGAAAACGTGGTGCAGGGCGTGCTGGACATTCCCCAGCTCACCGGGCCGGCCAGCATCGAGGCCAAGCCGCTGCTACCGTCCTTCCTGTACCTGCCGCACGAGAACGAGCTCAACGCGGGCGACATGGCCCTGCCCTGGAGCGCCCAGCTCGGGCAGCAGGATTTCGTGGTCGGCGAGCTGGCGCGCACGCGCGGCGCGGCCACGCCGATCCGGCTGGTGTCCAGCGCCAAGAGCTGGCTGTGCCATCCCGGCGTGGACCGCCGCTCGCCGCTGCTGCCGGCGGACGCGCCGCCCGAGGTGCAGCGTGTCTCGCCCCTGGCCGCCTCCATCCGCTATCTCTCGCACCTGCGCTGGGCCTGGGAGCAGGCCCATCCCGAGGCACCGTTCGAGCAGCAGGACATCACCGTCACCATTCCCGCCTCGTTCGACCCGGCCGCGCGCGAGCTCACGGCCGAGGCCTGCAGGGCCGCGGGCTACCAGCAGCTCACGCTGCTGGAGGAGCCGCAGGCCGCGCTCTACAGCTGGATCCAGGCCAGCGGCGGCCACTGGCGCAAGCAGGTCAAGCACGGCGACATCATCCTCGTGGTGGACGTGGGCGGCGGCACCACCGACCTGTCGCTGATCGCGGTGCTGGAGAAGGATGGCAACCTGGAGCTGCAGCGCGTGGCCGTGGGCGAGCACATCCTGCTCGGCGGCGACAACATGGACCTGGCGCTGGCCTATGGCGTGGCGCGCAAGCTCGCGGCCGAGGGCCGGCAGCTCGACGCCTGGCAGACCCGTGCGCTGGCCCATGGCTGCAGGGCCGCCAAAGAGCAACTGCTGGCCGACGAAAGCCTGCAGTCGGTGCCGGTGGTGGTGCCCAGCCGCGGCAGCAAGCTGATCGGCGGCAGCATCCGCACCGAAGTCACCCGCGCCGAAGTGCTGGCCATGCTGGTCGAGGGCTTCTTCCCCCGGGCGGCCATCGCCGACAAGCCCCAGAGCCGCGCGCGCGGCGCGCTCACGCAACTGGGCCTGCCCTATGCGCAGGACGCCGCGGTGACCCGCCACCTGGCCGCCTTCCTGAGCCGCCAGGCCGGCGCCACCGAGCAGATCGATGGCCTGCAGGGCACGCAGCCCGCGGGGGCCAGCTTCCTGCACCCCACGGCCATCCTGTTCAATGGCGGCGTGCTCAAGGCCGCGCAGATCGAGCAGCGCATTCTCGAAGTCGTCAACGGCTGGCTGGCTGCCGAGGGTGCAGCGCCCGCGCGCCTGCTCGACGGCGCCAACCTCGACCTAGCGGTGGCGCGCGGCGCCGCCTACTACGGCCATGTGCGCCAGGGCCGGGGCGTGCGCATTCGCGGCGGCACGGCGCAGAGCTACTACGTGGGCGTGGAATCGAACATGCCCGCCATCCCCGGCATGGAGCCGCCGATCTCGGCGCTGTGCCTCGCGCCCTTCGGCATGGAAGAGGGCACCGAGGTGGCGCTGGCCGCGCAGGAGTTCGGCCTGGTCGTGGGCGAGCCGGTGCGCCTGCGCTTTTTCGGCTCCAGCGTGCGCCGCAGCGATGCCGTGGGCACCATGCTGGATTTCTGGGGCCCCGAAGAACTGGTGGAGCTGCAGGAAATCGAAGTCCACCTGCCCGCCGAGGGCCGCAACAGCGGTGCAGCGGGGGGCGAGGTCGTGCCCGTCACCCTGCATGCGCGCGTGACCGACATCGGCACGCTGGAGCTCAATGCCGTGCCCGTGGGCGGCAGCGAGCGCTGGAAGGTGGAGTTCGATGTGCGGGCGCAGGCTTCCGCCGAAGACGCCGGGCCCGCGGCGTATTGATGCCCTGGCCTGAACCGCCTCACATGACGGCCGCGACTGGATGCACTTCTTTGGGCCTTGCTCGTCATGTAGTGGGCATAGACCTCGGCACCAGCCATACCGTCGTGGCCCATGCACCGTTGGGGGGCCTTGCCGCCGATATCGCCTTGCTGGATATCGCCCAGCGCAGCGCCGCCGGCGAAGTCGTTGCCCAGCCGCTGCTGCCGTCGGTGCGCTACCAGGCCGCGCCTGGCGAGCTGGGCGAGGCCTGGCGCGAGCCCTGGCCGCCGCAGGATGCCTCGCAGCAGGCGCCGGCCGTCATTGGCCGCTGGGCGCGCGAGTTGGGCACGGCCGCGCCGGGCCGGCTGGTGGCCAGTGCCAAGAGCTGGCTGTCGCACACCGGGGTCGACCGCACGGCGCCCATACTGCCCTGGGGGGCGGCAGAGGATGTGGCCAAGGTGTCGCCGCTGGCGGCATCGAGCTCGTATCTCGCCCATGTCAAGGCCGCCTGGGAGCACGCCCACCCCGAGGCTCCGCTGCGCGAGCAGACCGTGGTACTCACGGTGCCGGCCTCGTTCGACGAAGGCGCGCGTGCGCTGACGCTGGAGGCCGCGCAACTGGCCGGCCTGCCCGGAGTGCACCTGCTGGAAGAGCCCAAGGCGGCTTTCCTCGACTGGCTGGTGCTGCAGGGCGGGCAGCTCGCGGCCAGGCTGGCCGGCAGCCGGCTGGTGCTGGTCGTCGATGTGGGCGGCGGCACCACCGACCTGACGCTGATCCGCGTGGACGCCGCGCCCGATGGCGGCCTGCCCGTGCTCACCCGCACCGCCGTGGGCGAGCACCTGATGCTGGGCGGCGACAACATGGACCTGGCGCTGGCGCACCAGCTGGAGGCGCAGTTTGCTGGCGAAGGCCAGCGCTTGCCGGCCGCAAGATTTGCCCAGCTGGCGCAGCGCTGCCGCATTGCCAAGGAGCAATTGCTGGCTGCAGATGCGCCGCAAAGCGTGGCCGTTACCCTGCTGGGCGGCGGCAGCCGCCTGCTGGCCCAGGCGCGCAGCGCCACGCTCACGCGTGCGCAGGTGCGCCAATGGGTGCTGGAAGGCTTTCTGCCACCCGCGCAGATCGGCGCTGCGCCGGCCCGGCGCCAGGGCGCGCTGCGCGGCTTTGGCCTGCCATACCCGGCCGATGCGGCGATCTCGCGGCACCTGGCGCAGTTCCTGTCGCAGCATGCGGCCACGCAGCTGCCCGACACCGTGCTGCTCAACGGCGGCGTGTTCCATGCCCATGCCGTGGTCGAGAGGTTGACCGAACAACTCTCGGCCTGGCGCGGCAGCCCGGTGCGCGTACTGCACAACCCGCACCCCGACTGGGCCGTGGCGCGGGGGGCCGTGGCCCATGGGCTGGCGCGCTATCGGCCGGCGGTTGAGAAAAAAACTGCCCTGGCGAAGGCCAGCCTGCCTTTGCCGCAGATCGGCGGCGGCGCGGCGCGCAGCTACTGGCTGCTGCTGCCTTCCAGATCCGGCGGCCGCCCGCAAGGCATCTGCCTGCTGCCGCGCGGCACCGAAGAGGGCGTTCGCATCGTGCTGTCGGGCCGGCGCTTTGCGCTGCGCCTGGGTCAGGCCGTGCGCTTCAACCTGCTGGCCAGCAGCCGCGGCAACCAACCCGCGCAGGCGGGGCAGATCGCGGAAGTCGGTGGCGAAGGCTGGGTGGAGCTGCCGCCGCTGTCCACCGTATTGCCGGCGCCCGAAGGGCGCGGCGGCAAGGCCCAGGTCGAAGTGCAGTTGCAGGCCGGCATGACCGAGGTCGGCACGCTGGAGGTGCGCTGCGTGGCCGTGGAAGAGGCCGCGCAGTCCTGGCTGCTGCCATTCGTGGTGCGCGGCGCCGTGGATGCTTCCAATTCGATAGCTACTATCGCGCATTCAGAAAAGATTTCAGATATAAAAATATCTGAAATTAATGATGGTAAATCGCAGAAAGCTATTGATTTGATAGAGCGCATCTTCGGCCACCAGGCGCAGGAGATCGCGCTCAAGGAAGTGCGCCAGCTGCGCCAGTCGCTGGAAAAGCTGCTCGGCCCGCGCGAGGGCTGGGCGCTGGGCCTGCTGCGTGTGCTGTTCGATGCCTTGCTGGCCCGCGCCAAGCGCCGCCGCCGCACGCCGGAGCACGAGCGCGTATGGCTCAATCTTGCGGGCTGGTGCCTGCGCCCCGGCGTGGGGGCCGAGCTCGATGCCTGGCGCATGCAGCAGATCTGGGCGCTGTACGCCCAGGGCCTGGGCCACGGCAAGGAGGCCGGCAACTGGACCGAGTGGTGGGTGTTCTGGCGCCGCGTGGCGGCCGGCCTCGATGAGGCGCAGCAGATGGAGCTGCTGGAAGACGTGGCCGGCCACATGCAAAAGGCGGTGCAGCAGACCTGCAGAAGCGGCGGCAAATCGAGCCATGGGAGCTACGACGACATGCTGCGCCTGTTTGCGGCGATGGAGGCCGTGCCCTGGCAGTACCGCCAGGAAATGGGCCAGTGGATGCTGCAGCGCCTCAAGCGCCCCGAGGAGACGGTGCAGACCTGGTGGGCCATTGGCCGCCTGGCCGCGCGCCAGCCGCTGGCCGCCAACGCACACCTGGTGATGCCGCCCGAGGCGGCGCAGGAGTTTCTGGATGCCGCCCTGGCCCAGGACTGGCGCAAGAACGAAACCGCCATGTTCGCCGCGGTGCAGATGGCCCGCATGACCGGCGACCGCGCCCGCGACATCGCCGAGCCCTTGCGCGAGCGCGTGCTGCACCAGCTGCAGCAAGCCCAGGCGCCGGCACGCTGGCTGCAGCTGGTGCGGGAGGTCGCCGTGCAAGACGAGGCCGATGCCCGGCGCAGCTTTGGCGATGCCCTGCCGCCGGGGCTGCGGCTGCTGGGGGGCTAGGCGTTTGAGTAATCCAGCTGCACGGTGCCGCCGGAGATCGAATACGAGATGTCGCTGCAGCGCTGGCGCAGGTCCTCGCCGAGCGACTCCACGCCGATTTTGGAAAACTGTGCCGAGAAGCCCACCGCGCTCAGCGCCATCAGTGCCGAGCGCTGCGAGTCGAGAATGGGCGACGACACCGTGGTGATGCCAGAGACATAGTTGTCCACGTCCGACGCGTAGCCGATGCGCTTGACCTGCTCCACATCGCGCATATAGGCCTCGAAGCTCGGGCCGTTCTCCCAGCGGATGGCGCTCAGCTCCGTGCGCAGTTCGTCGGGGGGGAGCGAGGAGTAGGCTGCCATGCAGCGCCCGAGCGCCGCCAGGTACATCGGAAGCCGTTGGCCTATGCTCATGTGCACGCGCATGGTGGACGAGCTTTCCACCAGGTCGACCAGTACCACGCGGCCCTTGGTGCTGCGCTGCCACAGCGTGGTCGTTACCCGGTGGCGGCGCGCCAGCTCCTGCAGGTGAGGGCGCAGCAGCCGTACATAGGATGCCTGTTCCAGCGCGCCCTTGGCCAGCTCCACCATGCCCAGGCCGATGGCATAGGTCTTGGTGTCCTCGTCGAAGATCGCCAGCCCTTCGTGGACCAGCGTCTTCAGCAAATTGAAGCAGGTGCTGGCATTGATGCCCAGATCGCGCGCGATCCGCGTGACCCCGGTGGGCGTATCCGCGCTGGCCAGATAGCGCAGTATGCGCAACCCGGAGCTCAACGCTCCAACCAGTTTCTCGGGGGGGGAAGATTCGGCCATCAGGTGTGGAGGATTGGATAGTGGATGGTTATTCTACAAATGCCAAGCCACTCACTGGACTCTCAGTCAGCCCGCTGGCGCAGCCCTTCCAGGTAACTATTGATGCGTTCGCGCACGCCAGACGCCTGGAAGTTGGCGATCATCATCGGTGCCACGGTGGCCAGCTGCTGGCGCAGCGCCGCCGTGGCGGCACTTGCGCGGCGGCTGTCGCGCAGCGCCTGCAGGCCGGCTTGGCGGCCGATATAGTGGTTGACTCGGGCTGCCGCCGTGGCCGCAAAATCGGCTGCAGGCAGCACTTCTGCCACCAATCCCAGTGCCAGCGCTTCTTTGGCGCCGAGGCTGCCTGCGCCCAGGCACAGCCGGCTGGCCAGTGCCGGCCACAGGCGCGATTGCAGCACGGTCTCGACAATCACCGGATACATGCCGAAGACGAATTCGGGCGCCGAGATCTGTAGATCGTCGGCGGCCAGCACGACATCGGCCAACGCCAGCAGGATGGCGCCGCCACCTGCGGCTCGCCCGCGGGCGACGGCGACGATGGGAGCCTGGGACTGGGCCATTGCCTCGATCAGCGCCAGCAGCCCATGCTCCTGCTGCCGCAAAGCTTGCGCACCGGATACGAACTGGGCGATGTCTGCGCCGGCGCAGAACAGGCGCGGCGCGGCGCTGTCCAATACGATGAGATCGCCGCGTGCAGTGCCTTGCACGGCCTGGGCCAGTGCCTGCAGCATTTCTGCCGTGAGTGCATTGGCCTTTGCGGGGCGGTTCAGCGTCAGTCGCAGCAGCGGGCCTGTGCGTTGGATACTGATCGAGTCGGAATGTGCCATGTCCGGTGCGGCGGCTTCATGCGCCATGGCCGTCCTTCGCCAGTTCCACGACCGCGTCGAGCGCGAAGGCGCCTTGGCCCGCCGCCAGCAGCTTGACCGGGTTGATGTCGATCGAGGCCACCTGGGTACCCCATTGCAGTATGGCCTGGCCCAGGCGCACGGCCATGCGGCAGAAGGCCGGTACATCGGCCGGCGGCTCGCCGCGCACGCCCGCCAGCAAGGGCGCGATGCGCAGGCGCGCCAGGGCGTTGGCCACATCGGCCTCGGTGAAGGGCGGCACCAGCAGGCGCAGGTCCTGCAGGGCCTCCAGGTAGATGCCGCCGTCGCCCACCAGCACCACTGGCCCGAACACCGGGTCCATGCGCGCCCCCAATGCCAGCTCGCGCCCGCCGCCCAGCATGCGCGCTACCAGCACGCCGCTGCTGCGCGCATGCAGCGCGCGCAGCGTGGCTTCGTGGCGTAGTGCAGCATCCCGCACCTGCTGCGGGGAGGTCAAATTCAGTGACACCAAGCCATGCTCGCTCTTGTGCGGTACATCGGGCGAGCAACCCTTGAGCACCACCGGGCCGCCCATCTGCGCTGCCGCGGCCACCGCCGCATCGGCATCGGCGCACAGCGCGAAGGGGATGGTCTGGATGCCGATCGCACGCAGCAACTCCAGGCTGCATGCCTCGTCCAGCGGGCCGCCGCCGGCTGGCAGGGCCGGTGTCGAAGATGCCATGTCGGCAGTGTGCGCCGCCGAGGCCCGCAGCCGTTGGGCATAGGTGGCATAGGTATCGAGGGCCTGCAGCGCCTCGCGCTCGCGGCCGTAGACCACCAGGCCGCGCTGGCGGAAGGCTTCCCGCACCGGCTCCTGGTAGGCCGAGACGGCGATCGTGACCAAGCGCTCGCGCGCCAGGCGGGCCAGGGCATCGGCATAGCCGTTCACGTCATAGCCGCTGCCGGCAATGGGGAACGAAACCATCAGCAGGTGCAACTCCTCCTGGCGGGCCAGCACCTCGACCACGCCGGGGAAGAGCTGGCGGTCGGTCAGCATCGCGCCGGTCAGGTCGATGGGATTGCTGGCGCTGCTGAAGGCCGGCATCACCCGCTGCAGCGCCTGGGTTGCGGGCTCGGCAAAGCACAGCAGTGGCATGCGCAGCTCGTCCGCCGTGTCGGCGCCCATCACGCAGCTGGCGCCCGAGTTGCTCATCACCACCAGGTTGGAGCCCTGCGGCAGCGGCGTGCCCACGCACAGCGCGGCGATGGATATCGCCTCGTAGGGGTCGGTGGCGCGGATGATGTGGTGGCGCTCGAAGAAGGCGTCGACCACCCGGTCCTCGGTGGCCATGGCGCCGGTGTGCGAGGTGGCGGCGCGCTGGCCGTTGGCCGTGCGCCCGCCCTTGACGGCGATCACCGGCACGCCGCGCTCGACAGCGCGCGCGGCGGCGCGTGCCAGCGCCTGCGGATCGGCAAGCGCTTCGAGGTACATCACCACGGCGCGGATATCGGTGTCCTCCACCGTCTGCAGCAGCAGCTCGGCCGCGGTCACGTCGGCCTCGTTGCCGGTGGCATGCACATAGCGTGCATGCATGCCCCGGGCCTGTGCCAGCACGTAGACGGACTGTGTGGCGGCGCCGCTCTGGCCGATGATGGCTAGCGGCCCGTCCTGGCCGGGCTGCTCGTGGAAGATGGTGGAGAAGTTGGCGATGGCGCCATTGCGGAAGTTGGCCAGCCCCTGGCAGTTGGGGCCTACCAGGCGGGTGCCGCTGGCGCGGCAGGCGGCCACCATCTGCTGCTGCAGCAGCCGGCCTTCGTCGCCGGACTCGGCATAGCCCGATGCCATGACCACCACGGCTGCCACGCCAGCGGCCGCGCATTGCTGCACCAGCTCCAGCCCGCTTTGGCCTCCGACGGCGACCACCGCCATCTCTGGCACCTCGGGCAGTTGCGCCAGCGAGGCGTAGGCGCGCAGCCCCTGGATCTCGGGCCGCTGTGGGTTGACGGGGTAGATTCGCCCCTGGTAGCCATACTGCAGCATGAAGGCAATCGGCCGCCCGCCGACCTTGTGCGGATTGTCGGAAGCACCGAGCACTGCGATGGATGCGGGCGCAAACGCCTTGGCAAGCGGATTCATTCGTACTCCAGCTGGAATTCGGCGCACAACTGCGCCGCGTGTTCGTCGAGGGATGGGGCGCGGGGCAGCGGCGCGGTACTGGCGGTGCCGGGCATGCGCACGGCGGGCAGTTGCGCACCGCTGGCGCAGCGCAGCCACTGGAACAGGCCTGGTGAGCTGGCCTGGGCATCGGCCACGAAGCCGGCATAGTCGAGAATGGGCTGGCAAGGCACCTGTGCTGCCTGCAGCCGGCCAAGCGCATCGCCAAGAGCCATGGACTCCAGCGTTTGTGCAATCCGTTCGCGCAGTGCGGCCTGGTGCGTCTGGCGTGCCGGGGCATCGGCGAAATCGGATATTTCGACCAGGTCTCTCAAGCCGAGGGCTTGCAGCGCGGCCAGCACCTGGGTGTCATTGGCGGCGCTGATCGACAATGCGCCGTCTCGTGCCTGGTAGTTGCCGGCGATGGCAAAGGCCTCAAGGTCGCTGGAGGGGCCATTGACCAGCGTGTCGGCGATCTTGTAGGCCTGCAGTGCAGCCATTGCATGGGCGAGGTCAATCCGGACCCATTGGCCTGAGCCACAGGCTCCGCCGCGCCAGCGCTGCATCAGCGCAGCCAGCGTTGCCTGGTGGGCATAGAGGCCGCTGACGATGTCCACCAGCGCGATGCGCAGCCGCGGCATGCCGGGCACCGAGGTGGCATGCTGCGCGATACCGGCGTAGGCCTGCATCACGGTATCGGTGGCGGGTTGCCGGGCACGAGGGCCCTGCGGGTCGAAACCGCTGATGGAGGTATAGACCAGTGAGGGCCGTTCGGCGCTCAGATGTCCATAGCCCAGGCCCAGCCGGTCCATGGCACCGACGCGTGCATTTTCCACCACCACGTCGGAGCTCAGCGCCAGCCGCCGGGCTGCGGCTGCACCAGCCGGCGTCTTGAGATCGAGCGCAATGGACTGCTTGCCGCGATTGAAGCTTTCGAACATCACCGTGGAACTGCCTATGCGCCCGCCAGCGTATCGCAGCCAATCGCCGCCGGGCGGCTCCACCTTGAGCACGCGTGCTCCAAGCTCGCCCAGCAGGGCGGCGCAGTAGGGGCCGGCAATGCCCTGGCTCAGGTCGAGGACCGTCACGCCGTCGAGCGCATGGTTGATCATGGGGGGTACAGCCACTTCAGTTGCTTCTCAGATCCAGTTCCCCGACCATGCGCCGCCACACCTGCAGCTGCTCGCGCTGATATCTGGCAGCCTCTTCTCGGCTGGTCGGGGAGGCGACTATCCCGCTTTGCAGCAGCTTGCCGCGCACCTCGGGCATGTCCAGTACCTTGACAATTTCGGTGTTCAGCCTGGTCAGCACCGCGTCCGGCGTGCCCGCCGGCGCAGCCACCATCCACCAGCCCGACATGTCTGGTGGCGTGACCAGGCCCTGCTCGGCAAAGGTGGGCACGTCGGGCAGCAGCGGGTTGCGCTGGGCGATGGGCACGCCCAGGGCCTTCACCTTGCCGGACTGGATCATCGGCGTGGCCGAGGCCACGTCGGCCATCATCACTTGCACCTGGCCGCCGATCAGGTCGATGATGGCCGGCGGCGTGGACTTGTAGGGTGCATGGGTGATGTCTAGCCCATAGGTGTTCTTGAGAAAGCCGCCGTAGGCGATGCCGCCGGTATTGCCGCTGGCGTAGTTCATCTGTTTCGGATGTGCCTTGATGTAGTCGACCATCTCCTTGGCGTTGCGCACCTTGAGGCCGTTGTTGGCGATCCAGACATAGGAAACAGAGCCCGCCAGCGTCACATAGCGCAGGTCTTTCAGCGGGTCGTAGGGAACGCCGTCGGTCAGACCCCCGGGGCTGGCGGCCAGGCCGGCGTTGGTGGCCATTAGCAATGTATAGCCGTCGGGCGCGGCCTTGGCTGCCAGGTGCGTGCCCAGCGTGGAATTCGCGCCTGGCTTGTTGTCGATGACGATGGGCTGGCCCAGCGACTTCGCCAGCGGCTCGGAGATGACGCGTGCCATCAGGTCGGACGCGGAGCCCGCGGTGTAGGGCACGATCATGCGGATCGGCTTGTCGGGCCAGCCCTGCGCCTGTGCTGCCGCGGCGGCGGCGAGCGCGAGGGCAAGGAGGGAGCGGCGGGGCAAAGCAGTCATGGGGATGGTCTCCGGGGGGATCTGGAACGGGGAAAGGCGGGCGCGGCTCAGTCGACCGGCAGCCCGAGTTGGCGCGCGACGGCGCGCTGCTGGATCTCGACGCTGCCCACCGTGACCGGCGCGACCAGCGCATCCATGGCCATGCGCATCACCGGCAGCTCGGAGGTCAAGCCCCAGCCGCCACCGATGTGCAGTGCAGTCTGAGTGACGCGGGTGACGGCCTGGGTAACGAAAAGCTTGGCGGTGGACACGTCGAGGATCACCTCGCCGAGCGGCGCGCCCGCATCCCAGCGCTCGGCCGCCTTGTAGGTCAGCGTGCGCGAAGCTTCGACGTCGGCATGGGCCTGTGCAAGAGAGAAGGCAATGGACTGGTTGGCACCGATGGAGCGGCCGAACTGCTGGCGCGTGCGGGCATAGTCCAGCGCCCATTGCAGTGCCGACTGCATGTGCCCGAGCCAGCGTGCGCAGACCATGATGCGCTCGCGGTTGAAGCCGGCCATGATGGCCGCGAAGCCCGCATCCAGGCATGTGCCCTCGGCGACCCGCACCTGATTGAAGGCGACGCGGTAGGTGGGGGCGGGGCGGTTGACATAGGTGTCGATCTGGCTGGCCTGCACGCCGGAGGTCTCGCGCGGGATGGCGAAAAATCGCATGCCATGGCGCCCTTGCTCCGGATCGGTCTGCGCGAGCGTCACCAGGGTGTCTGCTACGCCGCCCAGCGTGATGAAGGATTTCAGCCCGTCTACGATCCAGCTGCTTCCATCGCGCGTGGCGCGGGTGCGCACGTTCTGTATGTCGTTGCCGGCCTCGGGCTCGGTGATGGTGATGGCCACCATGTGCTCGCCGGCGATCATGCGCCGCGCCAGCTCGCGGTGCGCGGGGCCGCCGTGCTCATACAGGATGGAGCCGGCCACGTTCTGCACCAGCACCGACACCGCCAGGTTGGGGTTGACCTTGGACATCTCCTCCATGGCGATGGCTTCTTCGTAGGAACCAAGGCCTGATCCACCGATGTCCTCGCTGGCGGTGATGCCGATCAGGCCGGCGCGTGCCGCTGCTACGTAGAAGTCGCGGGGAAAGGTCTTGGTGGCATCGGCCCGCGCCCAACGCGGGCCGATCTCCTTGTGCGCGAAGGCGCGGCACATGTCCCGGAAGGCTTCGCGGTCCACCTGGTTGACTGGGCGGCGGCTGCTGTCACTCATCAATGGTCTCCGAAAAATTCTCTATAAAGAATAGTATTTTTAATAAAGAATGATTGCAATATGGTTTTCCCTCATGCATCCGCGGGCGCTGCTGCTGTTTGCAAGGGAAATTTCTTCTTTTTATCTTTTATAAAAATCGCTCCGGGTACTGTTTATTGCGGGGTATGGTTGATCTGGATTCTTAGGGAAAACCTGTATTTGATATTCTTTAAAAATAATTAAATTCTCTATGAAGAATTTTGAAAGGTGAGCGATGTCATTGAACTTCGAGTTCTCTGCGGAGCATGAAGCCGTGCGCGACACGGTGCGCAGGCTGTGCCGGGATGAATTGGCTCCGCTGGTGCGCGATGCGGAAGAGAACGAATCCTTTCCTCGGCAGGTGTTCCAGCGCTGGGGCGAACTGGGCCTGCTGGGCGTGCAGTACCCCGAGGCCGACGGCGGCAGCGGCCTGGACAAGGTCAGCGACTGCATCGTGCGCGAGGAGCTCAGCTACCTGTGCCAGTCCTTCGCGTCGAGCTGGTCGGCACACACCCACTTGGGCATCTGGCCCATCTGGAAGGTGGGCACGCCGCAGCAGAAGCAGCGCTTCCTGGCTCCGGCGCTGCGCGGCGAGAAGGTGTCGGGCTTCGGCCTGAGCGAGCCCGATGGCGGCTCCAACATCCGCGCGCTCAAGACCCGGGCCGACAAGGTCGACGGCGGCTGGATGCTCAATGGCAGCAAGCTCTACATCACCAATGCGCCGATAGCCGACTTTCTGCTGGTGGCGGCGCGCACCTCGGCCGAGCTGCGCTCCGAGTCGATCAGCCTGTTCATCGTCGAGCTGCCCCACAACGGCTTCGACATCCACAAGCTGAAGAAGGAGGGCATTCGCGCCTCCGAGACCGGGCTGATCCATATCGAGAATGCCTTCGTGCCCGACGACTGCCTGCTGGGCGAGCGCGTGGGCACCTACCCGGTGATCCTGGGTTCGCTGAGCGAGAACCGCGTGGCGGTGGCCGCCAATGCGCTGGGCATGGCGCGGGCCGCCTTCGACGCGGCGCGCTCCTATGCCGACGAGCGCCTGGTGGCGGGCCGGCGCATCGGCGATTACCAGGCCATCGCGCACCGGCTGGCCGATATGGCGGCCGACATCGAGGCCGCCAGGTGGCTGGTGTACTACGGCGCCTGGCGCGTGGACCAGGGCACGCTGGACAGCGCCACGGCGGCCAAGGTCAAGCTGGTGGCGTCGGAGACGGCGCTCAAGGTCAGCGAGGCGGCCATCCGCATCCTGGGCGGCGCCGGAATCATGCGCGAGTACCCCGTGGGGCGCATCCACCGCGACGCGCTGGTCTACGTCATCGGCGAAGGCACCAGCGACATCCAGCGCAATCTGATCGCCCGCGATCTGGGGTTCAAGGCATGAGCAAGTTCATCCACATCGACAACCAGGGCGCGACGCGCATCGTGCGCCTGAACCGCCCCGAGCGGCGCAATGCCTTCGACCTGGAGGTGCGCCAGGGCCTGGCCGAGGCCATCCTCGAGGCGCGCGACGACGACGGCGTGAAGGTGTTGGTGCTGACCGGCACCGACGGCGTCTTCTGCGCCGGCGGCGACCTCAAGTCGCTGACCGAGGGCGAGCGCACCGTCTACCAGGACCGCGACCGCATCCGGCGGCTGCACCCCTGGTTCCGCGAGCTGGTGAACCTGGAGAAACCTGTGATCGCCGCGGTGGACGGCCCGGCCTTCGGCGCGGGCTTCAACCTGGCGCTGGCCTGCGACTTCGTCATCGCCACCGACCGTGCCCGTTTTTGCGCGGTGTTCGGCCGCATCGGCCTGGTGCCCGACCTGGGTGGGTTCTTTTTGCTGCCGCGCATCGTGGGCCTGCAGCGGGCCAAGGAGCTGGTGTTCACCGCGCGCGAGCTGCCCGCGGCCGAGGCGAAGGAGCTGGGCATCGCCATGCAGGTGGTGGCGCCGGATGCGCTGATGCCCGCGGCGCTGGAGCTCGCGCAGCAGCTCGAATCGGCCTCGATCGAGGCGATAGGCATGGCCAAGAACATCCTCAACCGCTCGTTCAACCTCGACCAGGACACGCTGGCCGAGCTGGAGTCGTCCGCCCAGGCCGTGGCGCGCCACAGCGCCTACCACGCCGAGGCGGTGGGCAACTTCCTGGGCAAGCGCCCGCTCGCCTTCCAGGGGATCGCCAAGCCATGAGCATGAACGCCTTCATCACCGGCGCCTACGACACGGCCGTGGGCGAGCTGCCCGGCAGCAGCTGCATGGCCCTGCACGCCGAGGCCGCGCTGGGCGCGGTGGCCGACGCGGGGCTCAAGCCCTCGGACATCGACGGCGTGCTTTGCGCCTATTCGTTCACCGAACCGCATTTGATGCTGGCCTCGGTGTTCTGCGAGTACCTGGGCATCCACCCCGGCACCTGCCTGGCCATCCAGGCGGGCGGGGCCAGCGCCTGCATCATGGTCATGCAGGCGGCCGCGCTGGTCGCCAGCGGCCAGTGCAACCATGTGCTGGTGGTCACCGGCGACAACCGCCTCACCGGCCTGTCGCGCGACGGTGCCGTGGCGGCGCTGGCCGAGGTGGGGCATCCGCAGTTCGAGCGGCCCTTCGGCATCAGCGTGCCGGCCTCCTATGGCCTGGTGGCACGGCGCTACATGCACGAGTATGGCGTGAGCCGCGAGCAGCTCGCCGCCATCGCGGTGGAGCACCGCCGCCATGCCGCCCGCCACCCCAAGGCGCACAAGCGCGAGCCCATCACCATCGCCGACGTGCTCGCCTCCAAGCCCATCGCCGAGCCGCTGCACCTGCTGGACTGCTGCCTGATCTCTGACGGCGGCGCGGCGCTGGTGGTATCGAGCCGCGCGGCGGCGCGCGATGCCAGGTCGCGCGCCATCGAGATCCTGGGCGCGGGCCAGGGCCATACGCACGAGCACATCGTCGCCGCGCCCAGCCTGGTCGATTTCGGCTGCAAGGCCTCGAGCCGCACCGCATTCGCGCGCGCCGGCATCCAGCCCGCCGAGATCGACGTGGCCGAGATCTACGACTCGTTCACGATCACGCTGGCGGTGGAGCTGGAGTCCATCGGCTTCTTCGAGCGCGGCGAGGCGGGCCAGGCGGCCGCGCGCGGCGAGCTGGGCCTGGGCGGCCGGCTGCCATGTAACACCCATGGCGGGCTAATGTCGTATGCCCACTCGGGCGCGGCCGGCGGCATGTTCCACGCGGTGGAGGCCGTGCACCAGCTGCGCGGCGACGCCGGCGCGCGCCAGGTGCCCGACGCGCGCCTGGCCTTCGTGCATGGCGACGGCGGCATCCTGTCCGCCCACTGTTCCCTGGTTCTTGGAGCGCACTGATGACCCGACCCCTGCCCAAACCCACGCCCGAGACCCAGCCCTTCTGGGACGGCTGCGCCCAAGGCGAACTGCGCTATCAGCAGTGCGCGGACTGCGGCGCGGTACAACTGATTCCGCGCGCGCTGTGCGAGCGCTGCCATGGCAGCAGCCTGGCCTGGAAGGTCTCGGCCCGCCAGGGCCGGCTGCTGAGCTACACCGTGGTGCACCGCGCGCCGGTGCCGGCCTTCAAGGCCGACGTGCCGTATGTGATCGCCATCGTGCACATGGACGAAGGCTTTCGCCTGATGACCCAGGTGAAGGACGGCGCGCGGCAGGCGTTGCGCGTGGACCAGCCGGTGCGCATAGCCTTCGCCACCGTGGACGGCGCGGCGCTGCCGCAGGCGGAGGTGCTGCCATGAAGCCCACCATGAAGCCCATGTTGTACGAGGACTTCGTGCCCGGCGCCGCCATCGGCGAGATCGTGCTGCCCTTCGAGGCCGCGCTGGCCCAGGCCTGGCAGAGCATCTTCGGCGCCGATGCCGGCGGCGGCCCCGCCGAGGCCGCGAGCATGGCCGTGGTGATGATGATGCGCGCCTACCTCAACGTCGTCACGCCGCGCCCGCCGGGCAATGTGCATGCACGCCAGCGCATGCGCCTGGCCGGCACGCCGCGGCTGGGCGAGCGCATTCGCACCGTCATGTCGTGCGAGCACAAGGAGATCCGGCGCGAGCGCCGCTATGTGGAGCTGCGGGCCGTGGGCACTGGCGAGGGCGAGCGCCCATTGTTCGATGCCCGGCTGAGCCTGGTCTGGGCAGCTTAAAAAGATAGCTCCTCGCGCTCACCCATAAACGATATTCATATAAAAAGGCATTGAAATGACCGACCAACAAGCGCCAGGCGCTCCGCTTTTTGAACCAGGTGCCTTGCCGCCCGTGCTGGCGCCCGCCACGCTCACCGTGTCCATGGACGCCATCCGCGCCTACGGCGAGCTGACCGACGACTTCAACCCCATCCACCTCGATCCTGCGTTCGCCGCTACCACGCCCATGCAGGGCGTGATCGCGCACGGCAGCATGTCGATCTGCCTGCTGTGGCAATCGGTGCAGCAGACCCTGCCGCCCCGGGTGTTCGACGACCTGGACCTCGACATCCGCTTCGTCAAGCCCGTGCGCGTGGGCGAGGTGCTGACGGCCGGCGGCGAGCGCATGGCCGATGGCGGCTATGCCGTCTGGGTGCGCGGCCCCGACGGCGCCGACCGGCTGAACGGCCAGATCCGCGTCGCGGGCTGAGGGAGGCCGCATGTCCAACCAAGACCAGACCGCTGAACTGCTCGCGCTCTACGGGCGCATGGCCCTGATCCGCCAGGTGGAGCAGGCGCTCACGCGGCTCTTCGCCAACAGCGAGGTGCCCGGCTTCATCCACCTCAGCATCGGCCAGGAGGCGGTGGCCGCCGGCGTGGCCAGCGCCATGCAGCCGCAGGACACGCTGGCCACCACGCACCGCGGCCATGGCCATGTGCTGGCGCGCGGAATGGACGTGGGCGGCTTTTTCAAGGAAATCATGGGCCGCGCCGGCGGCCTGTGCCAGGGCCGGGGCGGCTCCATGCACGTGGCCGACCTCGGCCTGGGCATCCTGGGCGCCAACGGCATCGTGGGCGCCGGCATCCCGATCGCGCTGGGCAGCGCGATGGCGCATGCCATCCGCGGCACGCAGGGCATGGCCGTGGCCTTCTTCGGCGACGGCGCGATGGCCGAGGGCGTGCTGCACGAGAGCCTGAACATGGCCGCGCTGTACCGCAGCCCGCTGCTGCTGGTGTGCGAGAACAATGGCTGGTCGGAGTTCTCGCCCACCGAGCGGCAGTTCGCGGCCCGGCTGTCCGCGCTGGCCGCCGCGTTCGGCGTGCACTGCCAGCAGGTCGACGGCAACGACGTGCAGGCCGTGGCCGGTGCCGCGGCCCTGGCGGCCGCGCGGCTGCGCGCCGGCCAGGGGCCGAGCGTGCTGGAGTGCGTGACCCACCGCGTGCGCGGCCACTTCGAAGGCGACGCCCAGAAATACCGCGACGCCGACGAGATCAGCGGCCTCGACGCGCACGACCCGCTGGCCCGCGCGCGCCAGGCCCTGCAGGCTGCAGGAGTGGCAGATACCGACATCGAGGCGCTGGATGCGCGCATTGCCGGGCAGATCGAGGCGGCCATCGAGGCCGCGCGCGCCGACGCCTTGCCCGCCTTCGAGGCCGCCGTGGCCGACGTCTACACCCCGCATGAGGAGGCCCGCGCATGAGCGCCACCGAACTGAGAACCGCCGGCGCCATCAACCAGGCGCTGCGCGACAGCATGCAGCAGGACGAGGCCGTGGTGCTGCTGGGTGAGGACATTGCCGCCGCCGGCGGCTCGTTCAAGGCCACGCGCGGCCTGCTCGATGCCTTCGGCCCGCGGCGCGTGATCGATACGCCCATCTCGGAGGCCTCCATGGCGTCGGCCGCCGTGGGCATGGCGCTGACCGGACTCAGGCCGGTGGTGGAGATCATGTTCATGGATTTCGTCACGCTGGCCATGGATGCGCTGGTCAACCAGGCGGCCAAGGCGCGCTACATGTTTGGCGGCCAGGGCTCGGTGTCCCTGGTGCTGCGCACGCCCCATGGCGGCGGGTTGAGCGCGGGGCCGCAGCACTCGCAGTGCCTGGAGGCCTGGCTGGCCCATGTGCCGGGCTTGAAGGTGGTCTGCCCATCGAGCCCGCAGGACGCCTACGCGCTGCTGCGCGCGGCCATCGCCGACCCCGATCCGGTGGTTTTCATCGAGCACAAGGCCATGTATGCGGCCAAGGGGCGGGTCGACACCGCGCAGACGGCGCGCATCGGCGAGGCCCGCATCGTGCGCGCCGGCCGCGACGTGAGCCTGGTCAGCTATGGCGCCACCGTGCCGCTGTGCCTGCAGGCCGCGCAGCAGCTGGCCGGCGAGGGCATCGAGGCCGAGGTGCTGGACCTGCGCTCCATCCAGCCCTGGGACAAGGCCGCGGTGCTGCAGTCGCTGGCGCGCACCCATCGCATGGTGGTGGTGCACGAGGCGGTGCAGGCCTTTGGCGTGGGCGCCGAGATCGTTGCCACCGTGGCCGATGAGGGTTTCGACGAGCTCGATGCCCCGGTGCTGCGGGTGGCCGCGCCCTTCATGCCGCCGCCGTTCGCCAGTTCGCTGGAGCAGGGCTACGCAGTGACTGCGCAGCGCGTGATCGATGCCGTGCGCCGTGCGCTAGCCTGAAACCTGAGGAGACCAGAAATGTCCGAAGCGACCAACCCCATCCTGTGCGAACGTGCGGGCACCGTCGGCGTGCTCACCATCAATCGCCCGAAGACGCTGAATGCGCTCGATATCCCCACGCTGCTGGCGCTGGAGTCTGCGCTGGGCGAACTGGAGAGCGACCACGGCGTGCGCGCCATCGTCATCACCGGCGCCGGCGACAAGGCTTTCGTGGCCGGTGGCGACATTGCCGACCTCGACAGCCGCCAGGGCCTGCAGCATTACCAGGAATTCGCCGAGGTGATCCACCGCGTGTTCCGCCGCTTCGAGCTGTGCGACAAGCCCACGATAGGCGCCATCAACGGCTGGGCGCTGGGGGGCGGCACCGAATTGCTGCTCACGCTCGACATCCGCCTGGTGGCGCAGGAGGCGAAGCTGGGCCTGCCCGAGATCAACCTCGGCCTGTTTCCGGGCGCGGGCGGCTCGCAGCGCCTGATCCGCCAGGTGCCGCTGTGCCGCGCCAAGGAGCTGATGTTCACCGGCAGCCAGGTCACGGCCGCCGAGGCGGTCCAGCTCGGGCTGTGCAACCGCGCCGTGCCGCGCGAGCAGCTCATGGGCGAGGCCATGGCGCTGGCGCAGCAGATCGCGCAGAAGTCGCCGCTGACGCTGAAGCTGCTCAAGCGCACGCTGCGCGACGGCGCCGAGATGCCACTGGACGCCGCGCTGGCGCACGAGCAGGCCATGATCGGCCTGGTGCTGGACAGCCGCGACGCGCACGAGGGCTGCGGCGCCTTCCTCGCCAAGCGCGCGGCCCAGTTCAGCGGGAAATAAGCCATGCGCCGCGAACTCTTGGTGCCCAAGCTCGGACTGACCATGTCCGAGGGCGTGCTGGTGGAATGGATGGTGCAGCCGGGCGACACCTTCAGGGTGGAGCAGGGCCTGTTCGTGATCGAGTCGGAAAAGGCCGCCAACGAAGTCGGCGCCGAGGCCGATGGCGTGCTGCTGGAGATCGCGGCCGAAGCCGGGGCGACCTTGCCCTGCGGCGCGGTGATCGGCTACTGGGACGATGGGCTGGAGGGAGGGCCGCCCGCCGGCGATCCGGCCGCAGCGGTTGCAACGGCCGCTGTACCCACTCTCGCGGCGCGCGTGCCGGTCACGCCGCTGGCGCGGCGGCTGGCGGCGCAGCGCGGCATCGATCTGTCGCAGTTGGCAGGCTCGGGGCCGCGCGGCCGCATCCGGGCGCGCGACCTGCCCGAGGTCCAGGCCGCGGCCCTGGCTGCCGCCGCATGCCCGCAGCCCGAATCGCAGGCCGGCGATCTGCGCGCGCCCACGGCGCTGGAGCAGACCGTGGCCCGGCGGCTGACCGAGGCCAAGCAGCAGGTGCCGCACTTCTACCTGGCGGTGGAGGCCGAGGTCAGCCGGCTGCTGGCGCTGCGGGCGCAGCTGAATGCCGCGCAGCAGGGCCTGCCGTTCACGCTCAACCATTTCCTGCTCGCGGCGGTGGGGCGGGCGCTGGCCGAGATGCCGCAGCTCAACCGTGTCTGGACCGACGCAGGCATACGCGCGTTCACGCACAGCGATGTCGGCATGGCCGTCGATGCCGATCGCGGCCTGCTGGTGCCGGTGCTGCGCAACGTGGGGGCGAAGACGCTGGCCGCCACCGCCAGCGCTGCGCGCGATGCGGCCGAGCGGGCCAAGGCCGGCCGGCTGGCCGCCGCCGAGATGGCCGGCGGCGCGATCACCGTGTCCAACGCGGGCATGCACGGCGTGACCTACATGACCTCCATCATCAACCCCGGCCAGGCCATGATCCTGGGCGTGGGCGCGGTGCGCGAGGTCTTCCGCCCCAACAAGAAAGGCAAGCCCCGGCTGCGCCGCGAAATGGGCCTGGTGCTGTCGGCGGACCACCGCGTGCTCGACGGGGTGTCGGCGCTGGGGCTGCTCAAGCGCATCACCGGCCTGCTCGAAAACCCCCTGGCCTTGCTGGTCGCGTGATGGCAAGGCAGGCCAAGACTTTCGACGTGATCGTCATCGGCGGCGGCCCCGGTGGCTATGTGGCGGCGCTGCGCTGCGCGCAACTCGGCCAGCGCGTGGCCCTGGTCGAGCGCGAGCACCTGGGCGGCATCTGCCTGAACTGGGGCTGCATCCCCACCAAGGCCTTGCTGCACGCGGCCGACACGCTGCGGCGCATCGCGCAGGCCGGTGCGCTGGGCATCGAGGTGGCCCGGCCGCAGGTGGACTTTGCCAGGCTGGTGGCGCGTTCGCGCCAGGTGGCGCAGCGGCTGGGCGGCGGTGTTGCGCACCTGCTGAAGAAGGCCAAGTCCCCGGTATTCATGGGCTCGGCCCGGCTGGGACCGCAACTGGACGGCTTGCACAGCGTGCAGGTCGAAGCCGAAGGCGGCACTGCTCAATGGTTGCAGGCCCCGCATGTGATCCTGGCCACCGGCGCCCGCGCCCGCGAGCTGCCCGGCCTGCCGTTCGATGGTGAGCGGGTGTGGAGCTACCGCGACGCACTGGTGGCCAAGGCAGCTCCGCGTTCGTTGCTGGTGATCGGCGCCGGCGCCATCGGCATGGAGTTCGCCTCGTTCTATGCCGCCATGGGCACCGAGGTGACCGTGGTGGAGGCGCAGTCCCAATTGCTGCCGAGCAGCGATGCCGATGTCGCGGCCTTTGTGCGGCAGGCCGTCGCCAAGGATGGAATCCGCGTGCACCTGGGTGCCGTGGTGAAGGGCGCCCAGGTCGGCCCCGACGGTGTGGGCGTGCAGCTGGAGACCGCCGATGGCGGGCAGAGCCTGCAGGCCGAGCGCGTGCTCGTGGCCATCGGCCTCATGGGTCATACCGAGGGCCTGGGCCTGGAGGGTACGCGCGTGCAGGTCGAGCGCGGCTGCATCGCCGTGGACGGCTGGGGCGCGACGGCCGAGCCCGGCATTCATGCGGTCGGCGATGTGACCGGCGCGCCCATGCTGGCGCACCGGGCCAGCCACCAGGGCCTGTTGTGCGCCGAGCGCATCGCCGGCCTGCACGCGGGCGAGGAGCCCCCGGTGCTGAACGTGCCCGCCTGTGTCTACAGCCACCCGCCGAGCGCGGCCGTGGGCCTGACCGAGGCGCAGGCCCGGGCCACGGGCCGGCCGCTCCGGGTCGGGAGCTTTCCGCTCGAGGCCAACGGCAAGGCCATCGCCATCGACGAGGCCAGGGGCTTCGCCAAGACCATCTTCGATGCGCAGACCGGCGAGCTGCTGGGCGCCCACCTGGTGGGCGCCGAGGCCACGGAGCTGATCCATGGCTTCACGCTGGCGCGCACGCTCGAGGCCACCGAGGCCGAGCTGATCGAGACCATCTTTCCCCATCCCACGCTGTCCGAGGCGATGCACGAATCGGTGCTGGCAGCGTGGGGCCGTCCGCTGCACACCTGACGGGCCCGCACTGAGAGGCAAACCATGACACCTGAGCAATTTCCCATCGACCGCCGCAGCTGCCTGGGGCTGGCGCTGGCCGGCTTCCTGCCGGGCCTGGCTGGCCCGGCTGCGGCGCAGGAACGCTGGCCCGAGCGGCCGCTGCAGCTGATCGCGCCCATCGCGGCCGGCGGGCTGACCGATGCGCTGGCGCGCATGCTGGCCAGCGGCCTGTCCACCCGCCTGGGCCAGCAGGTGGTGGTCGACAACCGGCCCGGCGGCGCGGGCGTGATCGGCATGTCGGCGGCGGCGCGCTCGCCGGCCGACGGCTACCACCTGGTGCTGGTGTACCAGGGCGTGGCCAGCGTCAACCCGGTGCTGTACCCCAAGCTGCCGTACGACACGCTGCGCGACTTCGCCCCGGTGGCGCAGGTGGCCACCTTCCCGATGGCCCTGGTGGCCAGCTCTCGCGTGCAGGCCGCAGACCTGCAGGCCTTCATGGCGTTGGCACGCAGCAAGCCGGGCCGGCTGAGCTATGCCTCGGCCGGCAACGCCACCACGGCGCACCTGACGATGGAGCTGTTCAAGCGCCGCACCGGCCTGCAGCTCACGCACATCCCCTACAAGGGCGAGGCGCCGGCGCTCAACGACCTGATCGGCGGCCAGGTGGACGTGGCGTTCAGTTCGCTGGGCTCGGTGCTGCCGCACCTGCACAACGACCGGCTGAAGCTGCTGGGCGTTACCTCCGCGCAGCGCACGCCGCTGGCGCCCGAGCTGCCGACCATTGCGGAGGCGGGCGTGGCCGGCTTCCAGTCGCTGGGCTGGTATGCGGTGCTGGCGCCGGCCGGCACGCCTGCAGTGGCGATCGAGCGGCTGAACCGGGAGCTGCTGGCCATCCTGGCCGAGCCCGAGATGCGCACGCGGCTGGCGGCCCAGGCCATCGTTCCCGGCGGCTCCAGCCTTGAGGTGCTGCGCCAGTGGATCACCGAGGACACCGAGCGCTGGCGCAAGGTCATTGCAGATGCCGGCATCAAGGCGGACTGAGGTGCAGGCATTGCAACAGGCCCTACAGGGCATCAAGGTACTGGACTTCAGCCAGGGCATTGCAGCGCCGCACGGCGCCTGCCTGATGGCGGAGATGGGGGCCGACGTGGTCAAGGTCGAGCCGCCCTCCGGCGACTGGCTGCGCGGGCTGGGCGTCAAGCGCAACGGCTCCAGCGTGCTCTACGGCACCTTCAACCGCGGCAAGCGCGGGCTGGCGCTGGATCTCAAGCAGCCCGAGGCGCTGGAGGCGGCGTGCCGCCTGATCGCCGATGCGGACGTGCTGATCGAGAGCAACCGCCCCGGCGTCATGCAGCGCCTGGGCCTAGACTACGAAAGCGTGCGCCGCATCCAGCCCCGCATCGTCTATGCCTCGGTCACCGGCTTCGGGCGCACCGGGCCCTACGCCGACCGGCCGGCCACCGATGCGGCGGTGCAGGCCTTTAGCGGGCTGTCGTTCGGCGCCAACGACATGGTGCAGCCTATCCGGGTGCGGATCTCGCTGGTGGACGTGGTGACGGGCATCTACCTCAGCCAGGCTGTGCTGGCCGCCCTGGTGCAGCGCGGCCGCACCGGCGAAGGCCAGCATGTGGACCTGTCGCTGATGCACTGCATCGCCGCTGTGCAGGGCTACAAGTTCGCCGAGCACCAGGCGAGCGGCGGTGCCATTGCTCGTGAGCTGTTCGCCGCCATCGGCATCTACCGCTGCGCCGACGGCTACATCGCGCTGAGCGCGATGCGCGACCAGCAGGTGATCGACCTGGTGCGGCTGATCGGCCAGGAGGTGCTGCTGCAGCAGCCAGGCTTTGGTAGCCCGCAGGCGCGTTTCGAGAACCAGGACGGGCTGCGCACGGCGATCGCCGAGGCGCTGGCCGAACACCCGGTGGCCCACTGGCTGCCGCTGCTGCATGCGGCCGACCTGATCGCGCAGCAGGTGCAGGACTATGACGGCTTTCGTTCCCACCCGCAGACGCAGGCCCAGGGCATTTTTGCCGACACCGACCTGGGCGAGATCGGCCGGCTGCCGGTGGTGCGCATGCCGGGGCTGCTGCAGGGCGCCACAAGTGCGCCGGCGCCCTGCATCGGGCAGCACACGCGGGCCGTGCTGCGCGAGGCGGGCCTGGATTCGGAGGCTTGTGAGCACCTGCTGTCCCTGGGCGCAGCGGTACAGGGGGGCTGACATGGACTGGCATACCCTGCACTGCGAATCGAGCGACGGCGTGGCCCTGGTCACGCTCGACCGCTCCGAGGCCCGCAATGCGCTAGATGAGACGATGCGCCGCGAACTGCCGCAGCTGCTGCAACAACTGCGCGAGGATGACGCGGTTCGCGCGGTGGTGCTGCAAGGCGCTGGCGGCCATTTCTGCGCCGGCGGCGACCTGCGCGCCATGAGCGCCCGGCCGCGCACCGCCTACCAGTCGCGCCAGCGCATCCACGCGCTGCACGAATGGCTGCCGGCCTGGGCCAACCTGGAGAAGCCGGTGATCGCCGCGGTCGACGGCTCGGCCTTCGGCGGCGGCTTCAGCCTGGCGCTGCTGTCCGACTTCGTGCTGGCCACGCCGCGGGCGCGTTTCTGCCAGGTGTTCGCGCGCATAGGCCTGGTGCCGGACATGGCGGCCATGTACCTGCTGCCGCGCATCGTGGGACTGCAGCGCGCCAAGGAGCTGATGTTCAGCGCGCGCGTGCTGCCGGCAGCCGAGGCGCAGGCGCTGGGCATCGTCTATGCGCTGCATGAGCCCGAGGACCTGCTGGCCGAGGCGATGGCGCTGGCCCGGCGCTTCACGGAGGCCTCGCCACTGGCGATTGGCCTGACCAAGAACATCCTGAACCAGAGCTTCCAGCTGGACCAGCGCGCGATGGCCGAGTTGGAGAGCTATGCCCAGGGCCTGTGCATGGACAGCGACTACCACCGCGATGCCGTGCGCCGCTTTCTCGCCCGCGAACCCCTGGCCTTTCCCGGGCTGGACGCGGCAGCCACCCACGCTTCCCAAGGAGACTTCGCATGATGCGTTCACTTTTCGCCCTGGCCCTGTGCGGCCTGCTGGGCATGGCTGCGGCCCAGGCCGTCGATGACTTGCCGCCAGCGGGCAAGGTCGTGAAGATCATCGTGCCGTTCGCGCCGGGCGGCACCTCCGACATCCTGGGCCGCAAGCTGGCGCAGGATCTGGCCGCACGCATCGACCGCTCGGTGATCGTGGAGAACCGCGCCGGGGCCGGTGGCTCGCTGGGCACCGAGGCCGCAGTGCGTGGTGATGCCGACGGCAGCACCATCCTGCTGCACAGCGGCGCCATCGCGGTGGACCCGGCGCTCAAGCCACGGCTGTCCTACGACGTGCAGCGCGACCTGGCCGCCGTGACCACGGCCGTCGCCGGGCCGTTTGCGGTGCTGGTGAACAACGAGCTGCCGGTCAAGACCATGGCCGAGCTGATCGCCTATGCGAAGGCCCGGCCGGGCAAGCTCAACTATGGCACGCCCGGCGTCGGCAGTTCCATCCACCTGACGACCGAGTACCTGAAGTCCGCCACCGGCATGGACCTGGTGCATGTGCCGTTCAAGGGCGCGAGCCTGGCGCTGACCGCGGCGATGGCCGGCGACGTGCAGCTGATCCTCGACCCGCTCGCCACCGCCCGCAAGTACGCCGAGTCCGGCAAGCTGCGCGCCCTGGCGCTCACCACCGGCTCGCGCAGCGCCCTGTGGCCCGAGATGGGCACGGTGGCCGAGGCCGGGGTGAAGGGATTCGATGCCTCGGTCTGGTATGGCGTGTTCGTGCCGGCCAAGACGCCGCGGCCGGTGGTCGAGCGGCTGAACCGCGAGTTCGTTGCCATTCTCCGGGCCCCCGCGATGGCCGCCTGGCTGCGCGAGCAGGGCCTGGAGCCTATCGCCGACACGCCCGCCGCCGCGCGCCAGCGCCTGGACGGCGAGATAGCGAACTGGAGAAAAGTGATCCAGGCCAACCACATCACGGCGGACTAGCCGCCACCAAGGAGCATTGCATGGACTTTCGACTCAACGACGAGCAGCGCATGATGGTCGACACCGCGCGCCAGATCGGCGAGCGCTTCGGCCTGGAGTACTGGCGCGAGCTCGATGCCCGCAAGCAGTTTCCCGCCGAATACTGGAGGGCGGTGTGCGAGGCAGGCCTCTGCGGCGTGGCCTTGCCCGAGGAGCAGGGCGGCAGCGGCCTGGGCATGATGGAGATGTCGCTGATCGTGGAGGCGCTGGCGGCCTCCGGTGGCGGCTCCACGGTGGGGCAGCTGTTCATGATCAACCCTATCTTTGGCGGCGTGTCGATCTCGCGCTTTGGCCGCGAACGCATGAAGCGTGAAGTCCTGCCCGGGATCATCAATGGCGAAATCAATTGCTGCATGGCGCTGACCGAGCCTGACGCCGGCACCAACACGCTGGAGATCAAGACCTTTGCCAGCGCCGACGGTGGCGGTTGGCGCCTGAGTGGCCGCAAGATCTGGATCACCGGCGTGGCCTCGGCGCAGAAGATGCTGGTGATCGCACGCACCAGGAAGCTGGCGCAATCCAGTTCGCGGACCGATGGCTTGAGCATGTTCATGATCGACGTGCAGCGCGAGGGATTGACGCACACGCCCATCGACAAGCTGGGCACCTGCACGCTGGATTCGAGCAGCGTGTTCTTCGACAACGTGCGCGTCGAGGCCGACGAGTTGATCGGAACCCTGCATGCCGGCTGGCGCGAGTTGCTCGATGTGCTCAATACCGAGCGCATGGTGACTACGGCTGGGTTGGTAGGGGCCGGTGAGCTGGCCATTGGTCTGGCGGTGCAGTATGCCAATGACCGCAAGGTGTTCGGTGACCGGCCCATCAGCAGCTACCAGGGCCTGCAATTCCCGCTGGCGCAGTGCCATGTAGAAATCGGGGCGGCCCGCCTGCTCAATCACAAGGCTGCCACCAACTTCGATGCCCGTCTGCCTTACAGCAACGAGGCCAATGCGGCCAAGCTGATCGCGGCCCAGGCGGTGGCCCGGGCAACCGAGCGCGCCATGCAGACCATGGGCGGGATGGGCTATGCCAAGGAATACCACGTAGAGCGCCTGTGGCGCGATGCGAGGTTGTTTCGCTTTGCTCCGGTCTCCGAGGAGATGCTGCTCAACTACGTGGCGGTGCATGAGCTGGGCATGCCCCGGTCGTATTGAGCGGCGAGTGGCAGGTCGTTCAGTCAATGAAGGGGAAGAATCCATGGTGTCCATCACAGCCAGCGTGGCCTGGTGGGCTCGCACCGAGCCCACCAGAGAAGCACTTATCTACCAGGGAGAGCGCATTGCGTTCGGCGAACTTCAGGCGCGCGTGGAGCAGGCTGCGGGCCTGATGGTCAGCCGCGGCATTGGTGCCGGCGACGTGGTGGCGCTGCTGATGAAGAACAGCGCCGCCTTCCTCGAGCTGGCACTGGCCGTCACGCATGCGGGTGGCGTGCTTCTGCCCATCAACTACCGGCTTGGTGCCGAGGAGGTGGACTACATCCTCAACCATGCGGGTGTGAAGCTGCTGTTTGCCGATGCGGAGTTCGAGGCGGCTGCCGGCCAGCGCGTGCCCACCATCCTGCTGGACGAGGCGGCGCAGCGCGACAGCCGCGTGCTCGGCGGGCAGGCCGGCCTTGCCCCGTTGCTCGATCCGGTTCACCGGCAGACGGATGATCTCTACAGGCTGATGTACACCTCGGGGACGACGGACCGGCCCAAGGGCGTGATGCACAGCTTTGGCAACATGGCCTGGAAGTGCATGGACCACGTGGCGGCGCTGGGCCTGTCGGGCCAGGAGCGTTTGCTGGTCGTGGGGCCGCTGTACCACGTGGGCGCCTTCGACCTGCCTGGGGTTGCCGTATGGCACATGGGCGGCCTGCTCGCGGTGGAGCGCGATTTCCATGCCGAGGCGACATTGGCATTGATCGAGCGCGAATGCATCACTGGTGGCTGGATGGCTCCGGTCATGCTGAACCGCTGCCTTGCGCTGCCGGGGCGAGGCAGTTTCGACCTGTCCAGCCTGCGTTGGCTGGTGGGTGGCGGCGAGCGCACGCCGGAGGAACGCATCCGCGAATTCGGTACGCTGTTTCCGCGGGCGCGGTATGTCGATGCCTATGGCCTGACCGAATCCTGCTCGGGCGACACCATGATGGAGGCCGGCCGCGAGATCGAGAAGATAGGCTCCACGGGCCGGGCGCTGGCCCATGTCGAGCTCGCCATCCTCGACGATGCAGGGCAGCCCCTGGCGGCGGGCGAGAGCGGCGAGGTTTGCCTGCGTGGGCCGAAGGTGAGCCAGGGGTATTGGCGTGATGAAGCCAAGACGCGAGCCTGTTTCGTCGACGGCTGGTTCCGCACGGGCGACGTGGGCCATCTCGATGCGGAGGGCTTTCTGTTCCTGACCGACCGCAAGAAGGACATGATCATCAGCGGCGGCGAGAATATCGCTTCGTCCGAGGTCGAGCGGGTGCTTTACCAGTTGCCACAGGTGACGGAGGCTGCCGTCATCGGCTTGCCTGATGCCCGCTGGGGAGAGCGTGTGACTGCTGTGGTGGTGCTGCGCGAAGGCGCAGGCCTGGGCCCGGAGCAGTTGCGGGAGCACTGCGCCGGCAAGCTGGCTGGCTTCAAGATCCCCAGGCAGCTGATTGTTGCCGAGGCCCTGCCGCGCAATCCTTCCGGCAAGGTGCTCAAGCGCCAGCTGCGCGAGCAGTATGCATCCATGGACTAGTTCCATGCAAAAAGCCCCCGATGCGATGCATCGGGGGCTTTGCATATGGTGCGGCTGGCAGGAATCGAACCCACGACCCCTTGGTTCGTAGCCAAGTACTCTATCCAGCTGAGCTACAGCCGCGAAGCTCGCATTCTAGCATGAAAAAACAGCGGCATGCCGAGCCGCGGCTGCCAAGGCAGATCCCGGCTGTGGCGCCCCGGGAAAACAAGGCGTCACCGCAAGTCAGGAATGGGACGCCGGGGCCACCGACAGGCGGCAGATGAGGATAATGCCCCCAGCTTGCCGCCACCAAGCAGGCACCCACGCCCTGTTTCCGCATGTCGACCCCTTCCGCCACGCCACCCCCTCCCACCGATTTTTCCCTGTGGCGCATCGCCATCCCGGCTTTTGGCCCCTCGCTGCTCTTCGGGCTGGGCGAGGGCGCCATCCTGCCGATCATTCCGCTGATGGCGCGCGACCTGGGCGCCTCGGTGCCGATGGCGGCGCTGGTCGTCGGCCTGATCAGCATCGGCTCGCTGCTCAACAATATTCCGGCATCGCTGATCACGATGCGCTGGGGCGAGCGCTGGGCCATCGTGGCGGCCGGCTTGTGGAGCGGCCTGGGCATGGCGCTGTGCGTGTTCACCTCGCATCTGCTGCTGTTCGCGGCGGGTTGCTTCATGGTGGGCATGTCGCAGGCGGTCTACAACCTGGCGCGCCAGAGCTACATGACCGAGGCCGTGCCCATCGCCTACCGGGCGCGGGCGCTTTCCACGCTGGGCGGCGTGATGCGCATAGGCATGTTCATCGGCCCCTTCCTCGGCGCCTGGGCGGTGCATTCGTTTGGCCTGGCCGCGGCCTTTGGCGTCGGGATTGCCGGTGTGCTGTGCGCGGCGGCCATTGCCGTGCGCGTACCGGATCTGGAGCCGCCCGCGCTGGCCCCCGGCCAGGCGCCGCCGGCATCCACCACCATCCTGTCCACGCTGCGGGACCATCGCCAGGTATTCCTCACGCTGGGGTTGGGGGTGCTGCTGGTCAGCGCCGTGCGGGCATCGCGCCAGGTGGTCATCCCGCTGTGGGCCGATCATCTTGCGCTGGCGCCCGCGGTGGCATCGCTGGTCTACGGCCTTGCGGGCGGCATCGACATGCTGGTCTTCTACCCTGCCGGCAAGGTGATGGACCACAAGGGCCGGCGCTGGGTGGCCGTGCCCTCGATGCTCATCATGGGCGCGGCGATGTTGCTGATGCCCTTGACCTCGGGCTTCACCACGCTGCTGCTCGCTGCGCTGGCCATCGGGTTTGGCAACGGCATCGGCTCGGGGATGATCATGACCCTGGGCGCAGACCATTCGCCGCGCCACGGGCGGGCCCATTTCCTGGGGGTATGGCGCCTGATGTCGGACATCGGCGCTTCGTGCGGGCCGGCGCTGCTGTCCTTTCTTGCCGGCAGCTTGTCACTGGCGGCCGGCATCGCCACGACCGGGCTCATCGCCTTCGCGGCGGCAGGCGCGCTGGCGCACTGGATTCCCCGGAAGCCGGGTGCCGAGCGAGGGTGATTCGCCGATTCATGGGTTGCAGCGTGGCGGGGCTGCAGTATTTTCACTGACCTGCCAAAGTTCGCCAAAGCAGTGATTTCTTTGATCTATAATGCGAGCTTCGCGGCTGTAGCTCAGCTGGATAGAGTACTTGGCTACGAACCAAGGGGTCGTGGGTTCGATTCCTGCCAGCCGCACCAAAAACTGAAATGAAATCAAAGGCTTAGAGATTATTCTCTAAGCCTTTTTTCTTGGGCGCGCCCCGCAGGGGGGCGTTGGCGGGTCGCGGTGGGCGGCTTCAAGAGCTGCGCCTGAGGGCTCTTTTCGCGGTGGGCGGAAGTATCCACCTGGGGTGTTTTTTGATCAGTTGCCTGCATACCGAGGCAGCCACCTCCATCGCCGCATCCGCCAGCACCGTAGGCTTGCCCGTGCGCCGGTTGATGATTCCAATGGAGCGCAGCGGTCCGTCGATGATTTCAGAAATCTGCACGCCTTTCATTCCCACGGCGGGAAACACTCCCAGGTACGGCAGCACCGCGACGCCGACGCCGGCCTGCACCAGGCCGATGACGGAGCTGATCTGCTCGAGCTGCATCTTGGGCTGGTACTCGATGCCACGGCCGAGGTAGGCTGCGCTCATGTAGCGCCAGGCCGTGCTCGCGTTGGTCAGGGTGATGATTGGCATGCCGACGAGGTCGCTGAGCTTCAGGTGCGAGGGGGTCTTGCTGTGCCAGCGTTCCCCGGCGAGGACCACGAACCGGTCTCGCATCAGCTCGCGGTACTGCAGGTCCGGGTGCGAAGGGGCGATGGAGGCGAAGGCCAGGTCTGCCTGGTAGTGGACGATGTGATCGACGCATCGGCTGTTGGGCGCGTCCAGCACGGTGATGTGGGGTGCGTTGAAGCGCTCCTCCAATATGGCGCAGATCTGCGGAACCAGCACGTTGGCCAGAGAGGGCCAGGCGGAGATGCTCAGCTGCAGCGACTCGTGCTCTGCGGAGGACAGCAGGCGCGTCATGCCGCTGTCGTACTCGCCAATGATGGTGCGGGCGATGGAGGCCAGCCGTTTGCCGCCTTCCGTGATGCGGACATGGCGGGTGGAGCGCTCAAACAGGGGGAGTCCCAGGTTTTCTTCCAGCTCGCGCACCGCCTTGCTCAGGGCCGGCTGCGTCATGAACATCTTTTCGGCGGTTTTGCTGAAATTGAGCGTATCCGCCAGCGCCAGGAAGATGCGAAGCTGCTTAGGGGAAATATTCATTTATTTCTTCGAGATATAGATCAATGAAAATAAAGAATTTTTGAAATATACCTGATGTGCCTAGCATCTGTCCCAAGCGCCGTGTCACGCGTGGCGCCATTGAAAGGACGGAGACGACATGCTGGATCTGAGCAACAAGGTGGCTTTGGTGATGGGCTGCGGCGCAGTGGCCAAGGGCTGGGGAAATGGCAGGGCCACGGCAGTTCTGCTGGCTCGCCAGGGAGCGAAGGTCTATGGCACCGATATCTCGCTGGACCGGGCCAGCGAGACCCGCGAGCTGATTGCGCAGGAAGGGGGCGAGTGCCATGTGTCCATCTGCGATGTCACCCAGTCGGACCAGGTCGCGGCCACTGTCGAGGATTGCATCCAGCGGTTTGGCCGGATCGACATCTTGGTCAACAACGTAGGCGTGTCGCAGCCTGGCGGCCCCGTGGACATGAGCGAGGAGACCTGGGATGCCCAGATCCAGGTCAATCTCAAGGGCGCCTTTTTGACACTCAAGCACGTCATACCCCATATGCGCGCGCAGGGCGGCGGCGCGATTGTCAACGTGGCATCTGTGGCGGGCCTGCGCTATGTGGGCAAGCCGCAGGTGGCCTATGCGGCAGCCAAGGCCGGGCTCATGCATCTTGGCCACACTTCGGCAGTCATTCACGCCGCCGAGGGCATCCGCATCAACACGGTGGTTCCTGGCCTGATGCACACGCCGCTCATTGAGGGCCTGGCGGCGAAGTACGCCAAGGGCGACACGCAGGGATTCATCGAGCACCGGAACAACCAGGTGCCAATGAAGCACATGGGCACGGGATGGGATACCGCGAATGCAGTGCTCTTCCTCGTGGCCGACGAGAGCCGGTACGTCACAGGTACCGAGATCGTGGTGGATGGCGGACTCATCGCGGCCACACGCTGACTGGGTAGGCCACGGGGGCGGCCCAAGAGCCCCTGTTTCGATACACATCCAAGGAGAACAGATGATGAATCGCCGTCATTGGCTTGCCGCTGCCTGCGTGGGGCTGGGAATGGGAATGGGCCTGAGCAGCGCCGCCTGGGCGCAGGCCTACCCCAGCCAGCCCATCCGCCTGATCGTGCCGTTTGCGCCCGGCGGTGCGGTGGATCAAACCGCCCGGATCATCAGTGGCGCTCTGGCCGAGCGCCTGGGCCAGCAGATCGTTGTCGAGAACAAGCCCGGTGCCAGTGGCTCGGTTGCGGCTGGCGAACTCGCCCGTGCCAAGCCTGATGGCTATACGGTCATGCTGGCGCTGGATTCCCAGGCGGTGAATCACCACATCGTCAAGAATCTGCCATTCGATACCTTCAACAGCTTTGACTACCTGGGCATCCTGGTGACCACGCCGCAGGTTTTGGTGGTGCGCAACGACATCCCCGCCAAGACCTTGGATGAGCTGGTCGCCTATCTCAAGGCCCATCCCGATGCAAGCTATGGCTCGGCCGGCACCGCTTCCGCTGGCCATGTGAACAGCGCGCAGCTGTCGATCGCCAAGGAACTGAAGACCGAGCATGTGCCATACAAAGGCGCCGCGCCCATGATGGCCGACCTGTTGGGCGGGCACATCGACTATGCCTTCGGCGGCCTGTCGGTGCTGCTGCCGCACATCAAGGCGGGCAAGGTGCGCGCCATAGCGGTCAGCTCTCCCAAGCGTTCCGCGATGCTGCCTGAGGTGCCGGCAATGAACGAGTTCATCCCGGGTTTCGACTACCCCACCTGGATTGGCTATGTGGCGCCCAAGGGCTTGCCTGCGGATGTGCGCGCCAAGATCATCAAGGCCTTCAGCGGCACGATGCAAGACCCCCAGATCGCCAGGCGCTTCAACGAAAACGCCTTTGACATTGTCAATGGCACGCCGCAGGCGATGGCCCTGCGCGTGCGCAAAGACTCGGATGTGATGTCGGAGCTGGTCAAGCGAAAGATCGTTGAAGCCAACTGATCTCTTTTCAACCCAAGAAAAATCCCATTCATGGCACGTATCCCCTACGCAGACTGCCAACGGCCGGCGGTCAAGGAGCTTTCCGATCGCATCATTGCAGAGCGCGGAAGCATCCTGCACCTGTACCAGATGTTGATGCACAGCGCCCCGGTGGCGCAAGGCTGGCTCAATTACCTCACCGCCATCCGCCAAAAGACGAGCATCGGCGGGGCAATGCGCGAGCTGATCATCATGCGCGTGGCGCTTCTCAACAATGCGCCCTACGAAGCAGAGCAGCATGCGCCCATCGCTTTGCAGGAAGGCCTGTCCCAGGCCAAGCTCGATGCGCTTGCGCATTGGCCGGCAAGCAAGGCCTACGACGAAAGGGAGCGCGCCATCCTGGCCTATACGGACTCAATGACCCGTGAAATCCAGGTGCCAGAGGAGACGTTCGCCGCGGTGGCGAAACTCTACGGCAACGAGGAGATTGTCGAGATCACGGCGACGATTGCGGCCTACAACATGGTGTCGCGCTTCCTGGAGGCACTGCAGATCCATTCGCATGACGAGCGTTGAACCCGGATAAGAACCAAGGAGACAGATGTGAAGAAACAGTTAGTCCTCGCCGCCATGCTGCTGCCGCTTGCGGCACTGGCCCAGGAAGCATGGCCCAGCAAACCCATTACCTTCGTTGTGCCGTATCCACCGGGCGGACCCACGGATCTGAGAACGTGTTTACGCTCTCTACGACGCCGCGTTGGAGGCGCAATCGGGATGAGTGCGAGTCGATGTGGCGCAGCATGCACTGGTGTGCATGCAAGACGCAGCGCGAAGCAATCGCCCGATTGCGCCCCAACCCGTAGGGCCAGTGCATTTGCGGCCGCCCGGGGAGGGGCGGTCTGCGGCGTTGCCTCGCCGGCCGCGCGAATCCTCGCAATAGCGGTGCTATTGCTGCGGTATCGCGCCTTGCATCCCATCCCGCAAATGCACTGGCGCGGCGCCGTAGAGAGCGTAAACACGTTCTGACGGCCCGCCTGATCGCAACGCCATTGTCCCAAAAGCTCAATGTGCCGGTCATTGTCGAGAACCGCGCCGGCGCCAGCGGCAATATCGGCTCGGCCCAGGTCGGTCACCACCAAAGACCGCTCGCCGCTGCTGCCAGAAGTGCCGTCCATCGCCGAACAGGGCTATCCAGGGTTCGAGTACTACGCATGGCATGGCATCTCCACCACGGCGGGCACTCCCAAGCCGGTGATCGCCAAGCTCAACACCACGCTGCAGGAAGTCTTTGCCGATCCCCGGTTCCGCGAGAAGTGGCTGGAGATGGGCTCCGAGGTCGTGTCGGGCACGCCGGAGCAGTTCGATGCCTTCATCCGCAGCGAGACCGGAAAAATGCAGAAGCTGATCAACAGCCTGCAGATCAAGCTGGACTGAGCTGCCTGGCGCTTGGCCTCACGCCGCCAGCAAGCCCTGGCGCTCGATGAAGGCCACCACCTCGTCCAGCCCCTGCAGGGTCTTGAGGTTGGTCATGACGAAGGGCTTGAGCCCCTTGGGCGTGGTGCGCATGCGCACGGTGTCGGCGCGCATGACTTCCAGGTCGGCGCCCACGTGAGGGGCCAGATCGGTCTTGTTGATGACGAAGAGGTCGCTCTTGGTGATGCCGGGGCCGCCCTTGCGCGGGATCTTCTCGCCCGCGGCCACGTCGATCACGTAGATGGTCAGGTCCGAGAGCTCGGGGCTGAAGGTGGCGGCCAGGTTGTCGCCGCCCGATTCGATGAAGACGATGTCGGCATCGGGGAACTGGCCCAGCATGCGGTCTATGGCTTCGAGGTTGATCGAGGCATCCTCGCGGATGGCCGTGTGCGGGCAGCCGCCGGTTTCCACGCCCATGATGCGCTCGGCCGGCAGCGCGCCGCTGATGGTCAGCAGGCGCTGGTCTTCCTTGGTGTAGATGTCGTTGGTGATGGCCACCAGGTCCCATTTGTCGCGCATGGCCTTGCACAGCATCTCCAGGATGGTGGTCTTGCCCGAGCCGACCGGCCCGCCTATGCCCACGCGCAGCGGGGGCAGCTGCTTGCTGCGGTGGGGAATGTGGTGCAGTGCGGATGTCATGATCTGAACAGGCGTGAATATTGGTGTTCGTGCCGGGCCGAGAGTATGGCCAGCATGGGCGAGAAGGCCTGGCGCGCGGCGTCCGGCAGGACTGCGGCGTGCGCCACGGCGGCGGGGATTTCCCGGGCCAGCCGGGCCAGGATGCGCTGGCCCGCGCTCTGGCCCAGCGGCACGGCCTTGATGGCGGCCTGCACCATGTTCTCGGCCCAGCCGAAGGCATAGGCGAGCAGGGCCTGTTCCACCGGCGCCTGGGCGAAGGCGGTGGCCAGCGCGAAGGCAATGGGGTAGGTGGGGCGCTGGCGCGACAGCGCCGCCAATTGCCGGATCTGTGCGCTGCGCGCGGCATCCGCCGCCTGCTGGTTGCGCAGCCAGTCGGCGAGCGAGCGGCCCATCTGCTCGGTCTGCAGGCGCAGCTCGCTGGTCTCGCGCGTGGCCAGCACCCAGTCGTTGAGCTGCTGCACGCGGGCCAGGTCGCCACCCAGCCAGGCGGGCAGCGCCTGGGCGATGGCGGCCATGTCGCCGCGCGCCTGGGTCAGCTGCAGCTGCTGCACCAGCCAGCTGGCGGCCTCGGCCTCGGTCGTGACATGCGCGGCATGGATGGCGGCCTCCAGCCCTTCGGAGTAGGAAAAGCCGCCGATGGGCAGCGCCGGCGAGGCCAGCCACATCAGCTGCAGCAGCGTGGCCGGGGCCAGGGGCGGCGGCGCTTCAGTGGTCGTGCCCATGGTGGTGCCCATGCCCGTGGGCATGTTCGTGTCCGTGCTGGTGGCCACCATGTGTCCCGCCGTAGGCGCCGCCTTCCGGCTCGAAAGGCACTTCGGCCTCGGTCACGGTCATGTGCATGGCGCGCAGCATGTCGGCCAGCACATGGTCGGGCTCGATCTTCAGGTGGTCGGGCTGCAGCTCGATGGGCACATGGCGGTTGCCCAGGTGGTAGGCGGCGCGCATGAGGTCGAAGGGGCTGCCGTGCTCGGCGCAGGCGGTGATGCGCAGCACCTTCTGCGGCGCGGCCAGCACGCGCACCAGGCTGCCGTCTTCGGCCACCAGCACGTCGCCGCCGCGCACGGCCTGGCCGCGTGGCAGGAAGACGGCCAGCTCGCGGCCCTGGCTGTCGGTGGCGGCGAAGCGGCTTTTCTGGCGCACGTCCCAGTCCAGTTCCACGGTGGTGGCGCGCCTGAGCAGCACGGGCGAGAGGCCCTGTCCCTGGGGCAGGAGTTTGTTGGCGGTCAGCATGGGGGCGGGTCCATTCAAAAAGCGATGGCGCTTGATGCGGTCAGCATACCGTCAGAACAGGAAGTAGCGCTGCGCCATGGGCAGGCTGGCGGCGGGCTCGCAGACCAGCAGCTCGCCGTTGGCGCGCACCGCGTAGGTCTGGGCATCCACCTCCATGTGCGGCGCCAGGTCGTTGTGGACCATGTGGCGCTTTTGCACGCCGCGTATGCCCTTGACGGCCGCCAGCGGCTTGCGCAGCCCGAAGCGCTCGCCGATGCCGGCCGCCAGCCCCGCCTGCGAGACGAAGGTGAGCGAGCCGTGCGCATTGCTGCCGGCGAAGGCGCCGAACATCGGCCGGTAGTGCACCGGCTGGGGTGTGGGGATGCTGGCGTTGGGGTCGCCCATGGCCGCCATGGCGATGCTGCCGCCTTTGAGGATGCAGGCGGGCTTGACGCCGAAGAAGGCCGGCTTCCAGAGCACGATGTCGGCCCACTTGCCCACCTCGATGCTGCCGACCTCGTGGCTGATGCCGTGGGCGATGGCCGGGTTGATGGTGTACTTGGCGATGTAGCGCCGGGCGCGGAAGTTGTCGTTGCGCGCGCCGTCGCCCGGCAGGGCGCCGCGCTGCAGCTTCATCTTGTGCGCGGTCTGCCAGCAGCGCAGGATGACCTCGCCCACCCGGCCCATGGCCTGGCTGTCGGAGCTGAACATGCTGATCGCGCCGATGTCGTGCAGGATGTCCTCGGCCGCGATGGTCTCCTTGCGGATGCGGCTTTCGGCAAACGCCAGGTCTTCGGCGATGCCGGCGTCCAGGTGGTGGCAGACCATGAGCATGTCCACATGCTCGTCCAGCGTGTTCACCGTATAGGGGCGGGTGGGGTTGGTCGAGCTGGGCAGCACGTTGGCTTCGCCCACCACCTTCAGGATGTCGGGCGCGTGGCCGCCGCCCGCGCCCTCGGTGTGGAAGGTGTGGATGGTGCGGCCCTTGAACGCGGCCACGGTGTCTTCCACGAAGCCCGATTCGTTGAGCGTGTCGGTGTGGATGGCGACCTGGGTGTCGGTCTGCTCGGCCACGGCGAGGCAGTTGTCGATGGCCGCCGGCGTGCTGCCCCAGTCCTCGTGCAGCTTCAGGCCGATGGCGCCGGCGGCGATCTGCTCGTGCAGCGCGCCCGGCAGGCTGGCGTTGCCCTTGCCCAGGAAGCCCAGGTTCATCGGGAAGGCGTCGGCCGCCTGCAGCATGCGCTCCATATGCCAGGGCCCCGGCGTGCAGGTGGTGGCGAAGGTGCCGGTGGCCGGGCCGGTGCCGCCGCCGATCATGGTGGTCACGCCGCTGGCCAGCGCCTCCTCGATCTGCTGCGGGCAGATGAAGTGGATGTGGGTGTCGATGCCGCCGGCGGTCACGATCAGCCCCTCGCAGCTGATGATCTCGGTGCCGGGGCCGATGATGATGTCCACGCCGGGCTGGGTGTCGGGGTTGCCGGCCTTGCCGATGGCGGCGATGCGCCCACTCTTGAGGCCGATGTCGGCCTTGGCGATGCCCCAGTGGTCGATGATCAGCGCATTCGTCAGCACGGTGTCGGCCGCGCCTTCGGCGCGGCTGCGCTGCGACTGCGCCATGCCGTCGCGTATGGTCTTGCCGCCGCCGAACTTCACCTCTTCGCCATAGCCGCCCGCGGCCAGGGTGAAGTCCTGCTCCACCTCGATGACGAGATCGGTATCTGCCAGCCGCAGCCGGTCGCCCACCGTGGGGCCATAGGTCTCGGCATAGGCGCGCCTGTCCATGGTGGCCATCAGAGTGCTCCTTGAACCAGGCCGCGAAAGCCGTAGATCTGCCGCGCGCCGGCGATATCCACCAGCTCCACCGTGCGCTGCTGGCCCGGCTCGAAGCGCACCGCCATGCCGCTGGCGATGTTCAGCCGCATGCCATGGGCCGCGGCGCGCTCGAATGCCAGCCCGGCATTGGTTTCGGCAAAGTGGTAGTGCGAGCCCACCTGTATGGGGCGGTCGCTGGCGTTGTGCACCACCAGCGTGCGGGTGCGGCGGCCAGGGTTCAGGGCGTGCTCGCCCGCGTCGATCAGCAGTTCTCCAGGAATCATGCGGTTTCCCCTCAGGCCAGCCGGGTCAGCAAGAAGGCGCCGAGCAGCGCGGTGGCCGCGCCAGCCACCCGGGCCAGCCACTGGTGGCGCTGCATCGCCACATGGCCCAGCGCCATGCCGGCGACATGCAGCAGCGCCGAGCCCAGGGCCATGCCGGCCAGCGCGCCGAGCGCCGCCAGGCCGGCGTCGCCCGCCAGCTCGTAGCCATGCGCCGCGCCATGGAAGAAGGCGAACACGCCCGCCAGCGCCGCGGCCAGCACCCAGGGCATGCGCTTTTGCACCGCCACCAGCAGGCCCAGCACCAGCACCGAGGCCGCGATCATGGGCTCCACGCCCGGCACCCACAGGCCGGAAAAGCCGGCCAAGGCGCCGGCCACCAGCAGCGCCACGAAGGCGGCCGGCACGCGCCAGGCGGCCCGCAACGCGGGAAAGGTCAGCGCGCTCCAGGCGCCCACGGCCAGCATGGCCGCCAGGTGGTCGAGGCCGGTGAAGGGATGGGCCAGGCCCTGCAGGAAGCTGTCGGCCAGGCCATGCGTGTGCGGCTGGCCGCCCATATGGGCCAGGGCGGCGGCGGGCAGGCCGGCAAGGGCGAGGGTGCTGATTTTTTTCATGGCTGCTGGTGCTGGGTGGAGAGGGGGGAGGGGGGAGGATGGCGGCTTCAGATGATCGGCTCGTGCACCGTGACCAGCTTGGTGCCGTCGGGAAAGGTGGCCTCGATCTGGATGTCGGGAATCATCTCGGGCACGCCTTGCATCACGTCGGCGCGCCCAAGTACGCCGCGGCCGGCGCTCATCAGCTCGGCCACCGTGCGGCCGTCGCGCGCGCCCTCCATCACGAAGGCGCTGATCAGCGCCACCGCCTCGGGGTAGTTGAGCTTGAGGCCGCGCGCCTTGCGGCGCTCGGCCAGCAGTGCTGCGGTAAAGATCAGCAGCTTGTCTTTTTCGCGGGGAGAGAGTTCCATGCCGCTGCACGATGCAAGGGCCGTGCCAGCTGGTTTGGGGCGCAGGACTCCAAATCCGTGCATGCGCGCTGCACGGCTGCGTGCATGCGGTGCCCGGATGCTGGTTTGTGGTGCCGGCATGCACCAGTCTGGTGCCTGCGGGCCCGCGCAAGTGCAGCGCGCTGCTGCGGTGCATCAGAATGAAACGGGCATGGCACGCGGCTTGCTTGAGGGCTTCGCCAAGGCCGGGAAAACGGTTCCTGGCCTGTATCGGGTTCTCCACTTTCTTGAAAGGTAAAGCCATGTTCGAGCGTCGCACCGCCATGAAAACCCTGGCCGCAGCAGCGGCTGTCGCCGGCCTGTCGTTGATGGGCGCCAGCGCCCAGGCAGCCGATACCATCAAGGTCGGCGTGCTGCACAGCCTCTCGGGCACCATGGCCATCTCGGAGACCGTGCTCAAGGACACGGTGCTCATGGCCATCGACGACATCAACGCCAAGGGCGGCGTGCTGGGCAAGAAGCTCGAGCCCGTGGTGGTGGACCCGGCCTCCAACTGGCCGCTGTTCGCCGAGAAGGCCAAGCAGCTGCTGACGCAGGACAAGGTGGCCGTGGTCTTCGGCTGCTGGACCAGCGTGTCGCGCAAGTCGGTGCTGCCGGTGTTCGAGCAGAACAACGGCCTGCTGTTCTACCCGGTGCAGTACGAGGGCGAGGAGCTTTCCAAGAACGTGTTCTACACCGGCGCCGCGCCGAACCAGCAGGCTATTCCGGCGGTGGAATACCTGATGAGCAAGGAAGGCGGCGGTGCCAAGCGCTTCGTGCTGCTGGGCACCGACTATGTGTACCCGCGCACCACGAACAAGATCCTGCGCGCCTTCCTCAAGTCCAAGGGTGTGAAGGAGGCCGACATCATGGAGACCTACACGCCGTTCGGCCACAGCGACTACCAGACCATCGTGGCCGACATCAAGAAGTTCTCCACCGGCGGCAAGACGGCGGTGATCTCCACCATCAACGGCGACTCCAACGTGCCCTTCTACAAGGAGCTGGGCAATGCCGGGCTCAAGGCCAAGGACGTGCCCGTGGTGGCCTTCAGCGTGGGCGAGGAAGAGCTGCGCGGCGTGGATGCCAAGCCGCTGGTGGGCCACCTGGCCGCGTGGAACTACTTCATGAGCGTGAAGAACCCCACGAACACCGCCTTCATCAAGCAGTGGAGCGACTACGCCAAGGCCAAGGGCATCGCGGGCCACAAGGACAAGCCGCTGACCAACGATCCGATGGAGGCCACCTGGATCGGCATCCACATGTGGAAGCAGGCCGTGGAAAAGGCCAAGAGCACCGACGTGGACAAGGTGATCGCCGCGATGGCCGGCCAGAGCTTTGCCGCGCCCGACGGCTTCACCGTGAAGATGGACGAGAAGAACCACCACCTGCACAAGCCGGTGATGGTGGGCGAGATCAAGGCCGACGGCCAGTTCAACGTGGTCTGGAAGACCAAGGGTCCGATCAAGGCCCAGCCCTGGAGCCCTTATATCGAAGGCAATGACAAGAAGAAGGACGAGCCCGACATGAAATGAGGCACCCCCTGAGCGGCTGCGCCGCCTCCCCCTCTCTGGTGCTTCGCACTGGAGGGGGGCGGCACCTTCGGGGCGGGGCGGCCCTTCCTCGGTGCCCGCTGATGGAGCGTGCCGGTTTCATGGGAAGTGATTTAGAAACGATAGCTGGGCTAAGTGCCGAAGGTTGATTTGACTATGAAAATCCTGCGCATAGCACTGGCCGGCGCCTTGGGCATGCTGCTCTCCCTGCCCGGCCATGCGCTCACGGCCGATCAGGCCTTCGCGATGGCGGCCGCCGATGGCAGCGACGCGCGTGCCCAGGCGATCAACGCCGCGGTGCTGGAGCCCGGCGACGGTGGCCGGCTGGCGGCCTACCTGCAGGCCCTGGCCGACGATGCAGTGCGCACCGCCGGCGGCAAGGCCTACATCGTCGATGGCGAGCGCGCGCTCGACCCCGCCACCGGTGCGGCCGCGGCCCTGCCGGCCGATGCCGAGGAAGTGGTCAACAACAACTACCTGCGCGGCGTGATCGAGTCGGCGCAGGCCGCGCTGGCGCTCGCCGGCAGCGATGTGCAGGCGCGCCGCGCCGCGGCGCGCAAGCTCGCCGACGAGCCGGATGCCGCGCGCCTGCCCCTGATCAACAAGGTGCTGGCCGGCGAGACGGATGCCGAGGTCAAGGCCCTGCTGGCGCGCGCCCGCGCCGCCAGCCTGCTGGGCAGCGAAGATGCCGCCCAGCGCCTGCGGGCGGTGCGCCAGCTGGCCCAGCTCAAGACGCCCGAGACACAGTTGCTGCTGAACCAGCGCCTGGCCGACGAGAGCGACCCCGCGGTGCAAAAGGCGATCCGCACCGCGCTCTCGGCGATTGCCGAATCCCTGGCCTGGGGCGAGCGGGCGGGCGCGGTCTTCAGCGGCCTGAGCCTGGGCTCGGTGCTGCTGCTGGCCGCGCTGGGGCTGGCGATCACCTATGGCCTGATGGGCGTGATCAACATGGCGCATGGCGAGCTGATCATGATTGGCGCCTACGCGACCTATGTGGTGCAGGCCCTGTTCCAGCGCTGGCTGCCCGAGGCCTGGTTCGGCGGGTACCTGGTGGTGGCGGTGCCGGTGGCCTTTGGCGCCGCCGCGCTGGTGGGCGCGGTGCTGGAGCGCGGCGTGATCCGCTTCCTCTACGGCCGCCCGCTGGAGACGCTGCTGGCCACCTTCGGCATCAGCCTGGTGCTGCAGCAGGCGGTGCGCAGCCTGTTCGGCGCGCAGAACGTGGGCGTGGAAAACCCCGCCTGGATGAGCGGCGGCTTGGCGCTGCTGCCCAACCTCACGCTGCCGTTTAACCGCATCGCGATCATCGTCTTCGCGTTCGCGGTGCTGGGCGCGGTGGCCTTCATGATCGCCAAGACGCGGCTGGGCCTGTTCGTGCGCGGCGTCACCCAGAACCGCGCCATGGCTTCCTGTGTGGGCGTGAACACCGCACGCACCGACACCTATGCCTTCGCGCTGGGCTCGGGCATCGCCGGGCTGGCCGGCTGCGCGCTGAGCCAGATCGGCAACGTGGGGCCGGACCTGGGCCAGAACTACATCGTCGACTCCTTCCTGGTGGTGGTGCTCGGCGGCGTGGGCCAGCTCGCGGGCACGGTGTACGCGGCGCTGGGCCTGGGCGTGCTGTCCAAGCTGCTCGAAGGCTGGACCGGCGCGGTGCTGGCCAAGATCGCGGTGCTGCTGTTCATCGTGGTGTTCATACAGAAACGTCCGCAGGGCATCTTCGCCCTGAAGGGCCGCAGCGCGGAGGCTTGAGCCATGGCAACCAAGATCGATCTGCAACTGCCCCAGCCCGAGCCGCTGCTCGGCGCCCGGGGCTGGGCCGTCTTCCTGGCAGCGCTCGTCGCGGTCTGCGCGCTGGCGCCGGCGCTGAACCTGCTGGTGCCCGAGGGCAGCGCGCTGCATCTGTCCGACTACCTGATCGGGCTGCTTGGCAAGTTCATGTGCTATGCGATCGTGGCGCTGGCGATTGATCTGATCTGGGGCTACACCGGCATCCTGAGCCTGGGCCATGGCCTGTTCTTCGCGCTGGGCGGCTATGTGATGGGCATGCACCTGATGCGCGAGGCCGCCGGGCCCGGCGCGCTGCCGGCCTTCATGGGATTTCTGGACTGGAAGGAGCTGCCCTGGCACTGGGCGCTGTCGGGCAGCTTCGCGGCCACCGCGGTGCTGGTGTTGCTGGTGCCGGGCGCGATAGCCGGCGTGTTCGGCTACTTCGCCTTTCGCTCGCGCATCAAGGGTGTGTATTTCTCCATCATCACCCAGGCGCTGACCTATGCGGCCATGCTGCTGTTCTTCCGCAACGAGACGGGCTTTGGCGGCAACAACGGCTTCACCGGGTTCCAGCGCATTCTCGGCTTCCCGCTGAACACGCAGGCCATGCACGTGCTGCTGTTCGCGCTGTCGGGGCTGGCGCTGCTGGGCTGCTTTCTGTTCTCGCGCTGGCTGATCCGCAGCAAATACGGCCGCGTGCTGCAGGCGGTGCGCGATGCCGAGTCGCGAACCATGTTCTGCGGCTACGACCCGCTGCCCTACAAGCTCTCGGTCTGGGTCATCTCGGCGATGATGTGCGGCCTGGCCGGCGCGCTCTATGTGCCGCAGGTGGGCATCATCAACCCCGGCGAGATGAGCGTGGGCAACTCCATCGAAATGGCGGTGTGGACCGCGGTGGGCGGGCGCGCCAGCCTGGCGGGCCCGATCATCGGCGCCTTCGTGGTCAATGGCGGCAAGAGCTGGCTCACCATGGCGGCGCCCGAGTCCTGGCTGTACGTGCTGGGCGCGCTCTTCATCGTGGTGACGCTGTTCATGCCCGGCGGCCTGATCCGCCTGCCGCGCCAGGTACGCGAATGGAGCGCCAGGCGCCGCGCCCAGGCGCGCGCATCCACCCCGCTGCAAGGAGCCAAGGCATGACACCCGACCTGATGGAAGCCGGCAACCAGCGCCTGCAGCACTACCGCAGCACCGAGTCGGGCGGGCGCAGCGCCAGCATGGCGCGGCCCGTGGTGGCCGGCGAAGTGGATGTGACCCACGGCCGCATCCTGTACCTGGAAGACGTGCATGTGAGCTTCGACGGCTTCAAGGCCATCAACGGCCTGAATCTCGACATCGCGCCCGGCGAGCTGCGCTGCATCATCGGCCCCAACGGCGCGGGCAAGACCACGATGATGGACATCATCACCGGCAAGACCCGGCCCGACAGCGGCACCGTGTTCTTCGGCTCCACCATCGACCTGCTGCGCTACAGCGAGCCCGAGATCGCCGCGATGGGCATAGGCCGCAAGTTCCAGAAGCCCACGGTGTTCGAGCAGCTCAGCGTGTTCGAGAACCTGGAGCTGGCGCTGAAGACGCACAAGGGCGTGGCCGCATCCATGCGCTTCGCGCTCGGCGGCGCGCAGAAAGACCGCATCGCCGAGGTGCTGCACACCATCCACCTGGCCGGCAGCATCACGCGCCAGGCCGGGCTGCTCAGCCATGGCCAGAAGCAGTGGCTGGAGATCGGCATGCTGCTGGTGCAAGAACCCAGGCTGCTGCTGCTCGACGAGCCCGTGGCCGGCATGACCGACGAGGAAACCGCGCGCACCGCCGAGCTGTTCCTCGCGCTCAAGGGCCGGCACTCGCTGATGGTGGTGGAGCACGACATGGGCTTCATCGCCACCATCAGCGAGAAGGTGACCGTGCTGTGCGACGGCGCGGTGCTGGCCGAGGGGCCGCTGGCCCAGGTGCAGGCCGATGAGCGGGTGATCGAGGTGTACCTCGGCCGCTGAGCCGCGGCCTTGCTGGAACAAAGAAAATGAGAGCTGCAAGCGCTGATTCATAAAGGTTTTCAGATATGTTTCATATTGAAAACTAGTAGGGATAAGCGCTGCAAGCTATGAAAATTGAATGCGCAGGCCAGGCCCGCGCAGGAGTACCGAATGCTCGAAGTCCAGAACCTGCACCAGTACTACGGCGGCTCGCACATACTGCGCGACGTCAGCCTCCAGGCCGAGACCGGCAAGGTCACCGTGCTGCTGGGGCGCAACGGCGTGGGCAAGACCACGCTGCTCAAGAGCCTGATGGGGCTGGTGCCCATCAAGAGCGGCCGCATCGCCTGGCAGGGCCAGGACATCGCGCGCAGCACGCCCTACGAGCGCGCGCGCCGCGGCATCGGCTACGTGCCGCAGGGGCGCGAGATCTTCTCGCGCCTGTCGGTCGAGGACAACCTGCGCATGGGCCTGGCCTATTGCCCGGCGCGCACCGCGATCCCGGCCGAGCTGTACGAGCTGTTCCCGGTGCTCAAGCAGATGCTGCAGCGGCGCGGCGGCGATCTCTCGGGCGGGCAGCAGCAGCAGCTGGCGATTGCGCGCGCGCTGGCGCCGGGCCCGCGGATGCTGATCCTCGACGAGCCCACCGAGGGCATACAGCCCAGCATCATCAAGGACATCGGCCGCGTGATCCGCAGGCTGGCCAACCGAGGCATGAACGGGCAGGGCATGGCCATCTTGCTGTGCGAGCAGTACTACGATTTTGCCGAGGAGCTGGCCGATCGCTACCTCGTGATGGAGCGCGGCGAGGTCATCGCCGCCGGGCCAGGCAGCGAGATGCGGGACAAGGGCATTCGCAAGCTGGTGGCGATCTGAGTGTTTACGATCTAATGGCGCCATGGGCTGGCATGCACAACTCGACCTCGACTACCGCGCGCAGCAGGGCAGGACGGCCATGCACTTCAGGCACGACGGCCCGCTGCGCGTGCTCAAGAGCCTGTACCCGGAAGGGCCAGCCATCTGCCACAACGTGCTGGTGCATCCGCCCGGCGGCCTGGTTGGCGGCGATGTGCTCGACATCGCGGTGCGGGTCGGCGCCGGCGCCCATGCGCTGGTGACCACGCCGGGCGCGGCGCGCTTCTACAAGAGCAACGGCCAGCAGGCGCTGCAGCGCACGCGGCTGTGCCTGGCCGCCGGCGCGCGGCTCGAATGGCTGCCGCTGGAGGCCATCGCCTACAACGCCTGCGACGCGCTGAACCATCTGCAGATGGAGCTGGCCGAAGGCGCGCAGCTGCTGGCCTGGGATGTGACGGCGCTGGGCCTGCCGCTGGCCGGCCAGCCTTTCGCGCAGGGCCGCTTCGTCCAGCACCTGGAGTGGCCGGGCCTATTCCTGGAGCGCGGCCTGATCGATGCGCAGGACCGCCTGCTGCTCGACGGCGAGTTGGGCCTGGCCGGCCGCCGCTGCCTGGCCAGCCTGGTGCTGGCCAGTGGCACGCCGCTGGCGCGCGCCCAGCGCGAGGCGCTGCTGGAGAGCATGCACGAGCTGCTGCAGTCCGCGCCCGCTGGCGTGGTGGCCGGCGTGACCGCGCCGAGCGAGCACCTGCTGGTGCTGCGCGCGCTGGCGCCGGTGGTGGAGCCGGCGATGGCGCTGTGCAAGAGCGCCTGGGCGCTGTGGCGCGGCCAGCTGTGGGGCCTGCGCGGCGGCATGCCCCGCATCTGGGCGATGTGAGGCAGGGTGCCTACTCGCCCTGCGAGCCCCGCCGTGCCCAGCCGGTGGTGTGCCGCTCGATCGCGCTGAACAGCTCGTACATCAGCATCGCCATGGCGCCGACCACGATCAGGCCCGCGAAGGCCAGCCCCATCTGCATCGACGAGCCGGCCGACACCAGCAGGTAGCCAATGCCCTCGTTGGCGGCGGTCATCTCGCTGACCGTGGTGCCCACGAAGGCCAGCGTGATCGCTACCTTGAGCGAGGCGTAGAAGTAGGGCATGGAGCGCGGCAGGCCGACCTTGAGCAGCACGTCCCAGCGCCTGGCGCCGAGCACGCGCAGCACGTCCTCCAGCTCGGGCTCCAGCGTGGCCAGGCCGGTGGCGATGTTGACCATGATGGGAAAGAAGCTGATCAGGAAGGCGGTGAGTATCGCCGGCCCCGCGCCTATGCCGAACCACACCACCAGGATCGGCACGAAGGCTGCCTTGGGCAGCGCGTTGAAGGCCGTCATCAGCGGGTAGAAAGCCGCGTAGGCCAGGCGCGAGGAGCCGATCAGAAAGCCCAGCAGCACGCCTACCACGATGGCAATGCCGAAGCCCGCCATCGTGACCCAGAAAGTGCGCCAGGCATGGCCGGCGATGACGCCGCTGAACTCGGCCAGCTGCCGGCCTATGGCCAGCGGGCTGGGAAAGATGAATTCCGACACGCCGAAGCCCGAGCAGATCAGCTGCCACAGCACGACGATCGCCAGCAGCAGCACCCACGGCGCCCAGCGTTCCACATATTTGCGTTGCATGCAAGAGTCCCTCGGTGTGTTATTGGCTGATGGCGGCGCCGGCGGTGCCGGCGGCCGGGGCATGGCGCAGCGCGCCGATGTGGCCGCGCAGCTCGTGCACGATGTCGGTGAATTCGCGGGTATAGGTCAGCTCCAGCTCGCGCGGGCGCGGCAGCGCGATCTCGCGGCGCACCACGAAGCGGCCCGGGCTCTTGCTCATCACATAGACCGTGTCGGCCAGGAACACGCTCTCGCGCAGGTCGTGCGTGACCAGGATGACGTTGAAGCCCTGCTCGGCCTGCAGGTCGCGCAGAATGCACCACAGCTCCTCGCGGGTGAAGGCGTCGAGCGCGCCGAAAGGCTCGTCCAGCAGCAGCATCTGGGGCTCGTGGATCAGCGCGCGGCAGATGCTGGCGCGCTGCTGCATGCCGCCCGAGAGCTGCCAGGGGAACTTGTCCTCGTAGCCGGCCAGGCCGACCTTGCGCAGCAGCATGCGGGCGCGCTCCTCGTACTCCTTGCGTCGGGCCTTGAAGCGGCTGCGGTGCGGCTCCACGATCTCCAGCGGCAGCAGCACGTTGTCGACCGTGGTGCGCCAGGGCAGCAGCGACGGTGCCTGGAAGGCCATGCCCGAGATCTTCAGCGGCCCGCTCACGCGCTCGCCTGCCACCAGGATGCGGCCGATGGAGGGCATCTTCAGCCCGGTGGTCAGCTTCATGAAGGTGGACTTGCCGCAGCCCGAAGGGCCGACGATGGCGATGAACTCGCCGCGCGCCACCTCCAGATCGATCGCCTCCACCGCGAAATGGTTGGCGCGCAGCAGCTCCTCGTTGTAGGCCAGCCAGACGTCGCGGAACTCCACGAAGGGTTGGGCGGGATTGGAAACAGCAGGATTCATATCAAAACCAGTTCAGGCGCTTGGGGGGCAAGCGCCATGGGTCATCGAGAGCTTACTTGCGGGGCAAGACATCGAGCTCGGCCGCGGTGGGCAGAAAGCTGCCGTTCCACACCGCCTCGGGCTGCACCCGCGCCTTGGTGGCATAGACGTCGGATACCTGCGAGGCCATCAGCGACAGCCGCGCGGGCGTTGCCTGGCCAAAGCCTTCGGCGCGAGCGTCCGGCGTGTTGACCGCGGTGGCAATCGCCAGCTGCAGGCGGCGGGTCTCGAGTTGCGTGTTGACGATGCCGTCGCGCTCCTTCACATAGGCGATGGCGGCGGCCGGGTTGGCGATCACCTCCTTGGTGCCCTTGGCGAACGCCTGCAAGAAGGCCTTGACCGCGGCGGGGTTCTCCTTGATGAGCCGGGGGCTGGCGATGATGGCGTTGCCGTAGAGCTTGACGCCGTAGTCCGAGAACGGCATCACCGTCACGTCGGCCGCCTTGATGCCGCGCGCCTCCAGGTTCAGCAGCGAGGTGAAGGTAAAGCCGGTGATCGCATCGATGTCGCCGCGCACCAGCATGGTCTCGCGCAGCGGCGGGTCCATGCTGGTCCACTGCACGCTGCCCACCTGGTTGGCCTTGGCAAACAGCGCGAAGCCGCGCCGGCCGGCATCGAACACCGGTGCGCCGAGCTTCTTGCCCGTCAGGTCGGCCGGCTTGACGATGCCACTTTTCTTGAGCGCCATCACCGAGGCTGGCGTGTTGCTGTAGACCACCATCACCGCCACCGGCTGGTTGGGCATGCCGGGGTTGTTGGCCTGGAATTCCATCAGCGCGGCCAGGTCGGCAAAGCCCATGTCGTAGGCGCCCGAAGCCACGCGCTGCACCACGCCGCCCGAGCCGTTGCCGGCATCGATGGCCACGTCGAGGCCGGCGCCCTTGAAATAGCCCTTGGCCGCGGGCAGCAGAAAGAATGCGGCCGGGCCCTCGAAGCGCCAGTCGAGCTGGAACTTGATCGGCGTGGCGGCCCAGGCGTGGGGCAGGGCCGTGGCGGCGGACAGGGCCAGGGCGGTATGCAGGAAGAGTCGCTTGTGCATGGTGCTTTCCTTGGAGTTGATTGCGGATCAGGCCTGGGCCATGCGCTCGGCCAGCGGCGGCAGCAGGCCGCGGTGAAAGAGCGTGGCGGCCGGCGGGCGCGCCTTGAGCGCGAAGCTGTCGGCCACGTCGCTCACCTGCTGCTCCAGCAGGCGCGGGCTGCAGTCGCCCAGCCCATGGCTGCGGGTGTCGGGCGCGGCCACATACTGCGCGGTGATGGCCCAGCGCGCGAGCTCCAGCTTCTCGTCGAGGATGGGCTCGCGCTGGCGGATGGCGGCCATCGCGGCTGCCGGGTTGGCCAGGGTCTCGACGATGGCGCGGTTGCTGGCGCGCAGGAAGGCCGCCACCGCCCCGGGGCGCTCGGCGAGCAGGCTGCTCGAGGCCAGGATGGCATTGCCGTAGAGCTGCACGCCCGCATCGGTGTAGCGCAGGATGGATAGCTGCTCGGGCGGCAGCCGCGCGAACAGGGACACCGCCGAGTCGTGAAAGTAGGTGGCGGCATCCACATCGCCGCGCACCATCACGTTGTCGCGCGCCGAGAACTCGGTGGTGGCCCAGGTGAACAGGTCGGGCGGCAGGCCGCGCTTGCGCGCCACCAGCGGCCACGCGCGGCGTGTGGACTCCACCGCTGCGGCCGCCACCTGCTTGCCCCGCAGGCTGGCGAAATCGGTGGTGATGCCCCGGTCCTTGCGGCCGATGATGACGAAGGGCGCGCGGTTGTAGTACTGGTAGACCGCCTGCACCCGCGGCGAGCCGGGGTTCTGCGCCTGGAACTCGATCAGCGAGCTGATGTCGCCCAGGCCCAGCTGGTAGGCGCCGCTGGCGATGCGGGCGATGGAGGCCACCGAGCCCGAGCCCACGTCGATGCTCACCTCCAGCCCCTCGGCGCGGTAGTAGCCTTTTTGCAGCGCCAGGAAGAACGGCGCGGTCTGCCCGGTGACGCGAAAGTCCAGCGTGAACCTGAGAGGCATCAGTGCCTGGCCCTGTGCATGTGCGGCGGGCAGGGCGGCGCAGGCGCCGATGGCGGGAAGGGTGGAGAGGAAATGGCGGCGTTGCATCTGGAGGTCCCTGGAGCTGCGAAAGAGACCGACCGGTCCGTACGGGGCCGGCGGGCGCGGCATGAGCAATTTCCGGGCTGTGCATGGCACGGGCTGAACGCTTCTACTCGTGGCAGTCGGTATGCAAATGCCGTGCCTGCTCGGGGCTGCCTTGGCTGGGCGCAGGCAGATGCAGGACGGCGGATGCTGCCGTGCATCAAAGTGGTGCCGGTGCGCTTCAAGGCGTGGCAGCGGCCGCACGCCCGAGGTGCGCGGGCCGCGGGGAGCGCGGAGGGGTCGAATGCCTTGGCCGGGGACTGCGCCGCCTGGCCCGGGAATTGCTACAGCTGCCTTGCAGAGTAGAAGCGTTCAGCGCGCAGGCCGGCAGGGCCGGGGCGTGGCAGGTCATTGCTCTCGTTCGCTGTTCAACCCAGGAGCCCCTTGCCATGACCCCATTTGCAAACACCCCATCCACCGCCGGTCATGTGCTCGGCGAACTCGCCAAGGAAGCCCGCATGGGTGCGATGGGTGAGGAAACCCAGGCCCGCGAGGTGCGCATCATCGACCTTTCGGACTTCACGCGGCGCAAGGCGGAGATCGCCGAGCAGCTGTGGGACGCGGCGGTGGAGATCGGCTTCTTCCAGGTCTCGGGCCATGGCATCGCGCTGGCCGACATCGATGCCGCGTTCGCCCGGGCCGAGCAACTGTTCGCGCTGCCGCGCGCGCTCAAGGAGCAGTGGCCGCTGGCGCGCAACGCGGGCTGGGAGCACAAGGCGCAGATCCGCCCATCGACCCGCACCCCGGACCAGAAGGAGTCCTACCAGGTCACGCGCCCGCGCATGGCGGGCCTGTGGCCCAGCGAGGAGGAGCTGCCCGGCTTTCGGGCGGCCACGCTGGCCTTCGAGCGCCAGTGCTGGGAAGTGGGCATGCGCGTGCTGTCGTGCTTTGCGTACAAGCTGGGCTTTGACGAGGGATTCTTCACCCGCGCGCACGATCCAGAGGCCGGCAGCTACCAGAGCACGCTGCGCATGCTGCACTATTTTGCGGCCGATCCCGCGCTCGAGGGCGGGCCGGGCCTGTGGCGCGCCGGCGCGCACACCGACTTCGACTGCCTGACCCTGCTGTTCCAGCGCGTCGGCCAGGGCGGGCTGCAGGTGCTGCCGGGCAAGGAGATGCAGACGCAGCGATGGACGCCGGTGGAGCCGGTGGCGGGCGTGATCACCTGCAACATCGGCGACATGCTCACGCGCTGGAGCGACGACCGGCTGCCCAGCAATTTCCACCGCGTGCGCAATCCGCTGCCGCACGAATACCAGGGGCCGCGCTACAGCCTGGCATTTTTCTGCCAGGCCAACGAGGACGCGGTGATCCAGGGCCCGGCGGGGAAATATCCGCCCATCACCGGCGCGGAGTACCTGCGCCAGCGCATCAGCGCCAATTTCTCCAACCGCTATTGAGTGGGGGCGAGCGCGGGGGGCTTCTATAATCGGCGGCGATGTCTTTGCGATCGCTTCTGCCCGAATGGACGATCCGCCGTGCGCGGCGGCTGTGGGACAACTACGGGGTGCTGTGGCTGGGCGCGATCTGCGTGGGCTTCGTCTCGGTGGCCTATGCCAAGATCATCGACCATGGCTTCGAGCTGTTTCGCGGCATCGTTGCCCACGGCTTCTGGCTGCCGCTGATCATCACGCCGGCGGGCACCGCGCTCGCCGCCTGGCTCACGCGCCGCTGCTTTCCCGGCGCCGAAGGCAGCGGCATACCGCAGGTGATCGCCACGCTGCAGGACGGCCGCCTCGCGCCCCGCCTGCTGTCGCTGCGCATCATGTTCGGCAAGATCGCGGGCTCCTTCATCGGCATCCTGAGCGGCCTGACCATAGGGCGCGAGGGGCCGACGGTGCAGATCGGCGCCTCGCTGATGTATGCCATGCGCAAGGGCTACCGCCGCAGCAGCGTGCAGATCGAGCACCAGCTGGCGCTGGCCGGCGCCGCGGCCGGGCTGGCCGCGGCCTTCAACACGCCGCTGGCCGGCGTGGTCTTCGCCATCGAGGAGCTCAGCCGCAGCTTCGTCGCGCGCAGCAGCGGCGCGCTGATCACCGCGATCATCTTCTCCGGCGTCGTCGCGCTGGGCCTGCAGGGCAACTACCTGTATTTTGGCCGCATCCAGGCTATCACCGATTTCCAGTGGGCGCTGGTGCCCACGCTGATCGGCGCCGGCGTGCTCACCGGCGTGGCCGGCGGCCTGTTCTGCTGGCTGCTGCTCAATGTGGCGCGCTGGATGCCGCAGCGCCTGCAGCAGCTGCGCCGCGAGCGCCCGGTGGCGTTTGCCGCGGGCTGCGGCCTGGTGATTGCGGTGATCGGCCTGGTGTCGGGCGGCGTCACCTTCGGCAGCGGCTATGCCGAGGCCCGCAGCCTGCTCGATTCGCACGAGACGCTGAACCCCGCATATGCGCTGCTCAAGTTCGGCGCGCTCATCGCCTCGTACCTGTCGGGCATTCCTGGCGGCATCTTCGCGCCTTCGCTGGCCATCGGCGCAGGGCTGGGCAATGCCCTGTCGCACCTCAGCTCGGTGATCGCATTGCCGGCGCTGGCCGCGCTGTGCATGGTGGGCTATCTTGCCGCGGTCACGCAGTCGCCGATCACGGCCTTCGTGATCGTGATGGAGATGATCGACGGCCACCAGATGGTGATTCCGCTGATGGCGGTGGCGCTGCTGGCCAGCCAGGTGTCGCGGCTTTTCTCGCCGTCGTTCTACCACACGCTGGCGCACCGCTTCGCGCAGCAAAGCGCGCCCGCGCCTGCATCCGCGCCCGCACCCCCACCGGCCTAGGGCCGCCGCACTCAGCGCATCTGCGCCAGGAAGTCGGCCACCGCCTCGATGTCTTCCGGCCTCAGGTGCGGCGCGATCATCGTCATCAGCTTGCCGCGCCCGCCGCGATTGGCCTCCCAGTGGCGCAGCTGGTTGGCCAGGTAGGCCGGCTGCTGCCCTGCGAGAGCCGGGAAGTCAGGCGCCATGCCTCGTCCATCAGCCCGGTGGCAGGAGGCGCAGGCGGGCAGGTCGTTGGATGGATTGCCGCTGAAGTAGATCTTCTTGCCGGCCTCCACCCGCGCGGGATCGCGGGGCTTGGCGGTGAGCGGCCGCTGCTGGGCGTAGTAGGCCGCCACGTCCAGTATCTGCTGCTCTTTCAAGGCGGCCGCCAGGGGCTGCATGATGGGGCTTGAGCGGTGGGCCCGCTGCCCCGCCGGCGCCTGGAACGCCCGCAGCTGCTTGGCCAGGTATTCCGGAATCTGCCCCGCCAGGCGCGGGTAGTCCGGCATCGTGGGGTTGCCCCCCGGCCCGTGGCAGGCCGCGCAGGTCTGGTTGGCGATGATGGCGCCTTGCTCGGCGCGCCCCTTCAACGGGGCGGCGGGGGGCGCTGGCGGACTTGCCGCAATGGCCGTGCCCGCCAGGCTGCATGCGCCCGCCAGCGCAATGCCGGCGAACGATCCGCGGATGCCAGGGTTTCTCTGCTGCGTCATGTCTGTCTCACCTCTCGAGGGTTGTCTGCGGGATTCATCCCAGCGGCTGCACCGTGGGCGACCAGGGCATGGGCCTGAGCAGGCGGCTTTCCTGCTGCACCACCAGGCCCTGTACCTGCTCCAGGTACTGCTGCCAGCGCGGATCGCGCTGCAACCGGCCGCGGCGGGTGTTGCGGTCTTCGAAGCTCTCGAAGGCCCATTGGTGCACCACCTGGTTGAGCACGCCGGTTTCGCTCACGAAGTAGCCCGCCAGGCGCTGGTAGATATCGCGGTGCGCCGGCAAACCGAGGCTTTCGTAGGCGGCCAGAAAGCGCGGCAGGGCGCCCGGGCCGAGGGTGTAGGTGCGCTGCTCGATGATCACGATCCGGTCCTGGTCCGGCGGGAGATGGCGGCGATCTGATCGGCGCTGAATACGCTCTTGGGCACGATGGCGTGCACTCCCTTGGGCGGCACATTGCTGTACACCGTCTTGAGCTGGTGGGCGTACTGCGTCACGCGGACGCTGCCCGCGATGCTGAGCAGGGAATACGCTTCGACGCGCTCGATCTGCGCTGCCGGGGCGAGCCAGTCGATGGCGTGCAGCAGCGATTCGGACAGCGCATCTTCCAGGGTCTTGCCATAGCCCATGCTGATCCAGTGCGTAGGCGTTTCGGCCAGCAGGCTCTTGAGCGGCGAGCGCTTGTGCAGGATGTACTGGATGCGCATGTCCTCCATGGCCGTTTCGATGGCGGTCTGGTTCACCACGCCGTCGCCCTGCGCCGCGTGCGAGTCGCCGGTCCAGATCTGGCCGCCGGCGCGCTGCACGGGCAGGAAGATCGAGCAGCCTTCATTCAACTCGCGCAGCACGATGTTGCCGCCATAGGCGCCGCTCAGAATGCCGCTCACCGGCTGATCGCCCGCCGGCATCGCCGCGATCACCCCTTGCGTCGGGCGCAGCGCATAGGCGATGCCGTTCTTGAAGCTTGCCTGGGTGCGGTCGGCGTCGAATTTGAAATACTGCAGATACGGCTGCTTGAACTCGGTAGGCAGGGCGCCCACACCCATCGGCGCGCTGTTCCAGCCCCACTCGATGGGCCGCAGCCTCAGCATGCGGCACTCGATCCAGTCGCCCGGCTCCGCGCCGCGTATCGCAACCGGCCCGACCAGCGAGTAGGGCCCGGCGGGATAGCGCTTGCGAATCGGCTCGCGCTCGTCGAACGCCATGCCGTACTTGGCTTCGTCCGCCCAGTTCACCCAGGTGTTGGGGTAGTGCACCCAGTCGCCCGAGTCGATGGTCACCGCGGGCGGCGCCTTGGGGTCCATGGCGCCCACGCGCACCGTATCCTTGTTCGAGGGCAGCTCATGGCGCCGGCCCAGGGGCACGCCATCCTTGAAGGGTTCGGGCGTGGCGCCGCCATGGGCCGGGTCCGCGGAGGCGCTGGCGCAGCCCGCCAGCGGCACCAGCGAGCCCAGTCCCAGCAGGGCGCCCCAGTTCAGCGCCGCGCGGCGCGAAGGCGAGCGCAGCGATTTGCTGCGTTCGTCGGCCAGGCGGCGCACGGCTTCGGAGTCGATGCCGTCGCCCTGGGGCATGGCCGCGTCGCCCGCGATCTTGTGGACGCATTCGGACAGGCCCGCGCAGCATTCAAAGCGTGCGTAGCCGCCGGTGGTGGAGGTGGAAGTAGTCATGGTGGATTTCCTGCAGGTGGATGGGTGCCGGCCAGCCGGCGGTCTAGGGTTTTTCCGAGGCGCCGATGGCCTGGATGCCGGAGCGCCCGGCGTCTTCGTCCAACTGGGACGATGCCGCGCTGGCGCCCACGGCGCCGATGAGTACGCCACCCTTGTAGATCGGCAGCGAGCCTTGCGATGGGAACATCGGCCCCCCGTAGGACAAGGAGCTGATCTGCCCGAACACGATGGGATTGGCCTTGTAGCGCTCCATCAGCTCCTTGCCCGATACCCCGCCCGTGGCCACGCTGGCAATCGCCTTGCCGCGGGCCACGTCGAAGCTGCCGAATGGCACGCCATCCATGCGGGCGGCCGCGACCACGTAGCCGCTGGTGTCGACCACCACCACCGACATGCTGGCCTTGTGGGCCCGCGCATAGGCGGTGGCGCCTTCGATGACCTTGATGGCCTGCGCAAGCGAAATGTTGGCGACCGCCACCGTGCCCTCGGGCTGGGCGGCCAGCGCGCCGCTGCCGGCCGCCAGCAGGCAGGCGCCAGCCAATGCGCGGCTAAGTTGGGTGTTGAATCCTTGCATGTTGCGTATTTCCTTGGGTTGGGGGAGCGCGGAGGGTCAGAAGCGGTGCCGGACGCCGATACCCAGAATGCGCTGCTCGATGAGCGGGTTGCGCTGCAGGTCGCGGTAGGCGATGGCATACACATCGGTGCGCTTGGAGAGGATGTAGTCGTACGAAAGCGACCAGACCCGGCGCTGGCTCGGCGTTGCGGCGCTGTCGTCGCGGATGCTGGAGTAGGCATAGGCCGCCGCAAACTTGCCCGGGCCCACGGGTATGCCGGCGCTCAGCTCGTAGGCCCGGCGCCTGACGTCCTGCGACGAGTTGTATGCATAGCTCTCATGGCTTTGGTGGGCCTGGCCGTAGACCTGCGCGAAGCCGAAGTCGTAGTTGCCGCCCACCATGTACGACTTCTGCTTGCGCCCATTGTCATTGGCGTTCAGGTTGATCTGGCGCGTGGCCACCCCGAGTCCCCAATGGCGCCCCTCGTAGCGCACCGCGCCGTCGAATGCGCGGTTCTGGTGGCTGTCCGGGCCGCTGCTGACCTCGGTGCCGAATGAGTACAGTCCGTCGATCACGAAGCCGTTCAGCTTCGGCGAGAGGTAGTGCACGCTGTTGTTGAAGCGCGTGTCCCCGAGCACATTGCCCTTGAATACCGTGGCAAACGAGGGGCTGAACGTGGTGGAGCCGGGAAGGGGCGAGTACACGGCCAGATTGATGGCATACGGCGTGACATGGCGGCCCATGGTCAAGCTGCCCCAGCGCGCGGATTCAAGGCCCATGAAGGACGCGCGGCCCCAGAACACATCGCTGTCGTTGCGGCCGGGAACGCCGGTGTCCGCGCGGATGAACGATTCGAGGTTGAAGATGGCCTTGGTGCCGCCGCCCAGGTCTTCGGCGCCGCGAAAGCCGATGAACGATGTGGTCATGCCGCCTGAATTCACGACTCCCGCCGTGCTCGATTTCGTGCTGGCGGTTGCCGTGCGGATCGCGCCGGCGTATTCATCGATGATGCCGTAGATCGACACTTGGCTTTGCGCATGGGCAAGGGGGGCGAGCATGCCCAGCGCGATCGGCGCGAGCAGCAGTTTTCTGGAAGGGCGGGCGAGCATGGGTTGGGTCTCCGTTGGCGAGTTCTTGCTTCTTTGGCCTGATGCGAAGCGCATGCGGCGCCTCGTTTTTCAAGCTGGTGCAAGACTAAACAGCCCTCGGAAAACGCTGGAACCGCAGCTTCCGGCTTCTTACCCATTCGTCCGAGGTTTTTGCCTTGCGCGCATCTTTCGGACGATTGGGTAATTGCCGGGATGCATGCGTTCACAGGCCCTGGCGCCGATTTCTATACTGGCCTGCACGCTTTTCGAAGCCCCGACAGCCGCCATTGGCGGCTTCCCGCTTACCCAGGAGACTCCCTATGCAACGACTTTCCCTCACCCGCCGTCGGCTGGGCCTGACGCTGGCCGGGCTGGTGCTCGCGGCACCTCTGGCCGCCGTGGCGCAGAGCTACCCCGGCAAGACCATCCGCATCATCGTGCCCTTTCCGGCCGGCGGCACCCAGGACGTGCTGACCCGCATCGTGGCGGAGCCGCTGGGCCAGCGGCTCAAGCAGGCGGTGATCGTCGACAACCGCGGTGGCGCCGCGGGCAACCTGGGCGCCGAAGCCCTGGCCAAGGCCGCGCCCGATGGCTACACCATCGGCCTGCTCAGCGGCGTGCACACGGCCAACGCGGCGTTCTTTCGCCATATCCCGTTCAAGCTGGATCAGGACTTCATCCCGATCAAGGCGCTGGGCGAGTCGCCCGTGATCTACGTCGCCAACAACAAGGTGCCGTTTTCGACCCCGCAGGAATTCCTGGCCTATGCGAAGGCGCATCCAGGCAAGATCCAGGCCGGCAGTACCACGAGCTTCGCGATCGACCTGCTCATGATGCAGGCGGGCGTGGACATGCAGTTCATCCCGTACAAGGGCGTGGGCGAGGCGCTGCAGGACATCATGGGCGATCGCCTCGACATCGCCGTGGGGCCCGCTCCGCAACTGCTGCCGCTGATCCAGAGCAAGAAGCTCAAGGCCTTTGCGCTGGGCAGCTCGCAGCGCATCGCCCAGTTGCCCCAGGCGGCGCCGTTTGCCGAAGCGGTGCCCGGCTACGACATCGGCATGTGGTTTGCCCTGTTCGCACCGAAGAACACGCCGCCCGATGTGATCGCACGGCTCAACAAGGAGCTGACCGCGGTTCTGCAGGAGCCGGCCGTCAAGGAAAAAATCACCAGGCAGGAAGTGGATCTGAAGTTCTCGGCCGCCACACCGCAAGAAATCAAGGCTCGCATGGATGCGGAGACCAAGCGCTGGAAGGCGGTGGCGCAAAAGACCGGCAACTACGTCAATTGAGATGGAGCGTTCGGCCCAAGGCCGCATCGGGCACTGCCGGATGCGGCCTTGGGCAATTGCGCGAGGGCCGCGCAGCCTATGTGGACGGCGCCGTATCGGCTTGCCACGGGGCCGGCAGCCCGAGTCGGCCGGCAAGCGCCTGCAAGGCCTTGGCGGTTGGCGCCGGCAGCACGATGCCATGTGCGATGCGGTTGTGCCGCTCGCGTTCGCCGCGCTCGCCTGGCATCAGAATCGGCGCCTGCGAGGCGGCGGGCAGGCGCTTGATGGCCTGGACGAGCTCGCCCATTTCGCGCTGGAAATCCGCCAGGCTGGTGATTTGTGCGATGTCGACGGCGAGCACGAATGCATTCTGGCGATGGCGCCGCTGCGCGGACGGCTGCCCAAGCGCGGGCGCAAGAATGGGATTGGCGCCGAGCAGGCTGCATACCACTTCGGCCATGAGAGCCAGCCCCGATCCCTTGGGGCCGCCCAGCGGCAGCAGCGTCTTGGCGGCGGCTGCATCCAGCGTGGGCGCGCCGCTGCCGTCGATCGCCCAGCCGGGCTGCAGCGGCACGCCGGCCGCCTTGGCCTGCATGAGCTTGCCAAGCGCCACCGCGCTCGATGCCATGTCGAAGGCCATGGGCGCCGCGCCGTGCGCGCCGGGTGCGGCGATGGACAGCGGCGCCGTCGAGACGCCATTGGCCGCCGCGCCGTGGTAGGCCATGTGCGGCCCGGACGCCGCCATGGCGATGCCCAGCATGCCGCGATCTGCGATACGGGATGTGAAGTAGCCCAGCGCGCCGGTGTGGGTGGTGGCCCTGAGCAGGCCCACGCATGCGCCCGCGCGCTGCGCGCCTTCGGTGACGGCCGCCACCGTGCAGTTCATGCCCACCGCACCGGCGCAGCCGTGCCCGTCCACCACCGCCAGCGCGGGCAGGCGGGTGGTGACGCGAGGCTCTGCGGCGCCATCCATTTCACCGCTCTCCAGCCACTGCAGGTAGAGCGGCAGCCGGGACACGCCATGCGAGCCCGTGCCGCGCAAATCGGCCCACACCAGCGCATCGGCTACCTGGGCCGCGCTCGCGGGGAGCATGCCGGCCGCTTGCAGTATCCGGCCCGCCCAGCCTTTGAGCGGCTCGGCCGCCACCCGGTATTCACTGGCATTGCTCATGCCTTGCCCTCCGCCCCGTCGGGGGCCGGCAGCCGGTACAGCGGAAAGAATTTGTTCAGCCAGCGGGCGACCAGGTTGAGCGTGAGGGTGCTGTCGTCGGAGAAGATGAAGTGATCGATGCCGGCCACCAGGTGCAGGTCGGTGGGCATGCCGGCGCGCGAGAATAGGTCGATCGACTGCTGCGTCGGCGTGACCGAATCCACCGCGGGGTGCAGCAGCATCAGCGGGCGCGGCGCGATCTGGCCGACCTTCTCGATCGGCTTGAAATGGTACATGCCCTCGACCACTTCGAACGGGAAATCCATGAAGGAGCCCGCCGGCAGATTGCCGCGCAGCGCGGGTGGAATGGGCACGATGTCAAAGCGCGAGACGCGCATGGATTCCCCCTGCGCGAGCTTTTCCTGCCCCTGGCGGCGCATGGCCTGAAAGCGCTCCCAGGCTTCGGCCGATGCGTGCTGCGCGCGGAACTTGGCCTCGCCATCGCCCCAGCCGCCAGAGGAGATGCAGGCGGCAATGCGCTCGTCGACGCCGGCCGCGTACACCGCAACCGCCGCGCCAAAGCTATGGCCCATGACCGCGATGGCCGCGCCCGCCACCTCTTTGCGGCTGCGCAGGTAGGTGACGGCGTTGCGGGTGTCCTCCACCTGCTCCAGGCAGATCACCCGCGCGCGCTCGCCCTCGCTCTCGCCGCAGCCGCGCATGTCAAAGCGCAGCACGACATAGCCGAGTTTTTCGAACAGGCGGCTCGCCAGCATCACCATGCCGTCTGCCTTGTTGCTGCCAAAGCCGTGCAGCACGATGATGGCGGGGCGGCTGCCGTCTTGCGCCAAGTCGTCGGGGACTTGCAGGACGCCGCTGAGAGATAGTCCGTCGGAAGGGAAGTTGACTGGAATGTCCATGATGGGCTCGCTTGAAGTGGTGTTTCTATTCGCAGAGGAAGCGCTCGATGCTCGTTGCCAGCGCCACGGGCGTTTCATCCATGGGGTAGTGCCCCGCGTTGGCAATCGTCTCGATGCGCGCATGGGGGTACAGCGGCAGGTAGGTGGCCTGCATCACCTCGGCAGTCAGGCCGGGGTCGTGCTCGCCCACGAGGATCAGCATGGGGTGCGCATGGCCGGCAAGGTGCGCAAGGCTCGCGCAGTGGTCTTCGCGCGCCCACGATGCCAGGTAGGCGCCAAACGCCTGTGGTGTGGATTCCTTGAGCGAGTGGGCCACGATCTGCCTGGCCCAGTGGGCGGAGAGCCGGTTGCCCGTGCTGTGGCTGACGATGGCCTCGCGCGCCTGCGCGTTGCCTGCCGCGCTGGAGAACAAGGCCCAGGCAGCGTCGTCGAAGGGCACGCCGGCCGCGGGTACCGGGGTGACGGCCACGAGCTTGCGCACGCGCGCGGGCGCCTGGGCGAGCGCGAGCTGGATGGCCTTGCCGCCCATGGAGTGCCCGACCAGGTCAAAGCGCTGCCAGCCCAGCCCATCGGCCAGGCCCAGTATGTCGCCTGCGATCGTCTGCATGTCGTAGGGGCCGGGTTCGGCGCGGCGCTCGCCATAGCCCCGGCAGTCCATGAACGCATAGGTGAAGCGCTCGCCATCCACCACATTGGCCAGGGGCTGCCAGGCGCTGGCGCTGCCAAACCAGCCGTGCACGGCGATGACATGGTGTGGCCCGTGGCCGGCAATCAGGACTTTGCTCATAGGGATTTGTCTCCAGGTTTGGTGCGGCGCGATGCCGCGCCGCCGGGCGCGCGGGCTGCGTGCTCGACATGGCGTCCAATTTAGGGTCAAAATCCCTGGCGGTAGGCTCCGGGTCATCCGGTGTCTTACCCGTTCGTCCGATTTTGCGATGGGCTATTTGAATCAGCCTGCAACCCAGCAGGCGCAGGAGGCGAGCCAATGGGTCAGGAAGCATCATCCGTGGCAGTGCAGGGGAGTTTTGGCCGGGTGGCGGCGCATTTCACGGGCCGGGCGCTCGTCGAGCATGCGCACCAGGAGTTCAATTTCATCTTCCATATCGGCGGCGCGCCGTCGCCGTTTACCGTGGGGCAGCACCGTTATGTGCTCAACGAGTCCACCGCCATCCTGGTGAATCCGTGGCTGCCGCACGCCAAGCTCGCGAGCGAGGGCGAGATCGTGACCGAGGTGCTGACCGTGCTGCCGGACAGCGCCTGGCTTGCCCAGGCGCTCGATTGTGCCGGCATGCCCCTGGTGCGGCTGTTCCAGCACCCCGACGCGGCGGTGGGGCCCGAGCTGCAACGGTGCGTGCTGCGCCTGGCCGCCGCCATGCGCGCGGGCGCGGCATTCATGGAGTCCCAGTATGAGCCGCTGGTGCTGGAGCTGGTGCAGGTGCTGGCGCGCGACTACGCCGATCCGCCAGCCCTGGCCCAGATGCAGCGCGCCAACCGCCCCATGGATGCCCGCGTGATGAAGTCATTGGCACTGATACGCGGCAAGGCGACGCAGAACCCCAGCCTCGAATGGATAGCCAGCCAGGTCGGCCTGTCCAGGTCGCGCTTTTTCGAGCAGTTCAAGGCCTGCCTGGGCGTTACGCCGCAGCAATACCTCGACTGGGCGCGCATGGGCGTGGCAACCGAGCTGCTGGCACGCGGCGAAGAGAGCCTGGCGGAGATCTCCGATGCGCTGGGCTTTTCGGCACCCAGCCATTTCGCACGCTTTTTCACCCATCACATGGGCGTGCCCCCCAGCGAGTACCGGCGTGGGGTGATCGTGGAGTGAGCGGCGCCGGCTTCAGTGCTGCGGGCCATGCCAGGCTTTGAGGCGGGGCCGCTGCCTCAGATTGGCGCCAGCGCAAAGCCGGACAGCGCCCCCACATATTCCTTGGGCAAGGGCCGCGCAAAGTCGCGGCTCTTGCTGGTGCTCAGGTTCAGGCTCACCAGGGACTCCGCCAGCTTGACGGCGACCGAAACGCCCTCGATGACCGGAACCCCGAGCTCGGCGCTGATATCCTTTGCGAGCGCGGCCATGCCGGCGCAGCCCAGCACGATCACGTCCGATCCGTCTTCGCGCAAGGCGCGCTGGCACTCTTGCACGATCTGCCGAAAGACCTCTTCGCTGCGCTGCTCCAGCGCCAGCACGGGAATGTCGGAGGCGCGCACATTCCTGCAGAAATGCTTCATTCCGTAGCGCTCTGCCAAGTGCCATGCCATTGCGCAAGTCCTTTGGAGGGTGGTGACCACGGAAAAGCCCGTGCCCAGCATGCTGGCGGCGTGCATCGCCGCTTCGGCGATGCCAATGACCGGGCCGGTTGCCAGTTCACGGCATGCCAGGAGCCCCGGGTCGCCGAAGCAGGCGAGCACATAGGCATCAAAACCTGCTTGTTCTCCGAGGCGGATTTCCTCGAGCAAGCCTGGAACGGCCAAGGCTTCGTCGTAGTGGCTTTCTATGGACACGGGCCCCATCCGGGGGCTCACTGCCACGATATCCGTTCCTGGGCTGGCGAACTGGCGGGCGCAGTCACCCATGCTGCGGGTCATGGCAAGCGTGGTATTGGGGTTGATGAGCTTGATGCGCATTTTTCGGGTTGTGGATGTGTGGGGTCAAAGATGGGGTGGCGAGCGCCGAAATGCGAAAACGGGATGTATCCGAAAGCCTCAGAATGCGTGCCGGATACCCGTCTCCACGCCGCTGGAGCTTGCGTTGGCGATGCCGGCCACCGCGCCGTTCACTGTGATCATCGACCCGTGGCGATTGCCGATGCGGGCATAGGTTCCATACAGGGCTGTGCGCTTGGACAGGTTGTAGACATAGCCAAGGGCCCACTTGTCGACCGTGGGCGATTGCGCAACATTGCTGCTCACGCGCGCATAGCTTGCATTGAATGTCCACAGGCCCAGCGGCACGGCAACGCCCGCCAGATAGCCCCGGAGCCGGTATTTCGCGCCGGAGTCGTATGCCGTGTTGCTTTCGTTCAAGTAGGCGCCGGACAAGGTGGCCAGCGGGAACTTGTAGGAAGCGCCCAGGCTGGCGGTTTCGACCTTGGGCAAGCTTGTGGTCGCCGACTGTGCGCCCGCGCTGTGTGCCAGTGCCATGGAGATATCCAAAGGGCCGCTTGCATAGCCCGCCCGTGCGCCGAGGAACCGAATCTGCGAGGTCGGCGACAGTGTCTGCACGCTTTGCTCCTGAAACCCATACTGGATTTGCCCATGAAAGCCTCCCAGGTTGCGCGGAAGATAGTAGCTCACCGCGTTGGATGAACGAATGAAGCCCAGGTTGTTGGCGCCCCAGCCTTGCACGAACGGGGCGCGTCCGGGAATATTGCCGGTGCTGCGAACCTGCTGGATCAGATTGGTTCCTATCCCTGCCGCGCCGAACGGGTCGTAGAGCGCGTCGATCCAGAACGTTGGCGTGAAGTCGCGGCCCGCGCGGATTTCCCCCCAGGGGCCCGACAGGCTGATGGTGGAGCGGCGCATGAAGTTGAAGCCGCTCGCCGAGCCATCGCTCGGGCTGAGTGCGCCTTCGAGCCAGAACGAGGCGGCCAGGCCGCCACCCAGGTCTTCCTTTCCCTGGAAACCGAGCCGGCTCGAGTTCAGATTCGAGTCGGCCAACGCATTCAGTTTTTGTCCGCCTGCCACGGAATAGTGGCTCAAAGAAACGTCGACTACACCGAAAATACTGACGGATTGAGCATTTGCCGAGCCCGCGGCCGCGGCAATCAGCAGCGGCAGGAGTGTGAAGCGTTTATCCATGAACATAGCATTCCTCAAGTATTCATTCACGTTGCAACAAAGGAAATAACCTTAATCAGTCACTGATCTTGCGAACGAATGCCTGATATTGAAAGTGTAGAAATTTGAGTCGCGTCACGGTAATGAATAAATGGGTGCAAGCCATAGCCAACAAGAATATCCCTCGTGAAAACACCAATGGATCATGTGCCGTTGAAAATCCATTCTGGCAACAAAAAATCCTTCAGCCACTTGGAGGGTTGCCGAAGGATAAAAGCCAGTCGCCCAGGGCGTTGAAACGCCTTCGGTGGCTCGCAATGAAATCACGTGAAGGAGTTGGGGGTGAAATCTATCCGATGTTTTTCTTGAATTTCATGATGAAAGACCGCTCATAAATTCCTGCCTTGGTGAATGGATCGTTATTATGGTAATCCACTACCTGCTCGCGTGAATCGGCGTCGATCAACATGAATGTGCCTACATAGACGTCGGCGTTGTCTCCAGCACACAGCGGACCGGCCTCCACGATCTTGATGGCGCCGCTATCCAGGTAGGCCTGGCGCTCAGGCCTGTGTTTCATCCTCAAATCGAATGAGCCGGGTGCGTCAAGGCAAAGCCTTACATAAAGCATGTTCTCTCCTATTTACCGGAAGGGTTGAAAAATAAAAGGCGTGAAAAATCAGGGGGCCAGGAAAACACCATCCCTGGCTACCAGCTTGCCGTTCTTGACCACCAGGTGGCGTACCGGATGCATGGCGACGGCGTGGGCTATGTTCTGCGCCTCGACCACGAACAGATCGGCCCTGCAGCCGGCGCGCAGCCCGTAGTTCTCCAGCCGCATGACGGCGGCTCCGCCATGGGTGCAGATGTCGAGCGCCTGGCGCATTTCGTCGTCGCGGGTGAGCCGGTTGCGCATGCCGATGAACATGGCGCGCTCCAGCATGTCGGCGTTTCCATAGTGCTTCCAGGTATCGCGCACACCGTCGGAGCCGCCCGCCACGCGAATGCCGGCGGCCAGCAGCCGCTGGATCGGGGGCGATGACCAACCGCTCGGGCCTGTGGTGACTATGGCGATATCCAGCTCCACGAGCTGATCGATCAAGGGATTGACGATGTGCGCGCGTTCGGAGCCAAGGCAGAACGCATGGCTGATCGTCACCTGGCCTTGCATTCCCAGCACGCGGGTGCGCTCGAAGATGAGCGACAGCGTCTGCGCTCCCATCTCTTCCGGCTCGTGCAGGTGAATGTCGACGGGGCGGGCATATTTCTGGGCCAGGGAGAAGACGGCATCGAGCTGGCCCTTGGGATCGCGGTCGATCGCGTAGGGGTCCAGGCCGCCGACCCAGTCGCAGCCCAGGGCCATGGCTTCATCCATCAGCTGCGCCGTGCCGGGCCGGATCATCATGCCCGACTGGGGAAACGCCGCGATCTGGATATCGACAAGGCCGCGGTATTTCTGCTTGGTGGCCAGCACGCCCTCAAGACAGCTCAGGCCATTGTGCGTATCGATATCGACATGGCTCAAGATATGGGTCGTGCCCTGGGCAACCGAAAGCTCCACCTGCCTCGCCGATTGCAGCGCAGGGTCGATCTGCCAGAGCTTGCGCGCCAGGCGCTCATGGTCGATCTTGTCCTGAAGCGTCGGGCCCACCGTGTTTTCGCGCCACGGCATACCCCACAGTGTTTTGTCGAGGTGCGTGTGCGCCTCCACCAGCCCGGGCAAGACCAGCATTCCCGTCACGTCCTCGACGAGCGCGCCGGGGGGCGGCTGCACTTGAGCGTCAATCCGTTCGATGATTCCATCGCGGATCAGCACATCGGCGAATGCTCCGCCATTGACGCGCCCGCTCTGGAGCACAAGGGCGCGGCTCATGCGGCGCCCAAGCCCGCAGCGGCGTATTCCGGAACGCTGCGCATGGGCAGCGCGTGGAAGGCGCAGATGTTGCGGATATGCGCAGCGGTCTTCTTGATGTTCTCAATGGTCTGCACATAGCCGGGGCGCAGCGCATCGAACGATTCGAAATCCGCGACTTCACCAGATGCAATGCGCCGGTCCCCTTCGGCAACCAAGTCCATGAAGGCTTCGAGCTCCTCGGAGGTCAGGTCCGGATGTGCCGCCTTCCACTCCTCGTCGTAGATGTCGATCCGCATGCGTACCGGGGTGCGCGGGCGGTCTTCGTAGGACGAGTCGTTCTCGATCGAGAGGTTCAGGTCCGGCTTGTGTGCCGCCAGCAGCGGAAGAATGGCGCCGAAATCCACCGAGCCTTCGCCGCAGGGGCGCATCTGGTATTTCACTCCGGCCGCTTCGCTGCCCACCAGCGCGTCCTTGATGTGCGTCTGGCGCACATAGGGCGCGACCCGCTTGGCCGCGTATACGGGATGTTCGGTGCGCTGCAGCACGTTGGCAGAATCGAACACGATGCCCAGCACGTCGGGGCCGACGGCTTCGACCAGCCGCACAATCTCGAAAGTGGTCGCCTCTTCGTGCGTTTCGATGTTCAGGTGAATGCCCAGATCCCGGGCCATGGGCGCAAGTTTCCTCAGCAGGCCCTCGGTGGCCTTGAGCTGCTCGCTCCACGATACATCGGTGCGGAAGCGATCCGTGGAGTACTTGCCGACGAATGCGGTCTTGTAGTTGGCCATGGCCACCCACAGCTCGCGGCAGTCAATGGCCGCACAGGCCTCCATCAAGCGCCGAAAGCCACGTATCACATCGCCATCTCCGGCCAGGCGGATCTCCGGCGTTTCGGGCAGGGCATAGGGGTTGACCTTGCCCAGGCCTGTCTCCAGGTACATGTCCAGGCTGTCCGCCTTGGCACGGATTTCCTTGAGGAACCCATGGTCCAGCCGAGGGGACATCTCCAGGACCGTGCGGAAGAAAAGGCCGTCCATGCCAAACTTCCGCGCGTGCTCGAAGCTGGCGATCGGGCCTTGCTTCTGTGCTTCGGGCATCTTCTTTCCATCTATTCCAAGTCTCATTTTCCATCTCCGGGATTGGGGGGCTTTTCTCTGTCTTACTGGCGCATCAAGCTGCGTTGCCCGTGTCTTTGCCGCGCCAGGTGCGGGTCGGGGATGGGTACGGCGCCCAACAAGGCTTGCGTGTACGCATGCGCGGGTTGCTCGAACAATTGCCGCGCGGGTCCGCTCTCCACGATGACGCCCTTGTGCAGTACGTGAATTTCGTCGCACAGATGGCGTACCACGGCGAGGTCGTGGGCAATGAACAGCACGGTGAGCCCCATGGCCTGCTGCATCTCCTGCAGGAGGTTGATCACTTGGGCCTGCACCGATACGTCGAGAGCCGAAACCGGCTCATCGCAGATCAGCAGCCGGGGCCGCATGGCCAGTGCTCGGGCAATCGCGATGCGTTGCCGCTGGCCGCCGGAAAACGAATGGGTGTATCGCGGCATATCGGATGCGCCCAGCCCCACCATCTCCAGCGTTTGCGCCACCAGCTCGCGCCTGCGCCCAGGATTGCGCTCGATGCCATGCACCAGCAGGCCTTCGCCGACGAGATCCTCCACCGTCATGCGCGGATTGAGGCTGGCAAATGGGTCCTGGAAAACGGGCTGGACTTCGCGCCGAAAGCGTTGCATCTGCGATCTGCCGGCGCTGAGAACATCCATGCCGTCGTACACGATGTGGCCGCTGTCCGGCCTCATGAGCCGCAGTGCGCAGCGGATCAGGGTGGTCTTGCCGGAGCCCGATTCACCCACCAGTCCCACCGACTGGCCCGCGGCCAGGCCCAGGCTGATGTCGCCCAGCGCCGTTGCCCATCCACCCCGGCCATCGGAAAACGATTTGGAGACATGTCGCATCTCAAACAGCATGGCTGGCTCCCAGTGCTTGCGCGTGGTGGCAAGCCACCTTGTGTGGTCCGAATGCGCGTAGTTCAGGCACTTCGCTGCGGCAGGCGGCGCTGGCCATATGGCAGCGCGGATGGAAGGCGCAGCCTTGGGGGCGCGCACTCGGTGCCACCGGCAGTCCCGGCACGGCCACCAGCTTCTCGACATGCCTGTCGATTCGAGGCACCGCATTGAGCAGGCCCTGCGTATAGGGATGCCAGGGGCGTTCGAACAATTCATGCACTTGCGCATCCTCCACCACGCGGCCCGAGTACATCACGACCACGCGGTCGGCGAACGAGGCCACGACGCCCATGTCGTGGGTGATCAGGAGCACGGAGAGGTTGCGTTGGGTGGCCACGTCGTCGAGCAGGTCCAGCACCTGCTGCGCGATGCGCACATCGAGCGCCGTCGTGGGCTCGTCGGCGATCAGCAACTGAGGCTGGCCGATCAATGCCATTGCCAGCACCACACGCTGGCGCATGCCGCCGGAGAACTCGTGCACATAGGCCTTCATCCGGTTTTCGGCATCCTGCACGCCCAGCTCCCGCAGCATGTTCACGGCTTGTTCGTGGGCCAGGCTCCGGTGGGTTCCGTGCACGAGCAGGGTTTCCATCACTTGGTCGCCTATGCGCATCACCGGATCGAGCGAGGTGAAGGCATCCTGAAAGGCCATGCCGATCTTGCGGCCGCGCACCTGCGCCATCTGCCGCTCCGGCAGCTGCAGCAGATCCAGGCCATCGAGCCGGATGAGGCCGCTGGTCGCGAGCCGGCGATTGAGCCGCAGCAGCGAACGGGCAGTCACCGACTTGCCCGAGCCGGACTCGCCCACCAGGGCGACACGTTCGCCTTTGCGAATGCGAAAGCTCACCCGATCCACGAGGCGCGTCTGCCCGCCCGCCGCGGGCAGGTCGACGCACAGGTTCTGCACGTCGAGCAATACCTCGCCGGCGCCTTGATCGTCGGCCAGCATCGGTTGTACGGGGTTCAAGGGGTGATTCATGCTTTGCCTCCCAGGCTCGGATCACGGCGCACTTGGAGGATGTCGCCGAGCAGGCCAAAACCAATGGCCGCCAGCGCGATGGCCGCGCCAGGCGCCGTCACCACCCACCAGGCATTGCTGACATAGCCCTTGGCCGAGGCGATCATGGCGCCCCACTCGGCGCTGGGCGGCTGCGCGCCAACGCCGATGAACGACATGCCGGCGAGCACCAGTACCGCGCTGCCGATATCGCCCGCCCATTTGACGATCAGCACATCGAGCGAATTGGGGAGCACATGCCGCGTCATCAGGCGCCACCGCGACACACCCATGGCCTGTGCACCGACCACGAATTGCGCAGTCATGGTCTGTCGCATGATTGCGCGCAGCAGGCGCGCCGTGACCGGCCAGCCGGTGATCGCCTTGGCGACGATGGCCGAGGTGAGGCTTGGCCCCATGGCCGCGGCAAAGCCGAGTGCCACCACCAGGCCGGGCAGCGCCAGGCCAATGTCGGTAATGCGCATCAGCACTTCATCGAGCCAGCGCGGCCCTATCGTTGCCACCGTGGCGACAACCACACCGATGAGCGAATAGAGGGCCACGATCAGCGTCGCAGAGAGCAGCGTGGCTCTGGCGCCGGCGATCACCCGCCAGAACACGTCGCGGCCCTGGTCATCGGTGCCGAACCAATGCATGGCACTGGGTGCCTGCAAGGCACTGCGGATATCGGACTGGTAGATGGCGTCCGGCGCCAGCCACGGGCCGGCGATGGCCAGGGCCGCCAGCAGCACGACAAGCAGGATCACCATGCGGTCAAACACGGACAATGACCCGAAGAAGCGTCTCACAGCGAATGCGCGGCTCATCAGGATCCCTTTTGAAACTGCGCTGCGCGCACGCGTGGATCGACCAGCAGCAGCACGATATCCACCAACATATTGCTCAAGCACACCATCACCCCTACAAAAAGCACGGTGCCCAGCACCGCATAGGTATCCTTTTGCTCCACCGCATTGGTCAGGTAAGCGCCCACGCCTTGCCGGCCATACACGCTCTCCACCAGCACTGCGGAGCCCACCATCACGCCCAGAAGCACGCCCGCCAAAGTGATCGTCGGGCCGGTTGCATTGGGCAGCGCGTGCCGCCACATGATGCGAGCGCCGGAGGCCCCCTTGGCCCGCACGGGGACGATGAAGTCGCTTTCGAGAATCGAGATCAGCGAAGTGCGCAATGTGCGAAAGAACTGGGCGGCAAAGAACGGCGCGAGCGCCAAGGTGGGCAGCACCAGGTACCAGGCAGCATCGCGAAACGCAGGCAGGTTTCCCGCCAGCAGCGCGTCGATCGTGGGCATGTGCGTCAGCTCGGGCACCATGTACTCCAGGCTTTGCTGACCCGAGATCGGAAACAGGCCCCAGCGGCTCGCGAGCACGAACTGGGCGAGCAGGGCCAGCCAGAATGCCGGCATGCCGCCTGCGGCCGTGGCGATCACGCGGCAGATGCGATCAAACGCGCCATCGCGCCAGGTGGCGGCCGCCACGGCAGAGGGCACGGACACCAGCATGCTGAACACCAGTGTCACCACCACCAGCTCGATCGTCGCGGGAAACACCTTGGCCAAATCGCTCATGACGGGCTGCAGCGTGCTGGTGGAGGTGCCCAGGTCGGCCTGCAGCACCCGCCCCAGGAAGTGCACAAACTGCACGGGCACCGGCGCATTGAGCCCCAGCTTCTCGCGCACCGCTTGCACCTGTTGCGGCGTTGCCTCCGCGCCCGCAATCACCTGGGCTTCGTCGCCAGGAATCATCTTCACCATGGCGAACACGACCACGACCAGGCCCAGCAGTGTCATGCCCATGACAGCCAGTCTGCCGCCTAGGTAGCGCAGGTAGACCGAGCGGTGAAAGGCGGGCGCGCTCATGGCTTGGCCGCCAGCTTCAAGTCGGCCGGAGCCAGCGGAAACACCACGCTGTTCACCTGTGGAACCTGCAGTTTCTGCGGCCGGTACACCACGGGGCGTCCCACGGTGTACAACGGCATGATGACCGAGTCCTTGTCGATGATGGCCTGCACCTGCTTATACAGATCGCAGCGTTGTGCCTCGTTGCCGGAGCCCATGGCCTTGCCCAGCAGTTCATCGACCTTGGGATTGGCATAGGCGCCACGGTTGGTGCCGATGGCATCCGACTTGTAGCCACGAAGCAGCACCGCCCCAGGGTCCGGGAACTGCGTGAAATCGTCGAGCAGCATCATCTGCGGAATGGTCTCGATGCGTGCCGTGCTCGCCATGTAGGCGGCAAAGGAGATGGGTTCGAGCTTCAGGGTGATGCCGATTTCGGCAAGATTGGACTGCAGCAAGGTGGCTTCAAGGCGCTGCACTTCCACCGTGGGCTGAAAGCGCATCGTGAGCGTGATGTTCTCTGCCTTGGCTTCCTTCAGGAGGCGCCTGGCCTCGGCGAGGTCGCGTTTTGCCTGGGGCAGATCCGGCCTGCAGCCCATCGTTGACGGCAGCGGTCCGTTGGCGATCACGCCATTGCCCTGGCGGATGCCGGCAAGGCCGCCTTCATAGTCGTAGGCCAGCCGGATGGCCTTGCGCACCCGGGAATCTGCCGTAGGCCCCGACCGTGTGTTGAAGAAGATATTGGTCTGCAGGTTGGGCTTGAGGCGAGCGTCCTTCACCAGGCCCTCCTGGTCCATCATCGCTGCGTCGCGGTACCCCATCCCCAGTACGGCCAGGTCTACATTGCCTGCGCGCAGCTCATCGCGCTGTGTCGATCCTTCGTCGATCCGGCGGAACACAATCGCTTGCGGGTGGCCCTCCGACTTCTGCCAGTACCTGGCGTTGCGGACCACCATCACATCGTTGCCCCGGCGCGTGGCGAAGGTATAGGGGCCGCTGCCTGCATCGTGCGATGTCAGCCAGGACTGGCCATCGTCGCTGCCCGCATTCGCCTTCACGAGCTTGGAGTTCAGGATGTAGACCTTCGACAGCGCGCCCAGGAAGACAGAGGCGGGCCTGGTCAGGTGGATGCTGAGATGGAGTGCATCCTTCACCTCGGTCCTGTCGTAGCCGTCGATCTGCGAAGCGATACCCAGGCCAAGGCGCCGCAGCCGGTCCAGCGTGAAAGCCACATCCGCGGCGCTCAGCTCCGCACCGTCGTGGAACTTCAAGCCGGGCTTCAACTGGATGCTGACGGATTTGACGTCGTCCGACACCGAAAAGCGCTCGGCCAGCGACCCCACCAAATTTCCAGACGCGTCGTAGGTGACCAGGGTGTCGTACAAGGTGCTCGCCACGAAGCTGGTCTGCGCATAGTCCGTACGCATCGGATCAAGCGTGGCGATGACCCCGCCGTTGGCAAAGACGACCGTGTTGTTGCGATTGAGCTGCTGCGCCTGCGCGCCGCCGCCATGCAGCGCCGAGAGGGCGGCCGCGGCAATCACCAGCGCGGGCATGCCTGCCGCGCGTTTTCTCACCTTGGGGGCAAGGGCGATCGTGGGTAAGTTGCGGTGTCTCATTTCTTGTGCTCCTGATGGGCTGGATTTCTCAAGGTAAACAGCGATGAAGGGAAGTCTAGGGAAGCGGTGCGGCTTGGGAAATTGAAAAAATGGCGCGCCGCCATAACCAGTCGGAATGCAAGGGACGCGCCGCGGGCTGCCCATGTGCAAGGCAGCTGCGGAGAATCTGGCTGGGGCAGGGGGCAGTGGGGATCGCGCAGAAGGCGTGCCAGACTATGGCGAAGTGCGGTTGGCCACTTCCTTCAGGCACTCGATGAGAATCCGGCACGCGGGCTTGAGCTCGCGGTCAGTGGGGACCGTGAAGCCGACGGCGCCGGCACTGCCTGCGGCATTGGTGTCGAGGATGCACAGCACTCCCAGATCGACGAACTGCTGAATCGTCGACCGCGACATCATGGCAACTCTGGGCGCAGCCATCATCAGGCCGATGTTGGCCAGCATGGATGGGGACTCCACCACATCGCGCGGCACCGGCAGCTGGTTGCGCCGAAAGTAGTTCTCGACGGCAATCCGCGATGGCGAATCAGGTACCGGCAGAATCCAGGCGGCGTCCTTGAGCATGTGGACATCAAAATCCGCGCTGCCATCCTGATGCCGGGCCCAGAATTTCGTGCCGCCGACGAGGCAGAGGCTTTCCTCGAAAAGCACTTCGTGGCGCAATGAAAACGCGCTGGCCACCATTTGGTATTGGTCGGGGAGCCGTCCCACGGCAATGTCTATCTTGCCTCCGGCGAGCGCGGAATAGAGCTGTACCGCATCCGACTCCTGCAGCGTCACCTGCACGTCGGGCACGCTTTGCTTGAGCGCAACCAGGCTCAAGGGCAGCAGCTTTGCCGAAGCACCCACCAGCGTGCCGACCAGCAGGTGGCCGCTACGCCCTTCCTGAAAGGCATTGACGTCTTCCGTCATGCGCTCGAATTCGGCCATGATGGGTTTGACCCGGCGCCCGAGCAGCATGCCCAGCTCCGTGGGGCGAACGCCGCGGCTGGAGCGCTCGAACAGGGCGCCTCCCAGATTGCTTTCAAGCTCCTGGATGATCTTGGTGATGGCGGGCTGCGTCAGCGCCATCTCGTTCGCCACGCGTTGCAGCGACCCCGTCTCCAGTGCGCGCTCAAATACCATCAATTGATGAAATCTCAACTTTCGACCGAGGGAAAGCTTGGACCAGCGAAAGTTGCGCATTTACACAGTGTTCATAAGGGGCATCTTCTAATGTAACCAAGGCGGCGGGTGCTGTCATCGGGGCTTGCCCTCGCAGGAGTCCGCTGCGCTACAGCAGGCATGGAAAAAATGCATTTGAAGAATGGAAGTGATAGGAAATCCATTCGGGCCGCCCGCTTTTCCGGCAATCCCGAGCCATCAGCGCAGCTGCGCCGGCCGCTCCATTTGCGCCGGTGTCGCACATGGAGCGGTGCTGGCGATAGTATTTATTTTTCTCATCAATTGATTTATTTATATCGTTGGACGAATGGTTTCAAATGGCTTGAAATAGCGCCATGAACGCTTCGAACCACCCATTTGCCCAAGCCTGCGCACTGGACCGCCTGCCTTTCGTACCGCCGAGCCGGCATGGCAGAAGGCAGTTTCTCGCAGGCGCCGCGAGCCTGGCATGCGCCTATGGCTGGCTGGCGCCGGCGCGGGCGCAGGCCTTTCCGTCGAAGACTGTCCGGATCATCGTGCCATATGCGCCCGGAGGCGGAATCGATGCCGTGGCCCGGCTGCTCGCGGATCGGTTGCAGCGCAAGTGGAAGCAGGCCGTCATCGTCGAGAACAAGACCGGTGCCTCGACGATCATCGGCACCATGGCGGTCGCCAAATCCGATCCCGATGGACACACATTGCTGTTGACGAGCGAGGCCTCCATCACCAGCAATCCCTATCTGTTCAGCAAGCTGCCCTACGACCCGCAGCGCGATCTCGCCCCGGTCTCCCAGATACTGAGCCTTGCGCAGATGGTGGTCGCGCATCCGTCCATCGCAGCCAACACCTTGGGCGAACTGGTGGCCCAGGCCAAGGCCGGCGAGCAGGCGCTGAACTATGCGTCCTACGGCTCGGGCAGCCTGCCGCATCTGCTGTTTGGCGGGCTCAAGCTGCGCTCCGGCATCGACCTGGTACAAGTCCCCTACAAGGGCATTACGCCGGCGGTCATGGCGGTCCTGGGCAATGAGGTGCAGCTCACGCTGGCTGGGGTTTCGGCGGCACAGGGGCATCTCACCACGGGCAAGCTCAAGGCGCTGGCCGTGGCCAACTCCAGGCGGATTGCGGAGTTCCCCAAGGTGCCCACGCTGCAGGAGGAGGGGTTCGGCGACGTCAATCCGCGCGAGTCCTGGTTTGGCTTGTTCGCGGCCTCGCAGACGCCAGCCGCGGTCATTGCCCAGATCCAGCAGGATGTCGCTGCCATCGGCCGCAGCAGCGAGTTCTCCAAGCTGTTGGAGCAGCGTGGCTTCACGCCCATTTTCTCCACCCCGGCCGAGTTCCGCCAATTCATCGCGGAGGACGCCGCGCAGAAGTCAAGGCTCATACGCATGACCGGCGCCAAGGCCGAGTAGGCCGGGACGCGCCGCCCATCTACCGCCCCTTTCCCGCACACACGCACCGTGTGCCCGTACAGCTTCGCCTATCCATGACATTCTCTCTTTCCCCCAGCGCTGCCCTGCCCGGCGAATTCGTGATCCGCAATGCGCATGTCCTGAGCATGGACCCCGAGCTAGGCGAGCTGGCGAACGCCGACATCCATGTGCGCGATGGCGCGATCGTCGCAGTGCGGCAGCAGCTGAGCTGCCCCGCAGTACCGGAGGTCGATGCGCGCGACATGATCGCCCTGCCGGGGTTTGTGGACACGCACTGGCATTTGTGGAACAGCGCCTTGCGCGGCCTGGTGCGCGGCGACGATGCCCAATGCGGCTACTTTCCGGTGACGCTTGGCCTTGGGCCGCATTTCACGCCCGAGGACTCCTATCGCGCGGTGCGCCTTGGGTTGGCGGAAGGGCTGCTTTCCGGCATCACCACCGTGCACAACTGGTCGCACAACACCCGCACGCCGGCGCATGCCGATGCCGAGCTGCGCGCCATGCGCGAAGTGGGGATACGCGGCCGCTTTTCCTATGGCTGGGGGCAGGACCTGCCGCTGTCCGAGCACATGGATCTCGCTGACTTGGAGCGCGTGCAGCGCCAGTGCGGCGAGCACGGCGGCCTCGTCACGCTGGGCGCAGCGGTGCGCACGCCCATCTCCAACCCTCGCGGCATCGTGCCCATCGAGGTCGTCAGCCACGAGTGCCGGCACATCCGCAAGCTCGGACTGCCGATCACCATGCATGCGCGCCCCGGCATCGTCTCGGTATTGCGCGAGCATGGCCTGCTCGGCCCGGACTTGCAGCTGGTGCATCCGCAGGGCGTGAGCGAGCAGGAATGCGGCTGGCTCGCCGAGAGCCGTACCACGATGACCTGCTCGCCGGTGATCGAGATGCACTATGCGCAGGCCGCGCGCGGCGTGATCCAGTTCCATGAACTCGAACAGGCCGGCGTGCAGCAAAGCCTCTCGGTGGACAGCTCGGCCGCGTCCGCCAATGCGGACTTCTTCAGCTGTATCAGGGCACTGCTGTGGTCGCACAAGCAGCGTTTTGGCAGCGCCGAGCCGCTGCCGGCGACCCGCCTGCTGCAACTCGCGACGCTCGATGGCGCACGTGACCTGGGGCTTGCGGACCGCATCGGATCGATCACGCCGGGCAAGCGCGCCGACCTCATGCTGGTGCGCACTACGGATCTGAACATGGCGCCGGTCCTGGATGCGGCCCATGCGCTGGTGTATTCCGGCCAGCCCGTGAACGTGGACACCGTGCTGGTCGATGGCAAGGCGCTGGTGCGCCGCGGGCAATTGACCCAGCTCGACCCGCAGTCGGTGGCGCGCGAGGCGATCGAGTCGGCCCACAAGCTGGCCCGGCTGCTGCCGCAGCCATGAATCCATCCTGCCCCCTGCCGCCGAACGCGGCGCATCGATTTATTTTCAACCGAGAAAGAACTGGAGACGATATGAAGCAAGCCCATCGCACCGCCGCTATGGCGACCATGCTGGCCGCGAGCCTCGGAGCCGCGGGCGCGCATGCGGCCGAGTTCCTGGCCCATTCGGAACGCACCCAGGGGCGCACCTATTCGCCGGCGGTGATCACCGAGGGCGGCAAGACCATCTGGCTGGCGGGCGTGACCACGACCACCGATCTGGACGGCAAGGACATTCGTGGTGACATGGAGGCGCAGGTGCGCACCGTATTCGCGCTGATCGACGAGACCCTCAAGCGCTCCGGCGGCGGGATGGCGGACATCGTCAACATGACGGTGTATCTCACCGATGTGCGCAACGGCGCCGTGTTCCAGAAGGTGCGCGCTGAAATGTTCGCCAAGGGCCGCTATCCGGCGAGCGCGCAGGTCACGGTGTCGGCGTTGGCCATGCCGGGCATGCTGGTGGAGATCCAGGCGACCGCCGTGGTGGGCGACAAGCACCTGGCCGCTCGCTGAGCACGGCTGCCCGGACCGGCCCCAGGAGCTACTTGTGAAAGTTCTTGCACATATGTGTCAGGCACTCGGCGAACACTGCTACGCCGGGCGACATCGAGCGGCCCTGCTGCGTCACCATCTCGATGGCGCGGAAGACGACCGGGTCGTGCAGGGCGATGAAGCGTGCATGCTGGGAGTCCAGCAGGGCTCCCACGTACGAGGGCACCACGGTGATCCCGAGGCCGGCTTCCACCATGCCGACCGCGGTTCCGAGGTAGTTCACCTCGAATCGCGGGATGATGGCGATGCCCATCTGCGCAAACAAGGGATCCACCAGCGTGCGAAAGCCGCTGCCGGAAGAGAGCGTGATCAAGGGTTGCTCGGCGAGGTTCTTCCAGGCCAGCCGTTTGCGATCGGCCAGCGGCCAGCCGCGGGGGACCATGACGCCCATGCTGTGCTTGAGCATCGCTTGCCGCCGCAGCTCGATGTCGGTCTGCGGAAACGCGCCGAAACCGATGTCCACGTCGCCGTTGCTCACCAGGCGCAGCACCTGATCCACCGGCTGGTCGACGATCCGCACCTCGATGGCGGGATGGCGCTGCTGGAATTCGGCAATCACCGATGGCACGAAGCTTGCGGCCAGCAGCGGGGTGGTGGCGATGGTCACGCGTCCGCGGCGCTTGTGCAGCAGGTCCTGCGCGTTGGAGACGGCGAATTCGACGTCGCGCAGGATGCGCTCCGCGCGCTCCAGAAATTCCTGGCCCGCCTCGGTGAGCAGCACCTGGCGGGTGGTGCGGTCGATCAGCTGCAGCCCGACCTGCGCCTCCAGCTCGCGCACCAGCAGGCTGGTGGCCGATTGCGTGAGATGCAGCTTCCTGGCCGCGGCAGTGAAGCCGGCGCTGCGAACCACTTCCACGAACGCGCGCAGCTGGCGCAGCGTGATATTTGAGGCCATTTGAAAAACTCATGATTGGTTTCTATTCATATTAATAGAGAAAGTGCAGGAGACATGAAGAAAATCACAATGCTGCTTGCCGGCATGGTCCCCTTTTGCGCCTTGGCGCAGAGTCAGGTCAGCGTTTTTGGTGTCGTGGACACAGGCCTTGCCTACGTCAAGGCTGGAGGGCAGAGCGTGACCGCGCTCACCAACAGCGGCGCCAGCTATTCGCGCCTGGGCTTCAAGGGCACCGAGGATCTTGGTGGCGGGCTCAAGGCGGGCTTTTGGCTGGAGGCTCCCCTCTCGGGGGATACCGGGCAAGGGCTCAATCCCGCCACGAGCCTGAACTTCGTGCGCCGCGCCACGGTGAGCCTCTGGGGCAGCTTTGGCGAGCTGCGCCTGGGCCAGGACTTCACCGCCTCGTACTACAACCCTGCCTGGTTCGATCCGTTCCAGGGCACGGGCATCGGCCAGCCGATGGCCTTCATGATGCTGGGCTCGCCGATTCGCATCGGCAACGCGGTGAGCTATCTTCTGCCCAGAACCCTGGAGGGCGTCCACGGCCAGCTGCAGTACGCATTCGGCGAGGAGCCTTCAGGCTCTGCCAACAGCAAGAAGGGCAACTACATCGGCATTCGCGGCGGGTACTCCAATGCGCGCATGAACCTGGCGGCCTCGGTGTCGCAATACCACAGCGGCACGGCCACCGTGGCCAGCCGCATCGACAGCATGAGCGTGGTGGGCACCTACGACTTCGGCATGGTCAAGCCCATGGCCTTCTGGGCCAGCGAGAAGAACTCCGCGGGTGCGCGCATCGATGCCTACCTCATCGGCGCGACCGCGCCGGCCGGCGGCCTGGGCGAGCTGCGGGCCACCTACAGCTACTACGACCGCAAGAACAGCCGCGATGACTGGACCAAGCTGTCGCTGGGCTATCTGCACCATCTATCCAAGCGCACGGCGCTCTACGGAACCTATGCGCGCATCGGCAACCGCGGCAAGTCCGCGCAGATCGTCACCACCACCGGCTTTGGCAACGCCCCCACCAACCAACCGCTGACCAACCAGCCCGGCGCCAGCTCGTCTGGATTCGAGTTCGGCATTCGGCATATTTTCTAAGGAGACCAGCATGCAACCATCTTCCAGCTTCGGCAAACCATCACTCAGCGGCCTGGCGCTCGCAGCGCTGCTCAGCTTCGCGGGCGCTGCCCAGGCGCAGCAGGCGGGCGCGCCGCCTGCCGTTGCCGCGCCCACTTCGGCCCAGATCCAGGAGCTGCTGGACAAGCAAGCCATCACCGAGCTGATCAACACCTATCCGCGCGGCCTGGACCGGCTCGACCGCGAGCTGCTCCTGTCCATCGGGCATCCGGATGCCAAGATGACTTTCGGCAAGACGGAGTTTCCCAGCTGGGCCGCCTATGTGGACTGGCTCATGAAGGCCCATGACGAAATGACGGGCAACAACCACCGCATGACCAACATCCTGATCCGCGTCAACGGCGACCACGCCGTCAGCGAAACCACGGGTACTGCGACGCTGCTGGTGCCCAAGGCCGGTGATCCCGACATGTACGAGGAGCGCTGGATGCATTCGCGCTATCTCGATACCTGGTCGCGGCGCAACGGCAAGTGGGGCCTGGATGGCCGCAAGACGGTGAGCGACTATCGCCGCATCAGCTATGTGAGCGCCGCAGAGGTGAAGAAGAACTACCAGATCGCGCCACGCGCCGGCAGGAATGACCCGTCCTACAAGCTGTTCGGCGCGCAGTGATGGATTGGCTTGTTGACTGACTATGCCCATGGGGCGGGGAGATTATTGGATGGAGACGAATATCACCGCAGGCAGGCGTGCGCCGGCTTCGGCCGCAATGCATGCCGCCTGCTGCTCGCGGCGCCACTTCATGGGCATGTTCTCGGGGCTCGCCGCCGCTGCGGCGCTGCCGGGCTGCCAGCATCTGCCGGCGGCTTCCGCCGACCCCGGTGCAGCCGGTGCTGCGGGGGCGGCCGCCGGGCGCATCGACGTTCACCACCATTTCTTCTCGCCCAAGTGGGTGAAGATGGTGGACAAGCGCAACGCGCTACAGCCGGTGCTCGGCTTCGAGCACTTCAAGAACTGGACCCTGGAGCGTGATATCGAGGTGCTGGACCGGGGCGGGGTGGAGAAGGCCTACCTCTCCGTCACCCAGCCCGGCGTGTGGTTTGGCGATGTCAAGGAAACCGCCTATGCCGCGCGCGAGCTCAACGAGTACGGCACCGGCATGAAGGAAAGGCGCAAGGGCCGCTATGGGCTGTTTGCGGTGCTGCCCCTGCCGGACATGGAGGCCACGCTGCGCGAGATCGAGTATGCGTTCGATGTGCTCAAGGCCGACGGCGTGGGCCTGCTGTCCAGCTATGACGACAAGTGGCTGGGCGATCCCTCGTTTGCGCCGATGTGGCAGGAGCTCAACCGCCGCAAGGCCATCGTCTACGTACATGCCACGGCCCCGGGCTGCTGTTCCTGGAATTATCAGCCGGGCATCCTGCCGACGATCGTGGAGCTCAGCTCCGACCTGGCGCGCGCCATGGTGAGCCTGGTGCACAACGGTGTCGCCAATGCCACGCCCGACGTGCGCTTCATCTGGTCGCATGGCGGGGGCAGCATCTGGGCGCAGCGCTTCCTGGTGGGCGAGACGGTGCAGTCGCTTGCCCAGCAGGCGCCGGCCAACTCGCGCCTGCACCATTTCCGGCGCTTCTACTACGACACGGCGGCGGCCGCCGACGCGGTGCACATGGGCATCCTGAGGATGATCGTGCCCAACTCCCAGATCCTCTTCGGCTCGGACTACCCCTGGGTGGAGCCGGCGAAGATCGCCAAGGGCCTGGAGCAAAGCGGATTCACCCCGGCCGAGCTGCAAGCCATCTATCGCGGCAACACCTTGAAGATGCTGGCGCACCAATAGCAAAGAGCACGCGGCACGGCAGGACTATGGGGGCACCCGGCCCGGGCTGGGCGCTGCCTGGCCGGGCGCGTGCGATTGAAGACCAACCCTCGCAAACAGGAGAGCAACAGGATGGAGCACCAAGTTTTGTCATCCACCGATCCGCAGGCACTGCTGGCCCAAGTGCTCAAGGCAAACGCCGGCACCGCCAACCCACGGCTGCGTAAGATTCTGGAGATCGGCATCCGGCATTTGCATGCCTTCGCGCTGGAGGCCGGCCTCACCCCCGCCGAGCTCGAGCATGGCCTGGACTTCCTGGTCGGGATCGGGCAGGCCAGCGGCCCGAAGAAGCATGAAGGTATTTTGCTGGCCGACATTCTAGGGCTGGCAACGCTGGTGCAGCTCCATGACGCGCGCCACGCGCTTGCCGCCGGCGGCACGGAGCCCGCGCTGATAGGACCGTTTTGGCGGGCCAACCAGCCGCTCAAGCAAAACGGCGAGAGCATCTGCAGCAAGGACACGCCTGGCGCCCGCATGCAGGTATCGGGGCGGGTGCTGTCCCTGGACGGCACCGCGCTGGCCGGTGCCCGGGTGGAGACCTGGCAGGCATCGCCCAAGGGCCTCTACGAGAACCAGGACGATACGCAGGCAAGCATGAATCTGCGCGGCCGCTTCGAGACCGATGAACAGGGCCGCTTCTCTTTCGAGAGCGTGCGCCCGGCCGGCTACCCGGTGCCGGTGGACGGGCCATGCGGAGCGCTGCTGGCCGCGCAGGGCCGGCACACCATGCGGCCCGCGCATCTGCACTTCATCGTGGTTGCGCCGGGGCACAAGGTGCTCGCGACGCAGTTCTTCGACGCCGAAGACCCGCATGCATTCGATGACGTGGTCTTTGGCGCCGTGGGATCGCTGCTGCGCCGCTTCGAGCCGCAGGCCGATGGCAGCTTCCGCCTGGACGTGGAGCTGCGCCTGGAGCCCGGCGAGACCCGTATTCCCAAATGTCCCATTCCTTGATGTCCGCTGGCGGACCGCAGCTCTATGAATAGTGCTTTCTCTCCCCTTGACCGCCTTGACGGCCAGGTCGCCGTCATCACTGGCGCAACCGGCGCCATCGGCGCCGCGACGGCCCGGCGCCTGGCCTCTCTTGGCGCCCACGTGGTGCTGCTGCATCGCGGCAATGCCGACAAGGCCGCGCCGCTGCTGGCGTCGCTGCCAGGATCGGGGCACGGTGCGGTCACCGCATCCGTCACCGACAGCCGGCAGCTGGAGGCCGCCGCCCGGGCGGTCGAGCTGGAGTACGGCCCGGCCCGGATTCTGGTGAACTGCGCCGGCCATACCCATCCCGTTGCGGCCGCGGACCTGGATGCGCTCGACGACGAGCTCATCGACGCGATGTTCGCCTCCAACTGGCGCGGCACGTTCGCCGCCATTCGCGCCTTTGCGCCGCAGATGCGGGCCACGCAGGACGGCGTGGTGGTGAACCTGTCCTCCATCGCGGGCGGCACCGGGTTGGGCAGCAATCTCGCCTACGCGGCCGCCAAGGCCGGCATCGACGCGCTGACCAAGGGCTTGGCGAAAACCCTGGCGCCGCACGTCCGGGTGCTGGCAGTGGCGCCGGGGGTCGTGGATACCGGCTTCGTCGCGGGGCGCGATGCGGACTTCAACGCCAGGACCGGCGCCTCGATCCCCTTGCGCCGCGTGGGCAGCGCCGACGACGTGGCCGCTGCAGTCGTGGCGTGCTGCACCAGCCTGCGCTATGCCACCGGCAGCATCTTCGTGGCCGATGGCGGCCGCCACCTCTGATTCCAGCAAGCGATATGAACCAACCCACCATCCTGACCTGCGCCGTGACCGGCAACCTGACCACGCCGGAGCAGACCCCCTATTTGCCGATCACCCCGGAGCAGCTGTCCGCCGCCTGCATCGAGGCCCACGATGCCGGGGCTGCGGCGGTGCATATCCATGTGCGCGATCCTCAGACCGGCAAGCCCTCCATGGACCTGGAGCTGTATGCCCAGGTGGTGCAGACGCTGCGCCGCGAACGACCGCAGCTCATCATCAACCTCACTACCGGACCCGGCGGGCGCTACGTGCCCAGCGAGGACGATCCCAAGATCTATGCCCCGGGGACTTCGCTGCTGCCGCCGCAGCAGCGTGTGCAGCATATCGCGGCGCTGCAGCCGGATATCTGCTCGCTTGACCTCAACACCATGAACTCCGGCAACCAGGTGGTGATGAACACGCCCGCCAACGTGCGCCGCATGGCAAAAATCATCCGGGAAGCCGGCGTGGTGCCCGAGCTCGAATGCTTTGATACGGGCGATCTCGTGCTTGCGCAACAGCTCATCGAGGAGGGCTGCCTGCAAGGGCCGGGCATCTTCAGCTTTGTGATGGGTGTGCGCTACTCGCTGCCGTTTACCACGCAGGCCATGCAACTGGCGGCTTCGCTGATCCCCGGGCAGGCCCAATGGACGGCATTTGCCGTGGGCCGGCATGCGTTTCCAGCGGTCGCGCAGGCCTGCCTGCTGGGTGGAAACGTGCGCGTCGGCCTGGAGGACACGATCTACATCAGCCGGGGCGAGCTGGCCAAAAGCAATGCCCAGCTGGTCGGCAAGGCCCGGCGCATCGTGGAGGACCTGGGAGGCACGCTCGCCACCAGTGAGCAGGCGCGCACGCGCTGGGGGCTTCGCCCAAGCAATGCCCAACCGGCTGCGCGTTGATTGCCGGCCGCCTGGGCACCCGTCTGTATTCACCCATCTTGTTCGAAAGAGTATTCAATCATGACCATCCTGCAAACCATTCCCCAAGCCCTGAGGCTGGCCGCCAAGGCCGCCAGCGCCGACGACATCGCTCCCGCCATCATCGACCAGCCACGGCCCGAGCCCGGGCAGGGCGAGGCGGTGGTGGAGGTGCTGGCCGCCGCCGTCAACCCCAGTGACGTGAAGGCGGCGCTGGGCGCCATGCCGCAGGCCATCTGGCCGCGCACCCCCGGCCGTGACTTCGCCGGCCGCGTGGTCGCAGGCCCCGCCGAATGGATCGGCGAGGATGTCTGGGGCACCGGCGGCGATCTGGGGGTGACCCGCGATGGCACGCATGCGCGCTATCTCGTCCTGCCGGTGGATGCTCTGAGCCGCAAGCCCGCGAGCGTCTCGGTTGCGGCCGCCGCGACGGTCGGGGTGCCTTTCATTACGGCCAACGAGGGCCTGCGCCGTGCCGGCCTGAGGGGCGCCGGGCAGACGGTCCTCGTGCTTGGCGCGAATGGCAAGGTTGGCCAGGCGGCAGTCCAGCTGGCAACGCGTGCCGGCGCAGCGGTGATCGGCGTGGATCGCGGCTCCAGCACCTACCATGGACACGCATCCGCGCCCATCGCCATGCTCGACAGCGCAAGCCCCGATCTGGCCCAGCGCATTGTGCAGGCCTCGGCAGGCCGCGGCATCGACATCGCCTACAACACCGTGGGATCGCCGTACTTCGAGCTGGCGCTAGGCAGCCTTGCGATTGGTGGCACGCAGATCCTGATTTCCACGATAGAGCGCACGGTGCCCTTCGATATTCTGGCGTTCTACCGCCGCAACCTGCAGATGCTCGGGGTGGACAGCCTCAAGCTCAGCGTAAGCCAATGCGCGCAAGTGCTCAATACCTTGCTGCCGGGGTTCAACGATGGATCGCTGCGCGCCTTCGACGTGGATGAGGCCACGCTGCTGCCACTCTGCGAGGCCGCGAATGCCTATCGCAAGGTGCTGGGCGGCTCGATGGACCGCGTGGTCCTCGCCCCCTGAAGGGTGGATGCCATGCATGCGGTGCCCATTGCCCAGGCCCCCACCTACGAAGCCCCTGGCCATGCCGGCATGCGCATGCAGCGGCTGCAGGGGATGGAGGCCGGCCCATCGGACAGCGTCTGGATCGGCTGCTCGCTGATCGAGCCCGGGGGCGGCACGACGCTGAGCGCCTCCGAGGTCGAGAAATTCTATGTCTGCCTGGAGGGCGAGGTGCAGGTGACGGCGTCGGCTGGCGGCCGCTCTGAAGAGACGGTGCTGCGCCCGCTGGACAGTTGCCGCATCGCCCCGGCAGAGGCGCGGCAGCTGCGCAATATCGGCGCGCAACCCGCTCGCCTGCTGCTGGTCATGCCGCGGCGGGGATGATTCCGTGCCCTGGGATGGGGCGCAGGCGGGCCGGCGTTGTATTCCATCGGCTTATATCTGCGTCTCTCGAATTCATTATCCAAGCGCCGGCATCCTCACTACATTTCAGCGTCACGAGACATGTGTCCCCTGGTTCAAGGGGTGCTGAATGAAAAGAGGCGGGAATGCGAAAAATCAACCTTCAGGTGCTTGCTGACGAAGCCCCGTTCACGAGATTCCATTGGACGGTCCTGGTCTGGTGCGCGCTGGCGATCGTGTTCGATGGGTACGACCTGGCCGTGGTCGGCATTGCGTTGCCGTCGATCATGAAGGACATGGGCGTCGATGCCACGCAGGCCGGCTTCATGGCCAGCTCGGCGCTGTTCGGGATGATGTTCGGCAACGTGCTGTTCGGCGGGCTGTCCGACCGCTTCGGGCGCAGGTTCGTGCTGTGCCTGTGCATTGCGATTTTCAGCCTGTTCACCGCGCTGGCCGGCATGATGCATGGCCCGGTCTCATTCAGTGCGATGCGCTTCATCGCCGGGCTGGGGATCGGCGGCGTGATGCCCAACGTGATCGCGCAGATGACGGATTATTCGCCGCTGCGCATGCGCAGCACGCTCATCACCCTGACGTTCAGCGGCTACTCCGTGGGCGGCATGCTGGCCGCCATCCTGGGCAAGGGGCTGATCGAAACCTATGGCTGGCAGGCGGTCTTCCTGGCGGCGGCCGCGCCGGTCTTGCTGCTGCCCCTGATCTGGATGCAGATGCCCGAGTCGCTCGGCTTCCTGCTCAAGCGGGGTCGCACCGGCGAGCTGGGGCGGGTGCTGGCGCGCATGTCGCCGGGCTTCGAGCCGCAGCCTGGCGACCAGTTCGTGCTGGCCGCAGCGCAGGCCGGCAAGGCCGCGCAGCGCTCTGCGCTGGGCGAGCTGTTCGCGCAGGGCCGGGGTTTCAGCACGGTGATGTTCTGGCTCACCTGCTTCATGGCGCTGTTCATGGTGTATGCGCTCAACTCCTGGCTCACCAAGCTCATGGCGCAGGCTGGCTACAGCCTGGGTTCGGCGCTGACCTTCGTGCTGGTGCTCAACATCGGCGCCACCGTGGGGGCCGTGTTCGCGGGCTGGCTGGCGGACCGCATCCACATCAAGGTCGTGACCTTCCTGATGTTCGTGATCGCCGCCGTGGCCATCACCCTCATGGGCTACAAGCTGCCCACGCCAGCCCTGTTCGTTGTGGTGGCCATCGCCGGTGCATGCACCATCGGCACGCAGACCATGACTTGCGCCTACTGCAGCCAGTTCTACCCGACCACGGCGCGGGCCACCGGCGTGGGCCTGATGCTCGGCGTGGGCCGCGTGGGCGCGATTCTGTCGCCGATCTTCATCGGCGCCATCGTGGGCATGGAGCTGCCCTTGCAAAGCAATTTCCTGGCGATCGCCGCGCCCGCGGTGGTGGCCGCGATCAGCATCCTGCTGGTTCAGCACCAGCGCTCGGACCTGGTGTGCAACCGCCGGCCGGGCTTGGCATGAGCCGGCCGCGATATTCCTCGCCGTCATAGATGCGGCCTTCGAATTCATTAGTCAACGGAGTCGGCGCTGCCTAGACTGCCAGCACTCTGAAACACGCATAGCAACACTGGAGCCCAGGATGACAACTTCCGCCCGCTTTGCACTGCCGGCCAGCCTGCAGTCGCTGCGCAACTACGTGAACGGCCAGTTCGTGGAAACCGGCAAGACCTTCGACAACGTCAGCCCGCTCGATGGCCGCCTGCTGGCCAAGGTGCATGAGGCCGACGCGCAGCTCGTCGACCAGGCGGTGCAGGCCGCCCGCCAGGCCCTGAGCGGCCCCTGGGGGCGCATGAGCGTGCAGCAGCGTGCCGAGCTGCTCTACAAGGTGGCCGGCATCATCGAGCGCCGTTTCGACGAATTCGTCGCCGCCGAGGTGGCGGATACCGGGCGCCCGATCGAGCAGGCGCGCGCGCTCGACATCTATCGCGGCATGGCCAACCTGCGCACCTTTGCCGACCTGGGCAAGGTGGCGAACGGCGAGTACTTCGAGACCCAGCTGGCCAACGGTCAGAACCTGATGAACTACACGGTGCGCAAGCCCCTGGGCGTGATCGCCAGCATCTGCCCGTGGAACCTGCCGCTGCTGTCGATGACCTGGAAGGCCGGCCCCGCGCTGATTTGCGGCAACACCATGGTGGTCAAACCCTCGGAGGAAACCCCATCCTCGGCCACGCTGCTGGCCGAGGCATTCGACGAGGCGGGCGTTCCGCCCGGCGTATTCAACCTGGTGCATGGCTTTGGCCCGGGCTCCGCCGGCGAAGCCATGACCATGCATCCCGGCGTCGATGCGGTGACCTTCACCGGCGAGTCGCGCACCGGCTCCGCCATCATGAAGGCGGTGGCCGATGGGGTGAAGGACATCTCGTTCGAGCTGGGCGGCAAGAACGGCGCGGTGGTCTTCGCCGATGCCGATTTCGATGCGGCTGTCGAAGGCATCGTGAAGTCCAGCTTCACCAACTCGGGCCAGGTCTGCCTGTGCTCCGAGCGCGTGTTCGTGCAGCGCCCGATCTTCGACAAGTTCGTGGCCGCGCTCAAGGCCAGGACCGAAGCGCTCAAGATCGGCTGGCCTGACGAGCAGGGCGTCTTCATGGGTTCGCTGATCTCGCACGAGCACCGTGACAAGGTGCTGTCGTACTACCGGCTGGCGGTCGAGGAGGGCGCCACCGTGGTGAGCGGCGGCGGCGTGCCCCGGTTTGGCGATGCGCGCGACGACGGCGCGTTCGTGCAGCCGACGATCTGGACGGGCCTGGCCGACTCCGCGCGCTGCATGCGCGAAGAGGTGTTTGGCCCGGTCTGCCATATCAGCCCGTTCGACACGGAAGAAGAGGTCATCGCGCGCGTGAACGACACGCCCTATGGCCTGGCCGCCTGCGTCTGGACCGGTCAGCTGCAGCGGGCGCACCGGGTGTCGCGCCAATTCCATGCCGGCATCGTGTGGATCAACACCTGGTTCTCGCGCGATCTGCGCACGCCGTTCGGCGGCTCCAAGCTCTCGGGCATCGGCCGCGAGGGCGGGCGCCATTCGCTGGACTTCTATTCGGAAACAACCAATATCTGCCTCGCGCTGTGAGCACCATTCGCATGCGAGAACTGATCACCTCGGCCAAGGGCCCGCAACCGAAGTTCCGCTACACGCCCTGTGTGAAGAACGGCCCGTTGGGCATGGTCTCGGGCATGGTGGCGCTCGACCCGCAAACGGGCCGCCTCGTCGAGGGCGGCGTGGCCGCGCAGACGCAGCGCATCTTCGACAACCTGTACCTCGCGCTGCCCGACTATGGCTACGAGCTGCAGGACTTGATGCTCGCGCGCATCTACACCACCTGCATGGACGAGTTCCCCGCCATCAATACCGTGTGGGAGGCGCAGTTCAGCCAGGTGGCGCCGCCTGCGCGCACCTCGGTCGGCGTGAGCGCCCTGCCGCTGGCGGCGCTGGTCGAGATCGAATTCCTGTTTTACCGCAACCCAGCAACCCGATAAAGGAGCTGCCCCGTGCAAGCCCAACTCCAAAGCATGGCCGATCGCCTCTGGCAGGCCGAACAGACCAACCAGCCCATCGCCGCGCTGCGCGATGAGATCGCCGCGCTCGGCGGCGACGCGATCGCTGCCGCGTATGCGGTGCAGCAGCTCAACACCGCGCGCCGCGCGGCGCTGGGCCACCGCCTGGTGGGCCGCAAGATCGGGCTGACTTCCATCGCCGTGCAAAAGCAGCTGGGCGTTGACTCGCCGGACTTTGGCGCGCTGTTTGCCGAAATGGCCGTGGGCGACGGCGAGGAAATCGCCTGGAGCCGGCTGCAACAGCCCAAGGCCGAGGCCGAAATCGCCCTCGTGCTCGATCGCGACCTGCCGCACGAGCGCCACACCGTGGCCGACATCATCGGCGCCACGGCCTACGCGGTGGCGGCCATCGAGGTGGTGGGCAGCCGCATTGCCAACTGGGACATCCGCCTTGTCGACACGGTTGCCGACAACGCCTCCTCATCGCTCTTCGTGCTGGGCACGCGGCCCGTGCCGCTGGCCCGGCTCGATCTTGCCGGCTGCGGCATGCGCATGGACTGCCGTGGCGAGCCGGTCTCGGTGGGCGTGGGCGCGGCCTGCCTGGGCAACCCGCTCAATGCCGCCGTGTGGCTGGCCGACACCATGGTGCGCGTGGGCTCGCCGCTCAAGGCCGGCGACGTGCTGATGACCGGCGCGCTCGGCCCCATGGCCGTCGTGAAGCCCGGCGATGTCTACACCGCGCGCATCGAGGGACTCGGCAGCGTGAGCGCCGCCTTCGGCCAACCCCAATAAAGCCACAGCTCAAGCCAAGGAGATGTTCCATGAGCAACACTGACTCCCGCATTCCCGTCGCCATCATCGGCTCGGGCAACATCGGCACCGACCTGATGATCAAGGTGATGCGCCACAGCAAGCACCTGCGCATGGCCGCCATGGTCGGCATCGACCCGGCCTCGGATGGCCTGGCGCGCGCCGCGCGCCTGGGCGTTGCCACCACGGCCGAAGGCATCGACGGCCTGGTGCAGCTGCCGTGCTTCAAGGACATCGGCATCGTCTTCGATGCGACCAGCGCGGGCGCCCACATCAAGAACAACCAGATCCTGCAAAGCCATGGCAAGCGCGTGATCGATCTCACGCCCGCGGCCATCGGCCCCTATGTGGTGCCGGTGGTGAACATGGGCGACCACCTGGACCAGGCCAATGTCAACATGGTGACCTGCGGCGGACAGGCGACGATTCCCATGGTGCGCGCGGTGGCCAACGTGGCTCCGGTGCGCTATGCGGAGATCGTTGCGTCGATCGCCAGCAAGTCCGCCGGCCCCGGCACGCGCGCCAACATCGACGAGTTCACCGAAACCACCTCCAAGGCGATCGAGCTGGTGGGCGGCGCCGCGCACGGCAAGGCCATCATCGTGCTGAATCCGGCCGAGCCGCCGCTGATCATGCGCGATACGGTGTACTGCCTCACCGAACTGTCGGCCAGCGAAGAGGCGATTTCCGCCTCGGTGGAGAACATGGTGGCCAAGGTGCATTCCTATGTGCCGGGCTACCGCCTCAAGCAGCGGGTGCAGTTCGAGCGCATCGACGGCGAGCGCCGCGTCAATGTGCCGGGCATCGGCCTCACCCAGGGCCTGAAGGTCACCGTCATGCTCGAAGTGGAGGGCGCCGCGCACTACCTGCCCGCCTATGCCGGCAATCTCGACATCATGACCAGCGCCGCGATGGCCACCGCCGAGCAGATGGCCGCGCGCATGCTCGCCGCGCAGGGTCAACCAGCCGCCGCCGCGGCCTGAAAAGGAGTCTTCACCATGTCCACCATCCCATCCGCATTCGATCGCAGCAAGAAGATCTACGTCTCCGACGTGACCCTGCGCGACGGCATGCATGCCATCCGCCACCAGTATTCGCTCGACGACGTGCGCCGCATCGCCCGCGCGCTCGACGCCGCCAAGGTGGACAGCATCGAGGTTGCGCACGGCGACGGCCTGCGCGGCACCAGCTTCAACTACGGCTTTGGCGCGCACACCGACCTGGAGTGGATCGAAGCCGTGGCCGGCGAGCTCCAGCATGCCAAGGTCGCCACGTTGCTGCTGCCGGGCATCGGCACCATCCACGACCTGCGCGCCGCCTACGACGCCGGCGCGCGCGTGGTGCGCGTTGCCACGCACAGCACCGAGGCCGACATCTCCCGGCAGCACATCGAATATGCCCGCGAACTGGGCATGGATACCGTGGGCTTCCTGATGATGGGCCACATGAACGAGCCGGCCCGGCTCGCCGAGCAGGCCAAGCTGATGGAGAGCTATGGCGCGCAGTGCGTCTACGTGGTGGACTCGGGCGGAGCGATGAACATGTACGACATCGCCGAGCGCTTCAAGGCCTTCAAGCAGGTGCTCAAGCCCGAGACCCAGACCGGCATGCATGCCCACCACAACCTGAGCCTGGGCGTGGCCAACTCCATCGTCGCGCTCGAACATGGCTGCGACCGCATCGACGCCAGCCTCACCGGCATGGGCGCGGGCGCGGGCAATGCGCCGCTGGAAGTGTTCATCGCCGCGGTCGACCGCATGGGCCTGAACCATGGCTGCGATGTGCGCAAGCTCATCGACGCCGCCGAAGACATCGTGCGCCCGCTGCAGCAGCGCCCGGTGCGGGTGGACCGCGAAACGCTGGCGCTTGGCTATGCCGGCGTTTATTCGAGCTTCCTGCTGCACAGCGAGGCCGCGGCCAGGCGCTATGGCCTGCCGACCTTCGACATCCTGGCCGAGCTGGGCCGCCGCCGCATGGTGGGCGGGCAGGAAGACATGATCGTCGATGTGGCGCTCGACATGCTCAAGCAGCGCGGCGCGGATGCCTCGGGCGCCGCGGGCCTGGCCGCCGGCCGGAAGGAGGCCGCATGAGCAGCAGGAGCGAATTGCTGGCGCAGGTGGCGCAAACGCTGGACGCCGCGGCGCACCAGGCGCGCGAGGTCGACCAGTTTCCCGCCGGGCATTTCTCGCTGCCCGAGGCCTATGCGATCCAGCGCGCGTCCATCGACCACCGCATCGCCCGGGGCGAGCGGATGGTGGGCATCAAGCTCGGCTTCACCAGCCGCGCCAAGATGATCCAGATGGGGGTGGACAGCCTGATCTGGGGCCTGCTGACCGATGGCATGCAGGAGGAGGAAGGCGCAGTGGTTCAGCTTGCGCGCTACATCCACCCCCGGGTGGAGCCCGAGATCTGCTTCGTCACCCGCAAGGCCATCGACGGGCCGCTGACCGCGCTCGACGCGGTGAACTACCTGGAGGCGGTGGCGCCGGCGATGGAGATCATCGACTCGCGCTACCGCAACTTCAAGTTCACGCTCGAAGACGTGGTGGCCGACAACTGCTCCTCGGCGGGCCTGGTGGTGGGCGCCTGGTCGCGCAATTTCGAGGCGCTGGCCAATGCCGGCGTGCGCATGCAGGTCAACGGCCGCAATGTGCAGGTGGGCTCCACCGCGGCCATCCTGGGGCAGCCGCTGCGCTCCATCGTGCAGGCCTCGCGCCTGCTGCACGGCGCCGGCATGAGCCTGCCCGCGGGCTCGCTCATCATGGCCGGCGCCGCTACCGCCGCCGAGGCGCTGCAGCCCGCCAGCACCGTCGAATGCCATATCGGCAGCGGCCGCAGCGCGCTGGGCTCGGTGATGTTCCATACCGCCAGCGCCGCACAGGCGCAGTAGCGCAACACGAAGCGACAAGGAAGCAAGCATGTCAAGCACACAAGCAGTCAAGGCCAGCGTCGTCGAAGGCAAGGCCACGCCGCGCGGCAAGTTCCCGCACCTCAAGCGCGGCGGGGATTTCCTCTACATCTCGGGCACCAGCTCGCGCCGCAAGGACAACAGCTTCGAAGGCGTGCAGGTCGACCCCCTGGGCGTGACCAATCTCGACATCCGCGCCCAGACCCGCGCGGTGATCGAGAACATCCGCGACATCCTGCGCGACGCGGGCGCGGATCTCGGCGACCTGGTGGAGGCCGGCGTGTTCCTCGTGAACATGAACGATTTCGGCGGCTACAACGAGGTCTGGGCCGAGTACTTCGACTACGACGGCCCCACGCGCACCACGGTGGCGGTGCACCAGCTGCCGCATCCGCACCTGCTCATCGAGATCAAGGCCGTGGCCTACAAGCCGCTGGTCCGCAACTGAATCGGATTCACGGAGACCTTCATCATGCTCAAGTACGGACGCGCGCTGAACTTCCAGCGCTGGATCGACGACAACCAGCATCTGCTGCAGCCACCGGTCAACAACGCACAGGTCTGGAAGGATGGCGACTTCATGGTCACCATCGTGGGTGGCCCCAATGGCCGCTCGGACTTCCACGACGATCCCATCGAAGAGTTCTTCTACCAGTTCAAGGGCAATGCCCACCTGGTGATCCTGGACCGGGGCCAGTACGAGCGCGTGGACCTGCGCGAGGGCGACATCTTCCTACTGCCCAAGCATGTGCTGCATTCGCCACAGCGCCCCGAGGCGGGCAGCCTGTGCCTGGTGGTCGAGCATGTGCGCGACCTCGGCGAGCAGGACGCGTTCCAGTGGAACTGCGCCTGCTGCGGCCAGCTCATCAGGCGCAGCGAAGTCACGCTGCAGAGCATCGTGAGCGACCTGCCCCCGGTCTACGAGCAGTTCTACGCTACGGGCGAGCAAGAGCGCACCTGCACGCGCTGCGGCACCGTGCACCCCGGGCGCGACTACAAGGCCTGGCACCGGCAGCTGGCAGGCTCCAGGGTGAACCTGGCGCGGGGAGAGCTGGCATGATCGACATGCACTCGCATTTCTTTCCGCTCATCACGCAGAAAGAGGCCGCCGCGGTCGATGCGAAGATCGCGCCCTGGCTGGCGGTGGAGCCCGGCGCGAGCCAGGGCCAGATCATGCTCGGCGGCAAGCCGTTTCGCCCGGTGTACCAGGCGCTGTGGGACCCGGACTTCCGCCTGCAGGAGATGGACCAGCAGGGCATCGGCCTGCAGATCGTCTGCGCCACGCCGGTCATGTTCGGCTACTCGTGGGATGCGCTCAAGGCCGCGGACTGGGCTGCGCAGATGAACGAGAAGGCGGTGGCCTTCTGCGCCGCGCACCCCACGCGCTTCAAGGCGCTGGCCCAGGTGCCGCTGCAGGATGTGAAGCTGGCCTGCGCCGAGGCATCGCGCGCGATGAAGATGGGCTGCGTCGGCGTGCAGATCGGCAATCATGTCGGCGACAAGGACATGGACCATCCCGACATCGTGGACTTCCTGATCTACTGCGCCGAGAATGGCATCCCCATTCTGGAGCACCCCTGGGACATGATGGGCAGCCCCGGCCGCATGCAGCAGTGGATGCTGCCGTGGCTGGTGGCGATGGCAGCGGAAACCCAGCTCAGCATGATGTCGCTGATTCTCTCGGGGGCGCTGGAGCGGATTCCCGAATCCCTGAAGATCTGCTTCGCCCACGGCGGCGGCAGCTTCGCCTATCTGCTCGGGCGCGCCGACAATGCCTGGAAGCACCGCGACATCGTGCGCAAGGACTGCCCGCGCCCACCATCGGAGTATGCGCGCCGGCTGCATGTGGATTCGGCCGTCTTCGATCCCGGCGCGCTGCGGCTGCTGGTGGATGTGATGGGCAGCGGCAACATCATGCTGGGCTCGGACTATCCCTATCCCCTGGGCGAGCAGCGCATCGGCGCGCTGGTCAAGGACGTGTCCTTCCTCGACGCCGCGCAACGCAGCGACATCCTGGAGAACAATGCGCGCGCCTTCTTCGGGCTAGGCGCCGCCTGAGGCTTCGCGCAGCGCGCGAATGAAGCTCTGGATCACCACGCTCTGCTCGCGGTCGGAGCGCACGGTGTAGCCCATGGTGGTGGCGTCGTCGAGGTTGCCGATCTCCAGGATCTTGACGAGCCCCTGCCTCTCGAAGCGCTGGGCGACCGAGCGCGGCATGAAGCCGATCATGTCCCACCTGATCAGCAGCTCAAGGTTGGTGAGAATGGAGACCGACTCGATCACGCGCGCCGGAAACGGCAGCTGCTGCTCGCGGAAGAAGCGCAGCACGGCTTGGAAGGTGGCGGAATCCCTGGTCGGCACAATCCATTCGAGCGCCTCCAGCTCATGGCTGGCCACTTTCTGCCGGGCCGCCAGGGCGTGCCTGCTGGACACGACCACATGCATGCCTTCCTCGTACAGGGCCACATGCTTGAGCGAGGCGGCGCCCTTGGGGTCGGGCAAATGGATGCTGGCATCCTCGGGCAGGATGCCCAGCACCATGTCCACCTCGCCCTTGATCAGCATGGGGTAGAGGCTGGCATTCGCCCCCACCTTGACGGTGACCTTCACATTGGGTGCAAGGCGCCGCAAAATGCCCAGGGCATCGGGCAGCATGGTGGCAGAAGCCGCGATCAAGGTGCCGACGATCAGGTGCCCCGCGGCGCCGCTCTTCCAGGACTCCAGGTCCTCCGACAGGTAGCGCAGCTGCGACAGCATGATCTTCGCGTGGTTTTCGAAGGTCCTGCCGAAATCCGTCAACGCCATGCCCCGCTTGCTGCGCTCGAACAGGGCCACGCCCACCTGGCTTTCGAGATCCTGGATCGACTTGCTGACGGCAGGCTGCGTCATCGCCAATTGCCGCGACGCGGCCAGCACCGAGCCAGACTCTATGACCTGGATGAAGATGGCGATCTGCTGCAGCCGAAGCCGGCGCGCAAGCGGCATCGCCGGCTGAAGATCCTCAAATTCCTGCATGTATGGTGGCATCTGCATGGGGCGGGCATGCCTGCGCATTCACCATGAATGCGCCAGGACGCCCATCCTGCGCCCGGGCAAAGTGGCATTGCCGTAAAGTCTGTTCGGGCTGGCCAGGGCATTCTGGCACAGCAACGGCATGGGCTGCTCCCGGAACATGCTTGCGGTCTCCACAATGCGGCACTGGATGCGCAATCGAGCGATTGCGTTCCAACCCGTAGGGCCACTGCCTTTGCGGCCGCCCGGGCGGGGGCGGCCTGCGGCGTTGCCTTGCCGGCCACGCGAATCCCATCCCCTGGCCGGGCGCCCACAAATGCGCTGGCGCGGCGCCGTGGGGATCGTGAACAAGCTCTTAGATACCCGCTGCCTTGAAGATCCGGCGCAGGACTTGCTGCGGCAGGAATTTCACCCGGCGCCGCCTCAGCTCGCGGCGGAAGATCCGCGCTCTTTCAATGAAATTGATTTTTGCTTTCATCTCCATGCGGGTGAAATTGTCGACCTGGACAATTTATCAGCAAATGCAGCGCTTTCCGTGACATCTTGCAGGTTCTGCGCAATTCCCTCGGATGTGCCATTCACCGGCCAACACGCGGGTCTTTCGCCATCTCCCAGTAGTTGACAGTGTAGCTGCGTTCGTGAAGCGCTCCCACCCTGCCGGAAGAGAAGTTGTCGAGATAAATGTCCGCAGGCGCCTGCGGTTTGCCGGTCGAGCGCTTCCACGCAGTGGCGACTGCTTCAGCGTTGCGCTTGTCGGCAACCAATGCCCCCAGATCGAGGCCCAGGAATTTCCCGTGGGCGTGCGGCAGGCATTCGACCATGAGGCGCATGGTGTAGAGCCTGACCCCCTTCAGCTTCAGCGGCATGCGGTTGTCGTCGCGCATGTAGCCTCCACCGGCATCCATGATCATGGCCTCATCGTAGGGCGGGTCTGGCGCCTGCCAGAGCAATACTTCGAAGTCGGTACCGGAAACCTGCCGCGTGATGCGCCGGGCGGCATCGCGCGCATAGGCAACGGGATCGAAATCCTCTCCGTCAGGAACCGCTATCGTCGGCAATTCGATCATGAAGGAGTGCTCGAAGCGCCCGTCGCCCGGCTCCTCTGCCCATCTGATCAGGGTATCCGCCGCCCTGAGCCGGGCGAGCTTTTCCAGATAGGCTGCTCGCGGTCCGTTGAAGCTTGCGGCTGACATGGGTTTGCCGGCCTCGAACAGCGTGTCCGGTATCTCCACGAACTCCGACATGGCGACCGTGTGCCCGGCCACCTGTGCGGTATCGCGGAAGACGTAGATGAAATAGTCCCCGCTGCGCTCGCCTGGGAGGAATTCAGTCCAGCTCCGCCGGAGTTGGATTTGATTGCGGTATTTCGCAATCGCGGCCTGGTCATCGATCAGCCGGATCGCCTGGCGCGGCAGACTGGATTCCGAGGCCTTCGGGTCGCGCTTTGAAACCACCAGCGCATAGTGGCCCTCCTTGAGGTTCAGCCCGGCCAGCAAGCCGGTTTCGTCACCTGCGCACGACACGAGGAAACCCGCCCACACGGCCACAGCGCAGAGCCCGAGGGCGGCGGCAAACGCGGCCAGCGATCGCCTTATTTGAAAATATGCCTTCACGATGCTGCTTGTCTTCCGAGATGGCCTATGGACTTGCTTGGGAGCAGCAAGCGTAGCATCCGGCCAGGCCCTCGGCGCCGATCCCGTTGCACCGGGGTCAAACGCAAAAAGGCTGCAAACCGAAGCTTGCAGCCTTTATGGGGTGTTCTGGCGGAGAGGGCGGGATTCGAACCCGCGGTGGGCTATTAACCCACACACGCTTTCCAGGCGTGCGACTTAAACCGCTCATCCACCTCTCCGAAGCCGGCCATTGTAGCAGGACTTTGGGCCGGCGCAGGCAATCCGCCGGCGTGCACTGCGAGAAGTTTTGTTTGCTATAAAAATAAGAGCTTCTGGCGCCTGCTGTACGGACATATTGGATAGAAAACTATCTACATTCAAGAGCAGGTAATCGCAGAATGCTCTCTTTTCTGATGATGACGGTTGGCTGACAGAACTGTCATGCTGCTGTCAGCGGGGCGAGCCGATCGGCTTTCTACAGTGACCGCATTTGCCAAAGAGAATCAGTATGTCGCGTGTTGTAAAGCTTGCGGCCGTCTGCCTGGGGATCTGCGTGGGCGGCTGTGCGGTGGGGCCGGACTATGTGCGGCCGGCGGCGCCCGATGGCGCCGACCATCAGGCCGCGTTTCTCGAAGATGGGGCCTGGCGCCTGGCCATGCCGGCGCAGCCCGATCCGTCGCAGCCCTGGTGGGCCGCCTATGGCGATGCGCGGCTTGATGCCATGGTGGCCGAGGCCACCACCGCCAACCAGACGCTGGCGCAGGCCGAGGCCCAGTACCGCCAGGCGCAGGCCCTGGTGCAGGGGGCGTCGGCCGCGTTCTATCCGACCGCTGGCTTCAGCGCCAGCGGCAGCCGGGCGCGCACGCTCAGTGGCGGCACCTCGTCGCAGGGCGACAGCCATGCCTGGTCGCTCAGCGCCTCGTGGGAGCCGGACCTGTGGGGCGGCGTGCGCCGCAGTGTCGAATCGGCCCGGGCCGGCGCCGAGGCGAGCGGCGCCGATCTGGCCGCCGCGCAGCTGGCGGTGCAGGCCAGCGTGGTCAACGATTACCTGCAGCTGCGCGTGCTCGACCGGCAGCAGGCGCTGTACCAGCGCACGCTTGCCGCCTACCGCGAATCGCTGCGGCTCACCCAGGCGCAGCACCGCGCGGGCGTGGCCACCGGCGCCGATGTGGCGCTGGCCGAAAGCACGCTGGCCGCGGCCGAGGCGCAGGCGCTGGACCTGGGGCTGTCGCGGCGCCAGCTGGCGCATGCGCTGGCCGTGCTGCTGGGGCGCACGCCGGCGGATTTCTCGCTGCCGCCCGAGCCCGAGGGCGCCTTGCCCGCGCTGCCCGGCATGCCGCCGGGGCTGCCGTCGCAGCTGCTGGAGCGGCGCCCCGACATCGCGGGCGCCGAGCGGCGCGTGGCGGCGGCGAATGCGCAGATCGGCGTGGCGCAGGCTGCGTATTTCCCGAACCTCACGCTCAGCGCCAGCGGCGGTTTTGCCGGCGCCGGCCTGGGGCTGGCCACGTGGGCCGCGGCGCCGGGCAAGGTCTGGGCGCTGGGCGCCGGGCTGGCCGGCGCGCTGTTCGATGGCGGCGCGCGCAGCGCCAATGTGGCCCGCAGCCGCGCCGCCTTCGATGCGGCCGCGGCGGCCTACCGGCAGACGGTGCTGACGGGCTTTCAGGAGGTGGAGGACAACCTGGCCGCGCTGCGCGACCTGCAGCAGGAGATGCAGGCCCAGCAGCGCGCGGTGCGGGCCTCGGGCGAGGCCGAGCGGGTGGCGCTGAGCCAGTACCGCGCGGGCACCGCCACCTACCTGGGGGTGATCACCGCGCAGGCGCTGTCGCTTACCAGCCAGCGCACCGCGCTGCAATTGCAGGGGCGTGAATTTGCGGCCAGCGTGGCGCTGGTCAAGGCATTGGGGGGCGGCTACCAGGCCGCCAAAGGAAATCCGACATGAACGACAAAGCACAGGGCGCTTTCTCACGGGGCCGGCTCATCGGCCTTTCGGCGCTGGCGCTGGCGCTGGCGGTGATCGCGGTGGCGGCGGGGCTGCCGCAGTGGCGCGCCTATTCGGCCGAACATTCTGCCGAGAAGAAGCCGGCGCAGCCTCAGGCCGCGGCCGTGCCGGTACACACCGCGCTGGTGCAGCAGCGCGACATGCCGATCGCGGTCACCGGCATGGGTACGGTGGTGCCGGTGGCCTCGGTGACGATACGCACGCGGGTGGATGGGCAGCTCGACAAGGTGGAGTTCAAGGAGGGGCAGGACGTGAAGGCCGGCCAGGTGCTGGCGCGGCTCGATGCGCGCACCTTCGAGGCCCAGCTCCAGCAGGTGCAGGCGCAAAAGGCCAAGGATGAGGCGCAGCTCGCCAATGCCCGGGCCGACCTGGCGCGCTACACCGCGCTGATCCAGGACGAGGCCACCACGCGCCAGACGCTGGACACGCAAAAGGCTCTGGTGCGCCAGCTGGAGGCCACGGTGCAGAACGACGCCGCGCAGCTGAACTATGCGCGCGTGCAGCTGGGCTTTGCCACCATCACCTCGCCGATCTCGGGGCGCATCGGCGCGCGCCTGGTCGATCCGGGCAACATCGTGCATGCGGCCGATGCCGGTGGCCTGCTGGTGGTGAACCAGATCGATCCGATCGCGCTGCAGTTCACGCTGCCGCAGGAGCGCTTCCAGGCGGTGAACCGCGCCATCAATGCCGGCAAGCCGCTGGCGGTGCAGGTGCTGGACCAGGCTTCGGGCGAGCTGCTGGCCAGCGGCGAGCTGACCCTGCTGAACAACCAGATCGACACCACCACCGGCACCATCTCGCTGAAGGCCCGCTTCGCCAACCCGCAGCACAAGCTCTGGCCCGGGCAGGCGGCGATGGCGCGGCTGGTGCTGGGCACGCAAAAGGATGCGCTGGTGGTGCCCTCGTCGGTGGTGCAGCGCGGCCAGGACGGGCTGTTCGCCTATGTGGTCGACGGCGCCGGCCGGGCGCAGGTGCAGGCCATCCAGGTGGCGGGCAGCGAGGGCAGCGCATCGGTGGTCGCCTCCGGCCTGCAGGCCGGGCAGCGCGTGGTGAGCGATGGCCAGTACCGGGTGACGCCGGGGGCCGCGGTGCTCGATGCCGCCCCGGCGGCCGAGCAGCCTGCCACACAGGGGGGGGCGGAGGGGAAGGCAGAGAAGGGCGCGCCATGAACATCTCCGAGCCCTTCATCCGCCGCCCCATCGGCACCACGCTGCTGGCGCTGGCGCTGCTGCTCATCGGCCTGGTGGCCTGGCCGCTGCTGCCGGTGGCGCCGCTGCCGCAGGTGGATTTTCCGACCATCCAGGTCACCGGCAAGCTGCCCGGCGCCAGCCCCGAGACCATGGCCTCCAACGTGGCCCAGCCGCTGGAGCGGCAGTTCTCGCTGATCCCCGGGCTGGCGCAGATGACTTCGACCAGCTCGCTGGGGCTGTCGCAGATCACGCTGCAGTTCGATCTGGCGCGCAGCATCGACGGCGCGGCGCTCGACGTGCAGTCGGCCATCAATGCCGCCACCGGCCAGCTGCCCAAGAACCTGCCCAGCCCGCCGAGCTTTCGCAAGATCAACCCGGCCGACTCGCCGGTGCTGATCCTGGGCGTGCAGTCCGAGGTGCTGCCGTTGACGCAGGTGGACGACTATGCCGAGAACATCCTGGCGCAGCAGATCTCGCGCATCGAGGGCGTGGGGCTGGTGAACGTGTTCGGCCAGCAAAAGCCGGCCATCCGCATCCAGGCCGATCCGGCCAGGCTCAAGGCCCTGGGCCTGTCGCTGGAGGATATCCGCGGCGTGATCGCCAACACCACCATCAGCTCGCCCACCGGCACCATCGACGGCGGCGCGCAGGCCTTCAACGTCTACACCAACGACCAGCTGCTGCAGGCCGGGCCCTGGAACAACGTGGTGCTGGCCTGGCGCAATGGCGCGCCCATCCGCGTGCGCGACATCGGCGTGGCGCTCGACGGGCCCGAGAATGCCAAGATCGCCGCCTGGGGATTCCGGGGCGCGGCGCTGCACGACGCGGCCAGCACCCTGCGCGATGGCCGGGCCATCATGCTGGCCATCACCAAGATGCCGGGCGCCAACGTGATCGAGACGGTGGACCGCATCCAGGCCGCGCTGCCCAGGCTGGAGGCCGGCATACCGCCGAGCGTCAAGGTCAATGTGCTGGCCGACCGCACGCAGACCATCCGCGCCTCGGTCAAGGACGTGGAGTTCACGCTGCTGCTGTCGATCGCGCTGGTGGTGGCGGTGATCTTCGTGTTCCTGCGCAGCGTGATGGTCACGCTGATTCCCAGCATCACCGTGCCGCTGGCCATCCTTGGCACCTCGGCGGTGATGTACGTGGTGGGCTACAGCCTGGACAACCTGTCGCTGATGGCGCTGACCATCGCGGTGGGCTTCGTGGTGGATGATGCCATCGTGATGCTGGAGAACATCTACCGCCACATCGAGGACGGCATGGCGCCGCTGCAGGCGGCGCTGCAGGGCTCGCGCGAGATCGGCTTCACCATCGTGTCGATCTCGGTGTCGCTGGTGGCGGTGTTCATTCCGCTGCTGCTGATGGGCGGCATCGTCGGGCGGCTGTTCCGCGAGTTCGCGGTCACGGTGACCATCACCATCGCGGTGTCGGTGCTGGTGTCGCTCACCGTCACGCCGATGCTGTGCGCCAAGTTCCTCAAGGGCCATCCGCACGATGCCGAAGGCCATTCGAGCGAGCGGCACGGCCGCCTGTTCATGTGGTTCGAGCACGGCTTCGAGGCCCTGCTGCGCGGCTACCGGCGCGGCCTGGAAGTGGTGCTGCGCCACCCGTTCATCACGCTGCTGAGCTTCATCGCCACCGTGGCGGCCACGGTGGTGCTCTACGCCTTCATTCCCAAGGGCTTCTTCCCGCAGCAGGACACCGGCTTCATCTTCGGCTCGGCGGTGGCGGGGCAGGACTCGTCGTCCGAGTCCATGCACCGCCGCATGCTGGCGCTGGCCGACATCGTGCGCCAGGACCCGGACGTGCTCAGCTTCGGCATGCAGGCCGGCGCCAGCGCGTTCAACTCGGGCAATATGTTCATCAGCTTGAAGCCCCAGGACGAGGGCCGCAGCGCCACCGCCGACCAGGTGATCGCGCGGCTGCGGCCGCAGCTGGCCAAGGTGCCGGGCATCACGCTGTACATGCAGGCCGGGCAGGACATCAATGTCGGCGGGCGCCTGGCGCGCACCCAGTACCAGTACACGCTGACCGACACCAACCTGCAGGAGCTCAACGACTGGACGCCGCGCATCATGGAGCGGCTGCGCGCGCTGCCGGGGCTGACCGACGTGACCTCGGACCAGCAGAACGCCGCGCCCACCGCCATGCTCACCATCGACCGCGACCTGGCCAGCAGCTACGGCATCACGCCCGCGCTGGTGGATGCGAGCATCAACGATGCGGTGGGCCAGCGCCAGGTGGCGCAGTACTTCACGCAGCTCAACAGCTACTTCGTGGTGCTCGAGGTCACGCCGCGCCTGCAGCAGGACCCGCAGTTGTTCGAGCGGCTGTACCTCAGCTCGCCGATCACCGGGCAGCAGGTGCCGCTGTCCACCTTCGTCAAGGTCGACACCAGCCGCACTGGCTACCTGGCGGTGAACCACCAGGGCCAGTTCCCGGCGGTGACGATCTCGTTCAACCTGCAGCCCGGCCATTCGCTGGGCGACGCGGTGCAGGCCATCCAGCAGGCGCAGGCCGAGATGGGCGTGCCGGCCACGCTGTCGGGCAACTTTCAGGGCACGGCGCAGGCCTTCGGCGATTCGCTGCGCACCCAGCCCTACCTGATCGCGGCGGCGCTGGTGGCGGTGTACATCGTGCTGGGCCTGCTGTACGAGAGCTACATCCACCCGCTGACCATCCTGTCGACGCTGCCGTCGGCCGGCGTGGGGGCGCTGCTGATCCTGATGGCCGGCGGCTACGACCTGTCGGTGATCGCGCTGATAGGTATCATCCTGCTCATCGGTATCGTCAAGAAGAACGGCATCATGATGGTGGATTTTGCGCTGCATGCGGAACGTGACAAGGGCATGTCGCCGCGCGACGCCATCTTCGAAGCCTGCCTGCTGCGCTTTCGCCCCATCATGATGACCACCATGTGCGCGCTGCTGTCCGGCCTGCCGCTGATGCTGGGCAGCGGCGCCGGCTCGGAGCTGCGCCGCCCGCTGGGCTACGCCATGGTGGGCGGGCTGGTGCTGTCGCAGCTGCTCACGCTGTTCACCACGCCCATCATCTACCTCTACCTCGACCGCGCCCACTACTGGTACGAGCGCAGAAAGGCCGCCTGGCTGCGGCGCAAGCGCGCCGGTGGGGCGCAACAGTCGGCGGCGCAGCCATGAAAGTGCTGATCGTCGAAGACGAGCGCAAGACGGCCGAGTACCTGCACCAGGGCCTGACCGAGCAGGGCTGCAGCGTCGAGCTGGCGCATGACGGCATCGACGGCCAGCACCTGGCGCTGCACTACGACTTCGACGTGATCGTGCTCGACGTGATGCTGCCCGGACTCGACGGCTTCGAGGTGCTGCGCTCGCTGCGCGCGGTCAAGCAGACGCCGGTCATCATGCTCACCGCCCGCGACGGCATCGACGACCGCGTGCGCGGCCTGCAGGGCGGCGCCGACGACTACCTGGTCAAGCCCTTCTCCTTCATGGAGCTGCTGGCGCGGCTGCAGGCGCTGACCCGCCGCGGCCATGCCCGCGAGCCCACGCTGCTGCGCGTGGGCGAGCTGCAGGTGGACCTGATCCGCCGCAAGGTGGCGCGCGCCGGCCAGCGCATCGACCTCACCGCCAAGGAGTTCGCGCTGCTGGCGCTGCTGGCGCGGCGCCAGGGCGAGATCCTGTCGAAGACCGCGATCGCCGAGGCGGTATGGGACATGAATTTCGACAGCAACACCAACGTGGTCGAGGTGGCCGTCAAGCGCCTGCGCGCCAAGATCGACGCGCCGTTCGCGCAGCCGCTGCTGCACACCATCCGCGGCATGGGCTATGTGCTGGAGGAGCGGGGCGATGGCCCGGGCCCTGCCTGACTGGTTGCCGCGCCCGCTGCGCTGGCGCCGCTCGATCGCCGGCCGCCTGGCGCTGATGTTCGCCGCCGCCGCGGTGGCGGTGTTCGCGCTTACCGGCATGGCGCTGCACCATGTGCTGGCGCGCGAGCTCGACCGCTACCAGGCCGAGCAGCTGCAGGGGCATCTCGAAGACATCCGCTACATGCTGATGCATGGGCGCTCGCCGCTGCTGCTGGAGCACACCAAGCAGAAGATGGACGAGCTGGGCAGCGCCGACGGCCACACCCGCTACTGGCTGTGGAGCGACGAGCCGGCCTGGCGCCATGGCGATGGTGCGCGCGCCATGGCCGCCGCCGCGCTGGCGCGCCCGGGCATGGTGCTGGTGCCGCAGCAGCCTGGCCTGCAGCGCATGGCGGTGCTGGGCGCGCGCATTGCGGCCAACGACATCCGGCCGGCGGTGGTGCTGGTGGCGGGCATGGACACGCAGGGCATGGACCATACGCTCAAAACCTTCGAGACCGCGCTGCTGGTGCTCGCCGTGCTTGGCGCGGCCCTGGCGGCCGGGCTGGGCTACTGGGTGGCGCTGGCCGGGCTGCAGCCGGTGCAGCAGCTCTCGCGCGAGGCCCAGCGCATCGGGCCCGACAGCCGTGGCGAGCGCCTGCGCCTGCCGGCGCTGCCGATGGAGCTGCTGGACATGGGGGCCTCCTTCAACGCCGCGCTCGACCGCCTGAACGCCGCCTACCAGCAGCTCGAGACCTTCAACGCCGACGTGGCCCACGAGCTGCGCACGCCGGTGGCCAACCTCATCGGCCAGACCCAGGTGGCGCTGTCGCGCGAGCGCAGCGCGCCCGCCTTGCGCGAGGTGCTGCAATCCAACCTGGAAGAGCTGGAGCGGCTGCGCGGCATCGTCGCCGACATGCTGTTCCTGGCCCGGGCCGAGCAGGGCGAACGGGTGCGCAGCCGGGTGCGGGTATCGCTGGCGCAGGAAGTGCGCAAGATCGCCGACTTCTTCGACATGGTGCTTGACGAATCGGGCATGGCGGTGCAGGTGCAGGGCGATGCGCAGCTATGGGCGGAAACCGCGCTGCTGCGCCGCGCGCTCAGCAACCTGCTGCACAACGCCATCCAGCACGCCAGCGGCAGCCCGAACATCGCGGTGCGCATCTCCCAGCCGGAGCCGGGCTGGGCCGAGCTGGCGGTGACCAATGCCAGCGCGCCGCTCACGCCGGAGCAGCTGGCGCATGTGTTCGACCGCTTCTATCGCGCCGACCATGCGCGCGCCAACAGCGTCGAAAGCCACGGCCTGGGCCTGGCCATCGTGCAGGCGATCGCCCGCATGCACGGCGGCGCGGCCTTCGCGCGCCAGGGCGAGGGGCGCATCAGCTTCGGGCTGCGGCTGCCGCTGGATCAAAAAACATAGCGGCTGGCACTTTATTCACAAGCGCCAGCCGCCATTTGAGGCTGAATTTTGCGGCGGAAACCTCAGCTGCGCTGCCCGCCCACCTGCATCATCTTCATCGCCGAGGTGATCAGCGCGGACACCTCGGTCATATTGCTCGGCACGACCAGCGTGGTGGTCGCGTCCGTGGCCAGCTTGCCGTAGGCGGAGACCGCCTGCTCGGCCACCTTGAGCTGCACCGCCTGTTCGCCGCCGGGCTGGCGGATCGCGTTGGCGATGCGCTCCAGCGCCTGGGCGGTCGCATCGGCCACCGCCTTGATGGACTCGGCCTCGCCCTGGGCCTTGTTGATGACCGCCTGCTTCTCGCCCTCGGAGCGGGCGATGAAGGCCTCGCGCTCGCCGGTGGCGATGTTGATCTGCTCCTGGCGGCGGCCCTCGGAGGCAGCGATCAGCGCGCGCTTCTCGCGCTCGGCGGTGATCTGGGCCTGCATGGCGCGCAGGATCTCGTTGGGCGGCGTCAAGTCCTTGATCTCGTAGCGCAGCACCTTCACGCCCCAGTTCAGCGCCGCCTCGTCGATGGCCGAGACCACCTGGGCGTTGATCATGTCGCGCTCCTCGAAGGTCTTGTCGAGTTCGAGCTTGCCGATCACGCTGCGCAGCGAGGTCTGCGCCAGCTGGGTGACGGCCATGATGTAGTTGGACGAGCCGTAGCTGGCGCGCATCGGGTCGGTCACCTGGAAGTACAGGATGCCGTCGACCTGCAGCTGCGTGTTGTCGCGTGTGATGCAGACCTGGCTGGGCACGTCCAGCGGGATTTCCTTGAGGCTGTGCTTGTAGGCGATCTTGTCGACGAAGGGGATGATGAAGCGCGGGCCGGGCGCCAGCGTGCCGGCATAGCGGCCAAGGCGTTCCTTGATCCAGGCGTGCTGCTGCGGCACGATCTTGACGGACATGGCAATGAAGATGATGGCGATCACCAGGATCACGAGGGCGAATTCCATGCAGACTCTCCTAGAAAATGATTGATTCAGGCGGGCACCGGCTCGACCAGCAGGCGGCTGCCGTCGAACGCCGCCACGCGGTAGGTGGTGCTTGTGGGTTGGGCCCCGGGGCGCAGTACCGCGGTCCACTGGGCGCCGCGGTAGCGCACCTGCGCCGTGCCGTCGGCACCCCAGGCGGGGATCTGCAGCTGCTCGCCGATGTCCAGGTGCAGGTCGGGATCGGCCTGGGCACTGCGCTGGCCGCGGCTTTTGTCGCGGCGCCTTTGCCGCAGGTAGCACAGCACCACGGTGGCGCTGCCCACCAGCGCGGCCACCAGCATCTGCACCGGCGTGCCCAGCCCCAGGTGCGCCGCGATGGCGGCCGCGGCCAGGCCGATGGCCACCATCAGCAGATACAGCGTGCCACTCAGCAGCTCGGCGGCGACGGCTACGCCGGTTGCGATCCACCAGAGTGTGGATTCAGCCATGGCTCCCCTCCTTTCGTAGTAAATGGATGCATTTTGACCGCATATCTCGATCAAATTTCCAGCAAATGATAGGAGATACATCAAACCAGGCCAGCGAATTCCGTACACTTCGCGGCTGTTTGCTTCCATTCGATGCCCTGAGGGGCGAGGGGTTCCCCATGAAATTCCGCTTTCCCATCGTCATCATCGACGAGGATTTCCGCTCGGAGAACACCTCCGGCCTGAGCATCCGCGACCTGGCGCATGCCATCGAGGAAGAGGGTTTCGAGGTGCTGGGCGTGACCAGCTACGGGGATTTGTCGCAGTTCGCGCAGCAGCAAAGCCGCGCCAGCGCCTTCATCCTGTCGGTGGACGACGAGGAATTCACCCAGGGCGGCGACGAAGACCCGATCGTGCGCAATGTGCGCGACTTCATCTCCGAGGTGCGCCGCAAGAACCCGGACGTGCCGATCTACATCTACGGCGAGACCAAGACCAGCCGCCACCTGCCCAACGACATCCTGCGCGAGCTGCACGGCTTCATACACATGTTCGAGGACACGCCCGAGTTCGTGGCCAAGCACATCATCCGCGAGGCCAAGAACTACCTGGAGAGCATCCAGCCGCCGTTCTTCAAGGCGCTGCTCGACTATGCCGAGGACGGCTCCTACTCCTGGCACTGCCCGGGCCACTCGGGCGGCGTGGCCTTCCTCAAGAGCCCCATCGGCCAGATGTACCACCAGTTCTACGGCGAGAACATGCTGCGCGCCGACGTCTGCAACGCGGTCGAGGAGCTGGGCCAGCTGCTCGACCATAACGGCGCCATCGGCGAGAGCGAGCGCAACGCGGCGCGCATCTTCAACGCCGACCATTGCTTCTTCGTGACCAACGGCACCTCCACCTCGAACAAGATGGTGTGGCACCACACGGTCGCACCCGGCGACGTGGTGGTGGTGGACCGCAACTGCCACAAGTCCATCCTGCACTCGATCATCATGACCGGGGCCATTCCGGTGTTCCTCAAGCCCACGCGCAACCATTTCGGCATCATCGGCCCGATCCCGGAGAGCGAATTCGCGCCCGAGACCATCCAGGCCAAGATCGCTGCCAACCCGCTGCTGCAGGGCGTGGACGCCAAGACCGTCAAGCCGCGCATCCTCACGCTCACCCAGTCCACCTACGACGGCGTGCTCTACAACACCGAGACCATCAAGGGCAAGCTCGACGGCTACGTGGACAACCTGCATTTCGACGAGGCCTGGCTGCCGCACGCGGCCTTCCACCCGTTCTATGGCGCCTACCACGCCATGGGCAAGAAGCGCGCGCGCCCGCGCCAGTCGGTGGTCTACGCCACCCAGTCGATCCACAAGCTGCTGGCCGGCATCAGCCAGGCCTCGCATGTGCTGGTGCAGGACTCGCAGACCACCAAGCTGGACTTCAACCTGTTCAACGAGGCGTACCTGATGCACACCTCGACCAGCCCGCAGTACAGCATCATCGCCAGCTGCGACGTGGCGGCCGCGATGATGGAGCCGCCCGGCGGCACCGCGCTGGTGGAGGAGAGCATCGTCGAGGCGCTGAACTTCCGCCGCGCCATGCGCAAGGTGGAGGAAGACTTCGGCAAGGACGACTGGTGGTTCCAGGTCTGGGGCCCGCAGGATCTGGCCGACGAGGGCATAGGCCGCGCCGACGACTGGATCATCCGCAGCAAGAAGGGCAAGGCCGGCAAGGGCTCGAAGGCGGATCACAAGGCGGATTCCTGGCACGGCTTCGGCGAGCTGGCCGACGGCTTCAACATGCTGGACCCGATCAAGTCCACCATCGTCACGCCGGGCCTGAACCTGGACGGCACCTTCGGCAAGAGCGGCATTCCGGCCTCCATCGTCACCAAGTACCTGGCCGAGCATGGCGTGGTGGTCGAGAAGACCGGCCTGTACAGCTTCTTCATCATGTTCACCATCGGCATCACCAAGGGCCGCTGGAACACCATGCTGACCGCGCTGCAGCAGTTCAAGGACGACTACGAGAAGAACCAGCCCATGTGGCGCATCCTTCCCGAGTTCTGCCAGCAGCACAAGGTCTACGAGCGCATGGGCCTGCGCGACCTGTGCCAGCACGTGCACGAGCTGTACGCCAAGTACGACATCGCCCGCCTGACGACGGAGATGTACCTGTCGGAGCTGACGCCGGCGATGAAGCCCAGCGACGCCTATGCCCACATCGCGCGGCGCAAGACCGAGCGCGTGGAGATCGACCACCTCGAAGGCCGGGTCACGGTGGGCCTGGTCACGCCGTACCCCCCCGGCATTCCGCTGCTGATCCCGGGCGAGGTGTTCAACAAGAAGATCGTGGACTACCTGATCTTCGCGCGCGAATTCTCCAAGCTCTGCCCGGGCTTCGAGACCGACATCCACGGCCTGGTGGAGCAGGTCGACGATAGCGGCGCGCTGCGCTTCTACGCCGACTGCGTGGCGCTGGACGCGCACGACCAGGCCATGCAGACCCGTGTGGTCTCGGCGCCGGTGGCGGCATCGAAGAAAAGCCCGATGCTCAAGTCCAAGGCGCCCGCGGCCTCGGGCAAGGCCAGGTCGGGCGCGAGCCTGAAGAAGGCGCTGAAGTCGGAAGTGCCGCTGGGCGATCCGGCGGCGGGCCGGCTGTCGCCGGTGGCCGAAACCCCGCAGCAGCCGCAGGTGGCACGCGCGCGCAAGGCCAAAAAGGCGGGCGCGGCCTGAGTGCCGGGGCGGCGTTCAGGGTTGGGGCGGCCCGTCCTCGCGCATACGCCAATAGGTGGCAAAGCGCGGCAGGCCGCTGGCATGCAGGCCGCGGTAGCGGTAGCTGACCCAACTGCCCAGGGGCGGCGGATGCCGCCGCTCGGCATCGCTGAGGCCCGAGCCCAGCCTGAATTCGCGGCCGTCCGGCGCGCGCACCAGCAGGGCGCCGGTCAGCCCCTGGTATTTGCCTTTGCCCGGCAGGTGGGCCAGCACCTGCGCCTCGGCATCGTCCTGGGGCTTGAGCTTGAGCACGTCGTCGCCGCGTCCGCTGCGGTAGGGCGCCGCGGCCTTGTGCAGCATCAGTCCCTCGGCACCGTCCTGCACCAGCGTGTCCAGGCGCCGCCGCAGGCTCTCTTCGCTGGCCTCTTTCCACTGCGGCGCGGCCTGCACCCAGGGCAGGGCGATGCCGGCCGCCAGCCGCTGCAGCTCGTGCAGGCGCTCGTCGAAACTGCCGGGGTGGCCGGGCAGGTCGAACAGCATGAAGCGCATGCGCCGCCAGGCCGCATCCGCTGGCACCTGCCGGCGGGCGGTGGACTGGGCGTGGGCGAACTGGCCGCGCCCGGCCCACAGCTCGCCCTCCATGGCCGTGGCGGGCCAGCCGGCGGTGAACCAGGCGGGCGCGGCGATAGGCTCGCCCTGGCGTGTCCATAGGCGCTGGCCGTCCCAGTAGCCGCGCACGCCGTCGTATTTCTCGCTGACCCAATAGGCCTGCAGTTCCAGGCCGCCCGGGTATTTCTGTGCCAGCCACAGCGCCGGCGGCGCGGCATGCAGGCAGCAGCTCCCCGAAAGTAAAAGAAATAGCGCTGCAGCCCTAATATATGAAGCAAAATTTGCTATCAATCTTGTATTTCTAAAATGCATCCCTTGTCCCTCTGTGCGCACGGTTGAATACCGCTCTATACCATGGCGGCATATGCATACAACCCAGAGCCAGCCTTGCCATGCAGTTGATCATTGAGCTGATCCGCGACTACGGTCTGGGGATCGTTTTCCTGAATGTGCTCATCGAGCAGCTGGGCGCGCCCCTGCCCGCCTATCCGGTGCTGGTGGTGACCGGCGCGGTCGCGGCAAGCGGCGCCGAGCGCTGGCTGCTGGTGGGCGTGGCGGTGCTGGCGGCGCTGGTGGCCGACGGCGTGTGGTACCTGCTGGGCCAGCGCTACGGGCGGCGCGTGATGTCGCAGCTGTGCCGCATCTCGCTGTCGCCCGACAGCTGCGTGCGCCAGACCGAGGCGCTGTATACCCGCTTCGGCCCCAAGTCGCTGCTGGTGGCCAAGTTCATTCCGGGCTTTGCGTCGGTGGCCAGCGCGCTGGCCGGGGTGGTGGGTACGTCGCGCCGCCGCTTCCTGCTGCTCGACGGCCTGGGCGCCTGCATCTGGGTCGGATCGGCGGTGCTGCTGGGCCAACTGTTCAGCTCGGCCGTGGAGGAGCTGCTGGCGGTGCTCGCGGCGCTGGGCCAGTGGGGCGTGCTGCTGCTGGCACTGGCGCTGGCGGTGTTCCTGGCGCGCAAATGGTGGGCGCGGCGGCAGCTGATCCGCTCGCTGCGCATGGCGCGGGTCACGGTGGATGAGCTCAGCCACATGCTGGCCAGCGACCGGCCGCCGGTGGTGCTGGACGTGCGCTCGCAAGCCGCCTATGGCGAGTCGCACATTCCCGGCGCCCATGTCTTCGAGCCCGGCGCCAGCAGCCGGTCGCTGCCGGCGGTGACACCCGGCGAGGAGGTGGTGGTCTACTGCGCCTGCCCCAACGAGGCTTCGGCCGCCATCGTCGCTCGCATGCTGCACCGCGCGGGCTACCACAAGGTGCGGCCGCTGCTCGGCGGGCTCGACGCCTGGGTGGCCGCCGGCTACGACGTGCACGGCCAGGAGCCGCAGGCCGCAGGTACGGCCGCTGCGGCGTAGGCTGCGGCGTAGCGGCGTCAGTCCGGCATCGAGCAATGGCCGCCCGAGGCGTGCTGGCCCGAGCCGGCGGCGATGAAGGGCGCCTCGTAGCGCAGGTCCACCGGCTTGGAGTGGTGGTAGTCCCAGGCCAGGAAGGCGGCGAGGGCGGCCCAGAATGCCAGGCGCAGGGTGCTTGCTGTGGTCATGGTGGCGCTCCTCGTCAAAAGCCGAAGTGGCGGCGGATGCGCAGCCCGAAGATGGTGCCGGCAAAGGCCAGCGGCACCCAGATCCAGCCGTGGATGCTGCCGGTGCTGATACCCGAGAGCATCGCGCCCACGTTGCAGCCGAAGGCCAGGCGCGAGCTGTAGCCCAGCACCAGCCCGGCCGCCAGCGCCACCAGCCATTGCTGGCCGGTGAGCGGCTTGGCCGCGGCGGGCCTGCCGGCCGCCACCCACAGCGCGCCGGCCAGGATGCCAATGTTGGTGATGCTGGTCACGTCGAGCAGCACGGTCTCCTGCAGCCGCGCGGCATTGCCCGGCTGGCTCCAGAACCAGTTGTGCGCCAGATCCATCGCGCCGCTGGCGTTGGCAAGCTTCGCGGCCCACAGGCCGAAGCCATACACCACGCCCCAGGGCTGGCCGGCGAGCAGCAGGTTCAGCGTGGCCAGCAGCGCCAGCCAGACCGCGCCCGTCACCCAGCGGCGCTCCCAGGGCGTTGCGGGCCTGGCGCTGGCGGTATAGCGGCGCACCGCCAGGCCGATCAGCGCCAGCGCCGCCAGCGTGGCGGCCAGCGCGGGCAGCCAGCCCCAGCTGCCGACCAGGCCCACCGCCGGCAGGCGGCCCAGCTCCAGCCACCAGCCCAGGTGGGCCGAACCCAGAAAGCTGCCCAGCGCGAACAGCGGCAGGATGGCGGTGTTCATCGGAATGCCCATGCCGGCCTTGTACAGCGTGCCGCTGCCGCAGCCGTCTGCAATCTGCATGCACAGGCCGAAGGCGAAGGCGCCGACCAGCAGGCTCACGCTGGGCGGCCCGAGCGCGGCGGCCAGCTCCGGATAATGCCCGAGTAGCGGCATCGCCATGGCGGCGGCCAGCGCCAGCAGCAGCAACTGGCCGAATACGCCGCGCGGGTCCTTGTCCTCGACCAGCATGCGCCAGCCGGTGGTGAAGCCAAAGCGCTTGCCCGCCAGCACCGCGCCCAGGCCTATGCCCACCAGGAACAGCGCCGCCTGGCGTGCGGAGACGCTCCACAGCAGCCAGCCACAGAATGCGGCCATCAGGATCGACAGGGGGAGTCGTTTCATGTGATTAAAGAGGATTATTTGAACTTGCGCTGCCACCACTGCCGGGCGTCGTAGGCCAGCGATTCGATGCGCCCCGGCTGGTTCTGCATGGGCGGCGGCGCGGCCGACTGGGTCCAGTCCACCATCGAGCCGGCATACAGCTTCACATTCGGGTAGCCCGCCATCTCGCTCAGGCCGAACCAGTCGGTCGCGGCCCAGTGGCCGGTGTTGCAGAAGGCCACCATGTCCTCGCCCTGCTTGCGCTGCACCTTGGCGGCGATCTGCCTGGCGCTGGCCGGGTCCACGAAGCGCGCGGTGCCGGGCACGAACCACTGGTTGAAATCGAGCTGCTGCGCGCCCGGCAGCGTACCCGAGAGCTTGGCCGCGGGCGCGCGCGTCTGGCCCTGGTAGAAGGCGTCGGGCCGCGAATCCACCAGCGCGGCATTGCTCAGGTCGAGGTGCTGGCGCACCTGCTCGCGGGTGGCGAGGTAGCTGGTGTCGATCTGTGGCTGCCAGCTGCTGGCCGCCACCTGCGGCACCGCGCCATCGAGCGCGCCGCCGTCGGCCTGCCAGGCCTTCATGCCGCCATTGACGATGGACAGCTCTTTGAGGCCCAGCACCTTCAGCGTCCAGTACACGCGGGCCATGGCGCCAAAGTCAGTGGGGTCGGCACCGGTCGAGACCACCACCGCGTGGGTGGCGGGCGTTAGCCCCAGCGACTGCACCAGCAGCGTGAGCTTGGCGATGTCGGGCAGCTCGCCCGGGTTGGTGGCCGGGCCGCGCCACTTGCCGTAGGGCGCGTTCAGCGCGCCGGGAATGTGCTGCTGCGCATACAGCTTGGGCTCGCGGATGTCGATGATCTTCAGCTCGGCCTGCCCGGACGGTGTGCTGGCCAGCTGCGCCTGCAGCTCCTTGGGCGAGAGCAGCGGCTGCGCGGCCAGCGCCACGCCGCCGAGCGTGCCGGCCAGGATGAGGGTGAACAATTGCTTCATGGCTGGATTCCTGCGAAGGCTGGGGATGATGCCATTGTGCGGCGCTGGCCGAGGCCACTTGGGAGACAGGGCCGGCACATCCCTACAATCGAGGGTTTTTTGCAGACGAAGAACCGCGCAGCGATGGACATAGTGATCAATGAAGAGCTCAAGGCCTATATCGACCCCTTGAGCGCGGACGAATACGAGGCGCTGGAGCGCAGCATCCTGGCCGAGGGCTGCCGCGATGCGCTGGTGCTGTGGGGCGATGTGCTGGTGGACGGCCACAACCGCTACGGCATCTGCCGCAAGCATGGCCTGCCGTTCAACACCGTGCAGAACACGCGCTTCACGAGCATGGAGGACGTGTACCTGTGGATGATCGACCAGCACCTGGGCCGGCGCAGCGTATCGGACTTCCAGCGCGGCGTGCTGGCGCTGCGCAAGCGCGCCATCCTGGCCTCGCGCAAGCAGTTGGCGCCTTTCCCGGTGCCCAAGGAGGAGGGCGCGGCGCCCGAGGAAGCGGCGCAAGCCCAGGCAGGGGAGGTTCCGGCCTTCAGCTCGGAAGATGCCGCCGAGCTGGAGAAGGTCGCCACGCGCGAGGCGGTGGCCAAGGCGGCGCGCCTGTCCAGCGCCCAGGTGGCGCAGATCGAGAAGATCCAGAAGCATGCGGCGCCCGAGCTGGTGCAGGCCATCAAGGCGGGCGATGTCTCGATCAATACCGCGGCGGTGGTGGCCACGCTGCCGGTGGCCGAACAGCAGGCCGCGGCCCAGGGCGGCAAGGATGAGCTCAAGCAGGCGGCCAAGAAGGTGCGCGAGGCCAAGCGCAAGTCCAAGGCCGATGAGCCTGGGGACGCAGAAGGCGCATCGCCTGCCGAACTGGCCTCGCAGGCCCATGGCATGCAGGCCGTGGATGCGGCGCTCGAAACCGCCCAGCAGCAGTTGTCGACCCTGCGGGCCCGGGTGCAGGAGCTGGAAGCGGAAAACCAGCGCCTGCGCAGCGAGCTGGCTGCGGCGCTTGAGGGTTCGGACTCCTGACTAGATCCAATCCTCCAGCATCAAGCCGCCGACGCGCTGAAACTCCTTGAGGTTGTTGGTCACGAGTATGGCCGCGAGGCTTTGGGCGTGGCCGGCGATTTGGGTATCGAAGGGGCCGATGGGCATGCCCTTTTGTTCGAGTTGCGTGCGAATTTGCGCCGAGTGTTCCGCCGCCAGGGAATCGAAAGGGAGTACTTCGATTCGGGCACAGAACGCCTGCAGATTGTGCAGGGCCTTGTGCGGAGACTGCGACTTGTACGCGCCGTACAGCAGTTCAAAGCGGGTGATCTCGGAAATGCCCATCATGCCCGCATGTGCATTGAATATTGGCAGCACATGCGCGGGGCGCCGGTTCATCACGTAGATACAGGTGTTGGTGTCGAGCAGGTAGCGCGTCACTTCAGGATCTCGCGTTGCTGCATGGCGGGCTGCTCGCGCTCGGGCAGCAGGGCATCATCGCTGGCGCCTTGGGCGAACCAGGCGTCCCAGCTCGCTTCCACCGGGGTGATCATGCGGGTATTGCCCTGCGCCACCACGCTCACCTCGGTCACGCCGGCGCCAAATTCCAGTGCCTTGGGCAATCGCAGGGCCTGGCTTTTATTGTTCCAAAAGAGCTTGACGGTATTCATGGCAGCCTCCTTTTGCGTTGCATATGTGTATTGTATATGCAAGCAATCCAGAATGCCCAGGCATCGAAGCTGCCGGGGATTCGGCAGCTGCTCAATGGTGTGCCTCGCGCCGGGCAGCCGGCTTATTCGCCGTAGCCCTCGCCATCGGCAATGCGGCCGGTGCGCAGGGCCTGGGCGGCTTGCTGGCGCACGGCTTCGCGGCTGAGCGCCGGGGCACCCTGGCCGCTGGCGGCAAAGTCCACCCGGTCGCTGAGCACGGCCACCGAGCCATTGCGATTGGCCTCGTTCACCTGGGCGATGACCTCGGCGCGGCTGAGCTGGCTGCTGGCGGCCACAGCCGGTGGGAAAGAGCCTTCGCCTTCATAGATCGAGCCGGCTTGCGCGGCGGCGGCACCCAGGGCCAGGGAAGCGGCGATGGCGAAGATACGTGCGTTCAACATTTTGCAATCCTTTCCACAGTGGCGGTCGGCCCCATGGTCGATCGCGTCGTTGAACTCTTTGGCCAGCGCGGGGGGGCTGGTCGTTCAGCGATGGGGAAAGTGTATTTGTTGAACGAATTTCGATAAATCACCCTGTGTGGAATTGATTGTTCCGAATATGGGTTGAATCATCGGCCGTGCAGCGGCTCCGCCGCCCGTTTGCTGCGCTGGCGCTGGCTACGCTTGGGAGCCGCCTCGGCCTTCTGGAGCGCCAGGCGGAACTGGCGCAGCCGGTCGCCGGCGCGCTGCATCACCAGGGGCGGCAGCGGCTGCGGGCCCATGGCGGCCAGCGGGCTGGTGCAGGGCAGGCAATCGCCTTGCTCCATCAGCAGCGCCACGGCCTGGGCGGCATGCTCGGCGGTGTAGACATGGAAGCGCCCGGCCTGCACCGCGGCGATCACGCGGCTGGCCAGCATCAGGTGGCGCTGGTTGCGGGCGGGGATGAGCACGCCATGCGAGCCGTCCAGGCCCTGCTCGGCGCACAGGTCGAACCAGCCTTCGATCTTTTCGTTGAGGCCGCCCACCGGCAGGATCTCGCCATGCTGGTTGAGCGCGCCGGTGACCGCGATGTTCTGCAGCAGCGGCAGGCCCGAGAGCGAAGACAGCAGCGCCAGCAGCTCGGCGCACGAGGCCGAATCGCCCTCGACGCCGCTGTACTCCTGCTCGAACACCACCGATGCGTTCAGCGCCAGCGGCGCCAGCTCGCTGAACAGCGAGGTCAGGTAGCTTTGCAGGATGAGCACGCCTTTGTCGTGGATGGGGCCGGACATGGCGACCTCGCGCTCGATGTTGAGCACGCCGTCCTGGCCGGCATAGGTGCGGGCGCTGATGCGCGCGGGCAGGCCGAAGCGGTGGTCGCCGGTGTCGATCTGCGACAGGCCGTTGAGCTGGCCCACCAGGCGGCCGCCGAAGGCGATGACATGCTCGCCCTCGGCGATGGCCTCGTGCAGCGCCTCTTCCATGGCATTGTGGCGCAGGCGCCGGGCGGCGATCGCGGCCTCGACATGCGCCACGCGCACCAGGCATTCGCCCGCGGGCGCGGCCGGCATTGCTTGCTGCGCTTCCTGCTGGGCATATTGCGCGCTTTCGATCAGCAGCGCCTCCAGCGTGTTCAGCCGGCCGCTTTGGCGCTGCTGGTCGTCGGCCTCGCGGTGCGACTCCTCCAGCAGGCGGGCGGTGGCGCCGGCGTCGCAGTGCGGCAGCCGGTATTGGGCGCAGCGCTGCGCCATCAGCGCGGCGGTGGCGCGCCAGGTGGCGGGCGTGGCCTTGAACTGCGCGGAGAACTCCACCTTGCAGCGAAAGCGCCGGGCCATGTCGGGGTCGGTTTCCTGCAGCTGGTAGTAGCTGTCTTCGGAGCCGATCAGCACCAGCTTGAACGCCAGCGGCAGCAGCTCGGGCAGCAGCGCGCTGCTGCTGCTCGGGCCCTGGCTGGCATGCACGTCTTCGATGCGCAGCTGGCGGGTGCGCAGCACGCGGCGCAGGTATTGCCAGGCGGCCTCGCTCTCGGGGCCGGTGCCGGCCAGGTCGCGCAGGTGCAGCAGCAAGAAGCCGCCGTCGGCGCGCAGCACGCTGCCGCCGCGGATGCACGAGAAGTCGCTGCGGTGCTCGTCCTCGTGGCTGGGCGGGTCGATGGTGCCGAACAGGTTGCGCAGGCTGGGCTGGTCTTCGATGACTACCGGCGCATGGCTTTCGCCATGGTGGTCGACCACCAGGTTGACCTGGCTGAGCGCGCGCAGCGACTGCAGCCCGGCTTCCTGGCGGTGGCGCTCGTCTTCCTGCTCGCCGTCGCCGTCCGCGCCGCCGCCGTCGAAGATCTCATCGGCCTCCTGCGCGATGCTGCGCGGCACCCACAGCTCAATCTGCTTGAGCCATTCGGCCTGCACCTGCGACTGCCAGCGCTGCAGCGTGGCCGCATGCTCGCCCTGGGGCGAGAGGCCCTCGCCCAGCCGGGCCAGCGCCGCGGCCCACAGCGGCGCCGCGGCCTCGCGGTAGAAGGCTTGCAGCGCCTCGTCGCGCTGCTGCTCCCACAGCCGCACCTGGCCGCGGAACTGGGCCAGCTCCAGGCGCAGCTGGTATTCGAGCGGGGGCGCGGTTTCGTCCGCGGCGCTCTGCGGCAGGGCCTCGCCATCCGGGCCCGCCGCGCCATGTGTGCCATCTACGCCAGGCGTGCCGTCGGCGGCATCCGGTGGCAGGGCTGCCGGGCCCGCAGGCGGATGGTCCTTGGCATCTCCGCCCATGCGGATGACGAGCTGGCCGTTGTCGCGGCCTATGTCCAGGCCGCGCTCCCGGGCCCAGTCCTGCAACTGGTCGAAGGCGGCGTCCTCGCGCTGCCGGGCCTGGTGGTAGATCTGCTCGATGCCGCTGCGCCGGGCGGGCTCGGACAGCGCGGCCTCCAGCTGGCGCGGCAGTTTGTCGGTCAGCGCTTCCATGCGGCGGCGCAGGATGCGGCCCTGCCCGGCGGGCAGGCGCAGCGCCAGCGGCCGCTCGGGCACCGCAAAGTTGTGCACGAAGCAGATGTCGGGCGCGGCCGGGCGGCGCATGGCCTCGGCCAGCATGGCGCGGCGCAGCAGCGAGGTGCGGCCGCTGCCTTCGTCGCCCAGCACGAAGAGGTGGTAGTCGGGCTGCTGGATCGCCAGGCCGAACTCGGCCGCGGCCTGGGCGCGCTGCTGGCCTATCCACGAGAAAGGCTCCTGCAGCAGCTCGGCCGTGCTGGCAAAGCCCAGGCTCTGCGGGTCGATGCGGAGGCGCAGCTGGGCGCTGTGCAGCAGCTCGGCGCAGGGGGCGGGGGAAGGTGCGGCGGATGGGGCGGCGGTTGGGGCGGGAGAAGGAGCGATCAATGCGGAAGCTTCCAAAAAAGAGGCGAGGGGCAAGGGACGAGGGACTTCAGAGGGCCGTCGGCCATCCTTGCAGGTGCTGCAGGCACAGCCGGCCGAGCGCGGCGATCCAATCGGGCTGGTCGTTGAGGCAGGCGATGTAGTCGAAGCGCGTGCCGCCGGCCTGCAAAAATGCGTGGCGGGCCTCCTGGTTTATTTCTTCCAGCGTTTCCAGGCAGTCGGCGGCGAAGCCGGGGCAGATCACCTGCACATGGCGCGTGCCCTGCCGGGCCAGCGCCACCAGCGTGGGCTCGGTATAGGGCTCCAGCCACCGGGCCTTGCCAAAGCGCGACTGGAAGGTGACGCTGTAGTCCGCCGGCGCCAGCTGCAGCGCGGCGGCCAGCGCCTGGGCGGTGGCCAGGGCCTCGCGCTGGTAGGGGTCGCCCAGGCGCACATTGCGCTCGGGTATGCCGTGAAAGCTCATCACCAGCCGTTCGGCGCGGCCCTCGGCCTGCCAGTGCCGGCGCACCGATGCGGCCAGCGCGGCGATGTAGCCGGCGTTGCCGGCATAGCCGTTGACGAAGCGCAGCTCCGGAATGCGGCGTTGCCGGGCGCTCCAGGCATAGACCGCATCCCAGACGCTGGCGGTGGTGGTGGCCGAGTACTGCGGGTACAGCGGCAGCAGCAGGATGCGCTGCGCGCCCTCGGCCTTGAGCGCATCGAGCTGGCTGGCGATGGAGGGGCTGCCATAGCGCATGGCATGGCGCACCGTCGCCTGGTGGCCGGCCTCGGCCAGCCACTGCGGCAGCAGCTGCGCCTGGCGTGCGGTCCAGGTGGCCAGCGGCGAGCCCTCGGGCGTCCAGATGCTGCGGTACTTGGCGGCCGACTTGGCGGGCCGCACGCGCAGGATGATGCCGTGCAGGATGGGCCGCCACAGCGGCCGAGGAATCTCCACCACCCGCGGATCGCCCAGGAACTCGGCCAGGTAGCGGCGCAGCGCGGCTGCGCTGGGCGCGTCGGGCGTGCCCAGGTTGCACAGCAGGACGGCGGTGTGTTCGCGGGCGGCTGGGGGCAGGTCGGGTTCGGTCACGAAGCGAGGGGGCATGGCGGTATTGTCTCAGTTCGCCGCCGCGAATCCGCTATGCTCGCCGCATGTTGGATATCTCGCGCATACGCGCCATCAGTTTCGATCTGGACGACACCCTGTGGCCAGTGCTGCCAGCGCTGGCCCGCGCCGAGGCCGCGCAGCATGCCTTCCTGCAGCAGCACGCGCCGGCCACTGCCGCCTGGCTGCAGGATGAGGACAATGCCCGTCGCCTGCGCGAGGGCCTGCGCGCAGAGCTGGCCCACCGGCTGCACGACATGACGCATTTTCGCCAGCAGTTCATCGCGCGGGCGCTGCAGCAGACCGGCGGCGACAGCGGGCTGATGCCAGCCGCGTTCGAGGCCTTCCATGCCGGCCGCAACCAGGTCGACATGTTCGACGAGGTGCACGACTGCCTGGACTGGCTGCAGGCGCGCTACCCGCTGGTGGCGATCTCCAACGGCAATGCGCGGCTCGACCGCGTGGGGCTGGACGGCTATTTCAGCGCCGGCATCAGCGCCCACCAGGCGGGCATGGCCAAGCCCGATGCGCGCATCTTCGCGCTGGCGGCGCAGCAACTGCGGCTGCCGCTGTCGGCCTTTTTGCACGTGGGTGACGATGCCGCGCTCGATGTGGAGGGGGCGCTGGCCGCCGGCATGCAGGCCGCCTGGGTGCAGCGCCCCGAGATCGACTACCACCGGCCGGCGCAGGAGGGCACCGCGCCGCGCTGGCAGCTGCCCAGCCCGCCGCCGCAGGCGGTGGTGGCCACGCTGCACGAGCTGTGCGCGCTGCTGGGGCGGTAGCTGTTGAGTCTTTGTCCTACTGCCCAGCTGGCCCCGCGGCCAAGGCCTGGGCCGCCGCGCTGCCGCTGAGCATCGCGCCTTCCAGCGTGGCCGGGTAGGGCCCGTCCACATAGTCGCCGCAGGCCAGCAGCCCTGGCGCGATCGCCATGCCCGGGCGCCGCAGGCCCGGTGTGCAGGCGAAGGTGGCGCGCTTTTCCACGATGGTCTGCAGCGGCGCAAGTCGCAGGCCGAGCTGCGCCTCGGCCTGGGCCAGCACTTGGGCCTGCAGCCCGGCCTGCGCGCCTGCGCTGGTGCTGATCACGAAGGCCAGCAGCCCGGCAGGGCCGCCGAGCTGGCCCCGGTCGAAGACGAACTGCGCCGGCCAGCCGCTGCGGCTGCGCAGCGCCAGCATGGGGCGGGGCAGGCGCGTGGCCGCATCGGCCTGGGCATAGACGGTGGCGATGGCGGTGTGCCGCAGGCGCTCGGCGGTATCGGCCCAGGGCGCGGCCCACGGTGCTGCGCCGCGCACCAGCCGCGCGGCCTCGGGCGCGGGCGTGGCCAGCACCACCGCGTCGAAGGCCTGGCCGTCGACCAGCCACCCGCCCTGCGGCCGCGCCGCCAGCTCGGCGACGCGAGTGCCACTGCGGCAGTCGTGGCCGCGCGCTTGCAGCCAGGCCGCGGCGCTGGCGGGAAACAGGGTGCTGAGGTCGGCCACGGGCAGCCACAGGTGCGAGCCGCCGCGGCCGGCGAACAGGCTGTCGCGCAGCACGCGCAGAAAGACCTGGCCGCTGGCTTGCTGCATCGGTGTGTTGAGCGCCGAGATGCACAGCGGCTCGATGAACTCGACCTGCAGCCGCGGCGGCAGCAGGGCGCACAGCTCGGCCACGGTGGCAGTGGGTGCGCAGCCGAAGCCCTGGCGCTGCCAGCGGGCGGCCTGGCGCAGCAGCGCGAGCCGCTCGCGCCACGACCAGCCGCGCGCCCGGGCGATGCCCCACAGCGCATCCCAGGGCGGCGCCAGCTCGGGCAGGGCGATGCCGCTGCCGTCGGCATGCACCAGTGCCAGCGGCTGGCGCACGAAGGCATGGCTGGCGTCCACGCCCACCAGCGCCATCAGGCGGCGGCATTCGGCATAGGCGCCGATCAGGATGTGCTGGCCGTTGTCGAGCAGGAGCGTGCCGCCGCCCGGCTGCGCCAGCTGCAGCGCGCGCGCCCGGCCGCCGAAGACCCTGGCGGCCTCGAACACGCTCAGCTGTGCCGGCTCGCCGGCGCATGCCAGGCCCACGGCGGCAGCCATGCCGGCCCAGCCGCCGCCGATGATGGCGATCCTGCGGGGAGGGGCCATCGTCTGCCTACATGCGCCCCAGCGCCTGCACCTTCCACGCCAGCCACAGCTTGCGCAGCGGGGTGAGGCTGATGCGCTGGTGCAGCACCTTGAAATCCTCGGCCTCGATCTCGCCGAGCAGCGTGCGGTAGATGCTGGCCATCATCAGGCCAGGCTTTTGCGCGCGGTGGTCGGCGGCGGGCAGCAGAGCCAGGGCCTCGTCGTACAGGCGCTGCGCGCGCTCGGCCTGGAAGCGCATCAGCGCCGCAAAGCGGTCGGAGTACTGGCGGTTCAGGATCTCGTGCGCCTTCACGTCGAACTGCTGCAGCTCATTGACCGGCAGGTAGATGCGGCCGCGCATCGCGTCTTCGCCCACGTCGCGGATGATGTTGGTGAGCTGGAAGGCCAGGCCCAGCTTATGGGCGTAGGCCGTGGTCTGGGCCTCGGTCTGCCCGAAGATGCGCGCGGCCACCTCGCCCACCACGCCGGCCACCAGGTGGCAGTAGCGCGAGAGGCCGGCGAAGTCGAGGTAGCGCGTCTGCTCCAAGTCCATCTGGCAGCCGTCGACCACCGCCAGCAGGTGCGCAGCCTCGATGCCGTAGCGGGCGGTGTAGGGCATCAGCGCCTGCATCACCGGGTGGCTGGGCTGGCCGGCGAAGCTCTTGCGCACCTCGGACTGCCACCATGCCAGCTTGGTGTGCGCCACACCGGCGTCGCTGACCTCGTCCACCACATCGTCCACTTCGCGGCAAAAGGCATAGAAGGCGGTGATCGCTGCGCGGCGATCCGCCGGCAGGAAACGAAAGGCGTAGTAGAAACTGCTGCCCGCGGCTGCGGCCTTGTTCTGTACGTACTGCTGGGGCGTGGTCATAGGGGCTGTATTCTCCCATGCGACACTACATGTCTAGGATGAAAGACCTATGCGCATTTTGCTGGTGGAAGACGATCAGATGATCGGCGAGGTGGTGCTGGATGCACTGCGCGCCGCCTCCTGGGCGGTGGATTGGGTGAAGGACGGTGCGATGGCCGAGACGGCGCTGGCCACCGGCGACTACGACCTGGTGCTGCTGGACCTGGGCCTGCCCAAGCGCGACGGGCTGCAGGTGCTGCGCGGGCTGCGCGCTGCGCCGTCCGCGGCGCAGCGCCGGGTGCCGGTGCTGGTGGCTACCGCGCGCGACGCCATCGCCGAGCGCGTGGCGGCGCTGGACGCCGGGGCCGACGACTACATCATCAAGCCCTACGACCTGGACGAGCTGATGGCCCGCATGCGCGCGCTGGTGCGCCGCGCCAGCGGCCGCGCCGAGCCCGAGTACACCTGGGGCGCGGTGCGCATCGTGCCGGCCACGCGCGAGGCCAGCGTGCATGGCGAGCCGGTGACGCTGTCGGCGCGCGAATGGGCGGTGCTCGAGCCGCTGCTGGCGCGCCCGGGCCGGGTGCTGTCGCGCGCGCAGCTCGAGGAAAAGCTCTACTCCTGGCGCGACGAGATCAGCAGCAATGCGGTGGAGGTCTACATCCACGGCGTGCGCAAGAAGCTCGGCGCCGAGCTGATCCAGAACGTGCGCGGGCTGGGCTACCTGGTGCCGGTGCAGGAGCCCGGCGGCGGCCAGGAGCTGCCGTGAGCATGCCGCGCTCGCTGCGGGCGCGGCTCACCGCGGCGCTGCTGGCGGTGGTGCTGCTGGCGGCCTGCGTGCAGGCGGTGGTGATCTTCCACACCGCGCGCGCCGAGACCGAGGCCTTGTTCGACGCCCAGCTGCAGCGCGTGGCGCTGTCGCTGTCGGGCGGCCTGGCGGCCGAGGTGCTGGGGGGCGAGCTGGACAACGCCGAGGCCCGCCGGCGCGACATCATCGTGCAGATCTGGCGCGCCGACGGCATCATGCTCTACCGCTCGGCCAGCCCGCGGCTGCTGCCGCAGGTGGCGGTGCTGGGCTTCAGCGACGTGCAGGCGCATGGCATCGCCTACCGCGTTTATGCGCTGCAGACCCCGACCCAGGTGATCCAGGTGGCGCAGGTCGCGGCCTCGCGCGCCGAGATGGCGCGCGAGCTGGCGCTGCGCTCCATCGTGCCGGTGGCGCTGCTGGCGCCGCTGATCATGCTGGTGGTGTGGTGGGTGATTTCACGTGCGCTGGCGCCGCTGGAGCGCAGCCGCCAGAGCCTGGCAGCGCGAGCGGCGCACGATCTGTCGCCGCTGCCCGAGCAGGGCCTGCCCGCCGAGATCCTGCCGCTGGTGCAGGAGATGAACCAGCTGTTCCTGCGCCTGCAGGCCGCCTGGGATGCGCTGCAGCACTTCGTGAGCGATGCGGCGCACGAGCTGCGCACGCCGCTGGCCGCGCTGCGGCTGCAGGTGCAGAGCTTGGCGCGCGCACCGGACGACGAGGCCCGCCGCATCGCCGGCGCACGGGTCATGGGCGGCATCGACCGCGCCACCCGCATGGTGGAGCAGCTGCTGTCGCTGGCGCGCCAGGAGGCCGGGCAAAACCAGCTGCAGCCGCGGCAAAATGCGCTGCCGGTGCCCATGGCCGCGCTGTGCGAGCGCATGGTCGGCGACTGGCAGGCCGAGGCCGCGCGCAGCGGGCTGCAGCTGCAGTGGGAATGCGATGAGGCGGCGCGCGGCCTGCGCGTGGCCGGTCAGCCCGACGCGCTGGAGCTGCTGCTGCGCAACCTGCTGGAGAACGCGCTGCGCTACACCCCGGCGCCGGGCTGGGTGCTGCTGGGCTGGCAGCGCGCCGATGCCGGCCATGCGCTGCTGACGGTAGAGGACAGCGGCCCCGGCATTGCGCCCGAGCAGCGCGCCCGGGTGCTCGACCGCTTCTACCGCGTGCCCGGCACCGCCGCGCATGGCAGCGGCCTGGGCCTGGCGATCGTGCATGCGGTGGCGCGCCAGCACGGCGCCGAGCTGGTGCTCGACGAGTCGCCGCAATGGCAGGGGCTGCGGGTGCGGCTGCGCTTTGCGGTGCTGGAGTGAAAAAAAATGACTCCCCACGCTCCCCACTGCGTGTGGTCGCTGCCCCTCCGAGAGGGGCGCTTTTCATCTTGGGGCGGCCCAGCAATAAAAAAGTGAGCTGCCAGCGCTCTAGGGTACTTGTTTTTAATAACAAATGTATTGAAAAACTATGATGGATAAGCGCAAGTAGCTCATTTTTTTGAATCTGCCCGCTATCCAGCGACTCTAAGTTTCTTCTAAGCCATGGCTGCGATAGTCACACCATCGAGATGCAAGTGTGACAGGAGAACACCGCCATGACCAAGCAATCCCTTCAGCTCCCTTCCAAGCAACTGATCGCGGCCTTGCTCGCCGCCGGCGTGCTGGGCGGCGTGGGCGCCACCGCGTTCGAGCATGTGCAGATCCCGGCGCACGCGCAGCCCGCTGCGGCCTTGGCGGTGCCGGCCGGCGCGGTGAATGCGCTGGCGCCGGCGGCGGTGCCCAACTTCACCGCCATCACCGCGCAGGCCGGGCCGGCGGTGGTCAACATCAGCGTGCGCGGCACGCGCAAGGTGTCGGACGACGATGACGACGACGGCCCCAGCGCCGCGCCTTCGTCCCAGTCGCGCGGGCCGCAGTTCGACCCGAACGATCCGATGCTGCAGTTCTTCAAGCAGTTCGGCTTCGGCATGCCGCAGCAAGGCATGCGCCGCCAGGCCCCGCAGGAAGTGCCGGTCGCCGGCGAAGGCTCGGGCTTCATCGTGAGCTCGGACGGCACCATCCTCACCAATGCCCACGTGGTCAAGGGCGCCAAGACGGTGACCGTCAAGCTCACCGACCGGCGCGAGTTCAGCGCCAAGGTGCTGGGCTCCGACCCCAAGACCGACATCGCGGTGCTCAAGATCGACGCCAGCAACCTGCCGGTGGTCAAGCTGGGCGACTCCAACAAGCTGCAGCAGGGCGAGTGGGTGCTGGCCATAGGCTCGCCGTTCGGCTTCGAGAACTCGGTCACGGCGGGCGTGGTCAGCGCCAAGGGGCGTGCGCTGCCCGACGACAGCGCGGTGCCCTTCATCCAGACCGACGTAGCGGTGAACCCCGGCAACTCCGGCGGCCCGCTGCTCAACGCCAATGGCGAGGTGGTGGGCATCAACTCGCAGATCTACACCCGCTCGGGCGGCTACGAGGGGCTGTCCTTCGCCATCCCGATCGACCTGGCGGTGCACATCAAGGACCAGATCGTGGCCACCGGCAAGGTGCAGCATGCGCGGCTGGGCGTGGTGATCCAGGAAGTGAACCAGGCGTTTGCCGACTCCTTCAAGCTGCCCAGGCCCGAAGGCGCGCTGGTGGCCAGCGTCGAGAAGGGCGGCCCCGCCGACAAGGCCGGCCTGCAGCCGGGCGACGTGATCGCCAGCTACAACGGCCAGCCCATCGTCTCGTCCAACGACCTGCCGGCGTTGATCGCCCAGGCCAAGCCGGGCGCGCAGGCCGCGCTGCAGGTCTGGCGCCAGGGCAAGAGCACCGAGATCTCGGCGGTGCTGGGCGGCGACCAGGGCAAGGCAGCGCAACTGGCCAGCAACGCCAAGCTTGAAAAGGGCAAGCTGGGCCTGGCGCTGCGCGAGCTCACGCCGCAGGAGAAAAAGGCCTCGGGCGTTGACGCCGGCCTGGTGGTGGAAAACGCCGCCGGCCCCGCGGCGCTGGCCGGCGTGCAGCCGGGCGATCTGGTGCTGTCGGTCAACGGCGTGCCGGTGAGCCAGGTCGACAAGGTGCGCGAGATGGTGGCCAAGGCCGACAAGTCGGTGGCCTTGCTGATCGAGCGCGATGGGCAGAAGATATTTGTGCCGGTCCGCATGGGCTGACACCGGGGACTGGCCGCTTTGCAGGAAAGGAAGACACCATGAAAAGATCCATCTTGACCGGCGCCGCCGCCGCGCTGATCGCTTCTTTGGCACTGGCGGGCGCGGGCATGGCCAGCGCCGCCCAGGCCGAGGCGGGCCAGCTGCCGGCGGTGCACAGCTACCAGGGGGTGCGCTACACCAGCGGCGGCATCGGCAGCGACGAATCCAGCGCGATGAAAGCGGCCGCCGGCAACTGGCCGCTGAGCCTGGAGTTCGCGATCAAGACCGGGGCGCAGGCGGAATACGCATCCAACGTGCATGTGCTGCTGAAGAACGGCCAGGGCGCCACGGTGCTCAAGGCCACCAGCCAGGGCCCGTTCCTGCTGGCCGAGCTGCCGCCCGGCAGCTACCGGCTCGAGGCCACGCTCGACGGCAGGGCCCTGCAGCGCGAGGTGGCGGTGCGCAAGGGCCAGCCGGCGCATGTGGTGCTGGAATGGCCGGCTGGCACCGACAGCCGGGCGCCGGCCAGGTAACACCTTGGCGCACAGGTATGCGTTGCATATCTGCGGCGTAAAGATCGGAACCCTTGAGCCGCGGCGGCTTCCAACACCCATCTTCGGACTGTCCCGCAGCTCGGGAGAGCGCCTTGACGGCAGGCGTGCAAGCTGGCTTTGAACACCGGCACCGTCACACACTCTCCTCAGAGGTCCTTGGGCCTCTATTCACACCGGGCCCTTGGGCCCGGTTTTTTTTCCGCCGGGCCGTCCCAAGGCAAAAAGCGGCCCCCTCGGGGGGCAGTGGCCACACGCAGTGGGCAAGCGCGGGGGCCCTTTTTTGCCGCCGGGCCGCCCCAAGGCAAAAAGCGCCCCCTCGGGGGGCAGCGGCCACACGCAGTGGGCAAGCGTGGGGGCCTTTTTTTGCCGCCGAGCTCGCGGAGATGGGCCAAGCTCAGGCCGGCGTAGAGGGCTCCAGCGCCGCGCGCAAGATGTCGACGCGGGGATTGTGCACCGCACCCCGGCTGATCAAGGCCACCGGGCCGGCCGAGATGCCTGGCTCTATGCGCACCCGGCTCACTCCGGCAGGCATGGGCGCGAGCTGCAGCGTGGCGCTGGGCACGGCGCTCAGCCCCAACCCCGCCTTGACCAGCTGGATATTGGTGAACGGGCTGGTGGACTCTATGACCGGCGTGGGAGCGATCACGCCCGCATGGCGGAACACCTCTTCCATCATGCGCCGCAGCATCGAGCTGCCGGTAGGCAGTATCCAGCGCTGGGCCGCCAGGCCCTGCCAGGTATTGGCCTGGCTGTGCGCGGCTGGATGGCTGCTGGGCGCGATCACCGAAAAATCCGTATCGAAGAGCTTTTCGTAGCGCAGCGGCTGGCCCGCGGCTTCCGGCAGTTCCAGGGGGTAGCTCGACACCAGCGCATCCAGCCGGCCGCCGAGCAGGTGCTCGATCAGCAGCGGAACCCGCTCCTCCTGCAACTGCACCCGGACATGCGGCGCCTGTTCGGCCAGCCGGCCCAGCACCAGCGGCAAGACGCACTGGGCCACGAAGGGTGGGGCGCCGATGCGCAGCAGACTGACCGAGGGCTGTCGCGAGGTCTCCTGCCCCCAGTGCGCCAGCTCCTGCAGCAGCATCGCGGCGCCGCGGATGGCGATCCGGCCCTGCTCGGTGGGTTCCAGCCCACGTGCGTTGCGAGTGAACAGCGTGGTGCCGAACGCGGATTCGATTTCCCCCAGCGCCTTGCTCAGCGCCGGCTGGGTCAGGTGCAGGCTGGCGGCGGCGGCGCGCAGGCTGCCGGCCTCCTGCAGCGTGACCAGCAGCTGCAAGTGCCTGAAGCGCAAGCGGGCAAGCAGCCGCCTGGGGTCGTATGTGGACATGCAGTGATAACTAAAAGATTTCAATCTATTAAAACATATCACTATTGGAAATTTCATGCGCGCTCTATTCTTGGCCCACAACATCGACGAAGGAGACTCCAGGTGGACCGCAGGATATTTCTCGCTGGCGCCGTCAGCGCCGCTGCCGCGCCGCTCTTGCATGCGCAAGGCTTTCCCTCCAGGCCCGTGCGGGTGATATCGCCCTATGCCGCAGGCGGAGGCCCCGATGTCCAGCTGCGCCAGGCTGGCCCGCTGCTGGGCGAGGCCCTGGGGCAGTCCGTGGTGATCGAGAACAAGGTAGGCGCCGCGGGCGTGCTCGCGGCGCAGTACGTGGCCAACCAGCCGGCCGACGGCTATACCTACCTGCTGGGCTCCAACACCCATCTGATCCAGAAGATCCTGCAGCCCGCGCTGCATTTCGATCCCATCGGCGACTTCGCGCCGGTGAGCAATCTGGCGATGTCGCCGGTGGTGCTGGTCGTGCGCGCCGATGCACCCCAGCGCAGCGCCGAGGAGCTGATCGCGGCGATCAAGGCCAGGCCCAGGCAATGCAACTACGGCTCCGGCGGAATCGGGACTTCGGCCCATCTGGCCGGCGCGACGCTGGCCTCGCTGGCGGGGCTGGAGGTCACGCACATTCCGCTCAAGGGCTCGGTGGAGATTGCTGCGTCGCTGATCCGCGGCGATACCGACTATGCCTTTCCGGTAGCCGGCACCGCCATGCCCCAGATCCAGGGCGGCAAGCTGCGCGCGCTGGCGGTCACCAGCGCCCGGCGCATGGTCCAGCTGCCGCAGGTGCCCACCTTGCAAGAGGTGCTCAAGAGCGAGCTAGCGGTACAGGAGTCCTGGTTCGGCATCTGGGCGCCGGCCAGGACCGACGAGGCGGCGCTGGGCCTGATGAATGCGGCCACGCGCAAGGCGGCGGCCACGCCTGCGCTGCAGGCAGCCTACGAAAAAGCCGGCAACCTCGCGGTCGCCAGCCCTACGCCGGCGGCATTTGCGCACTTCGTGCGCAGCGAGAACCGCAAGTGGACCGAGATCGTGGAACTGGCCGGCGTGACGGCCAGCAGCTGAGCGGCGGGGAACAGCATGAACCAAGCATTGAGCGGTGTGCGCGTCATCGACATGTCGCATGTGATCGCCGGGCCGCTGGCCTCGCACTACCTGGCGCAGCTCGGCGCCGAAGTGATCAAGATCGAGCCGGTGGGCGGCGAGGTGATGCGCCGCAGCCGGGTGGCGGGCGAAACGGCTGCGTCCGACACGCCCTCGGGTTTCGTGGCGCTGAATGCGGGCAAGCGCTCGCTGGCGGTGGACATACGCCAGCCCGCCGGCGCCGCTCTGGTGCGCAGCCTTGCCGCCACCGCGGACGTGTTCATCGAGAACTTCCGCCCTGGCAAGGTGGCCAGGTATGGGCTGGGCTATGAGGACATCCGCGCGCTGCGGCCGGACATCGTGTACTGCTCGATATCGGGCTTCGGCCAGCAGGGGCCGTGGGCCGGGCGGGGCGCCTACGACCATGTCGTTCAGGCGCTGACCGGCATGATGATGATGTCCGGCGACAGCGAGGGCTCGCCGCCGGTCAAGGTCGGGTTTCCGGTGATCGATGTGGCGGTCGGCATGCTCGGGGCCTTGTCCATCGCCGCCGCGCTGCACCAGCGCGAGCCATCGGGGAGCGGGCGGCGGGCGGGCGGCCATATCGACGCTTCCATGCTCCAGGCCTCGCTGATGCTCATGTATCCGCATGCCTGCAGCTTCATGACCCACGGCATCGAACCCCAGCGGGTCGGTAACCGCGGCTACACCGGCAGCCCCACGGCCGACACCTACCAATGCCGCGATGGCTGGCTGTCGGTGGCGGCCAACACGCCGACGCAGTTTCGCCGGCTGGCCGCCGAGCTGGGCCTGCAAGAGGTATGCGACGACGGCGACCTGCTCGACCTGCAGGCCTTGCGGGCGCAGCAAGGCGGCTTTGTGGTGGCCCGTGATCTGCAGGCGCTGCGCAGCCGGTTCCAGCAGGCATTTGCCACGCGCAGCGCAGCAGAGATGGAAGAGAGGCTCAATGCCGCCGCCATACCCGCCGCCCGGGTGCGGCAGCTGGGTGCGTTTTTGGCCGAGGCGCAAGCCCAGGGCGCGCTGCAGTCCACGAGCTACCGCCAAGGCGGCGGCGGCGTGCACACGCCGGGCCTGGGCTTTCGCTTCGGCGGCGCGGATGGGGTGGCGGGCATGCCAGGCGCGCCTGCGCCGGGGCTGGGGGCGGATGGCCGGCAACTGCTCAGGGAGCTGGGCCTGTCAGAGCCGGACATCGATGCGCTGTGCGCGTCCGGGGTGCTGGCCGAGCCGGCCGCATGAATGCTGCAGGCAACAACACAGGAGATGGAAACATGTTCAAAGCCATTTTGCTGACCCAGGCGGGCCAGCGCGAAACCCAGGCCGATGTGGTGGCGCTGGACGAGTCCCAGCTGCCGCAGGAGGCGGTGCGGGTGGCGGTATCGCACAGCACCATCAACTACAAGGACGGGCTGGCCATCACTGGCCGCTCGCCGGTGGTGCGCCAGTTTCCCATGGTGCCGGGCATCGATTTCGCCGGCACGGTGATCGAAAGCAGCGACGCGGCCTACCGGCCCGGCGACGCAGTCGTCCTCAACGGCTGGGGCGTGGGCGAAACCCACTGGGGTGGCCTTGCACAGCAGGCATGCGTGAAAGCGCAGTGGCTGATCAGGCGCCCGGCGGGGCTGAGCGCCCAGCAGGCCATGTCCATCGGCACGGCGGGCTATACCGCCATGCTGTGCCTGATGGCGCTGGAAGAGCGCGGCGTGGCGCCCGCCGACGGCCCGGTGCTGGTGACCGGCGCCAACGGCGGCGTGGGCAGCATCGCCATCGCCTTGCTTGCGAGCAAGGGCTATGCGGTGCATGCCAGCACCGGCCGCCTGCAGGAGGCCGAGCATCTGCGGGCCCTGGGTGCCAGCGAGATCATCGAGCGCGGCGCCCTTGGCGCGCCGGGCAAACCGCTGCAAAAGGAGCGCTGGGCCGCGGCCATCGACAGCGTGGGCAGCCATACGCTGGCCAATGTCTGCGCCAGCCTGCGCTACGGCGGCACGGTGGCTGCCTGCGGGCTCGCGCAGGGCATGGACTTTCCGGCGACGGTGGCGCCTTTCATCCTGCGCGGCGTCAGCCTGATCGGCGTGGACAGCGTCCAGGCGCCGAAAGCGCGCCGCGAGCGGGCCTGGCAGCGCCTGGCCGAAGAGCTGCCGCGCAGCGTACTCGAACGCAATACCCAGACCATCGGACTGAAGGACGCGATTCCCTTGGCGCAGCGCCTGCTGCAAGGGCAGGTGCGCGGCCGGGTGGTGGTCGATACCGCTGCCTGAGCTGCCGTGTGAACTGCAGCCTGAGCGAGGGCCTACATCCGCAGCGCGCGCCAGAGCAGGCCGGGCGCATCCAGCGGGCCGAGCGTGCGGCGCTGGCGCAGGCTGCCGCCCTGTTGCGCCCGCACCTTGGCCAGCATGGCCAGGCCGCCTTGCACCACCAGCCGCAGCTCCCAGCCGCTGCGCCCGGGCACGGTATGCACCAGCGGCGCGCCGCTGTGCATCAGCGCCTCGGCCCATTGCAGCAGGTCGGCGATCAGCGCCTGCATGGCGGGCGAGGGGTGCTGCGCCTGCATGTCGGCCAGGCTCACGCCAAAGCGCTCGCGGTCGGCGTCGCACAGGTAGTAGCGCTGGCGCGGAATGTCCACGCTCAGGTCCTGCCAGAAGTTGATCAACTGCAAGGCGCTGCAGACCGCGTCGCTTTGCGCCAGCGACGCGGCGTCGGCGATGCCGTACAGGTGCAGCAGCAGGCGGCCCACCGGATTGGCCGAGCGGCGGCAGTAGTCCAGCAGCTGCTCGCGGTCGCGGTAGGTGGCGCGCTCTGCGGTGCGGGCAATGTCCTGCATGAAGGCGCTGAGCAAGTCGTCCAGCAGCGCCACCGGCAGCCCGAACTGCCGGATCATCGCGGCCAGTGGCGCGAACACCGCATTCCAGGGCGACTGAGGCGCTTGGCCGGCAGCCACCCGCGCCAGCTCGTCGCGGTAGCGCGATAGCGCGGCCAGCCGCTGCCGGGCGCTGGCATCGCCCTCATCGGCGATGTCGTCGGCGGTGCGGGCGAAATGGTAGATGGCGGCGATCGGCGGGCGCAGCCGCGCCGGGCACAGCCACGATGCGACCGGAAAATTCTCGTAGTGCTGGATGGGCGCGGATTCGTTCACAGCGCGCATGCTAGCGCGCATACGAGGCCTGCAAAGAAAAACGCCACACAAAAAGCGTGGCGTTGTTGCATGCATGTGGTGCGCGGGGGGGGACTCGAACCCCCACACCATTGCTGGCGTCAGGACCTAAACCTGGTGCGTCTACCAATTTCGCCACCCGCGCAATCTGCCCTGCCGGACAAGAGGGCGATTCTACATGCAAGCCAGGCGGTCTCCGGGCGATTGCCGGCACTTTTTGGCCGACGCGCCGCCCGCCTCACAGATCGCCGAAATTGGTGGGGGCGTTGCGCCTGACCTGCGGGCGCTGCAGGCGGTGCTTGGTTTCCTTGCCCTTGGGCAGATCGGGCGCGCGCTGCAGCTGGATGCTGGTGACCAGGCCGGTGCCGTGGGTGGCATTGCTCATGCGCAGCTTGCCACCCATGCGCTGCAGGGTCTTGTCCACGATCGACAGGCCCAGGCCCGCGCCTGCCGCCGCGGTGCGGGCGGTGTCGCCGCGAAAGAAGGGCTTGGTGATGTTGGCCAGCTGCTCGGGCGGTACGCCGCGGCCGCGGTCGCGCACCTGGATGAGCAGGTTGCGCTCGCTGCATTTGATGGTGATGTCGACCTGGGTGTAGTCGGTGTCGGGCGTCTTGCCGTAGCGCCGGGCGTTCTCCAGCACGTTGGACAACACGCGCGAGAGCTCGATCTCGTCGGCCATCACCATCAGCTCGCGGGGCACGTCCATGTGGATCTGCAGCTCGTGGTGGTCCTGCACCGCGTAGACGCAGGAGGAGACCACGCCATGCACGTTGACCGGCGTGAGCTTGGCGATGGTGTCGGGCCGGGCGTAGTCGAGGAACTTGTCGATCGTGGCATCGAGCTGCACGATGTCGGCGACCATGTGCTCGCGCGCCACGTCGTCGAACACGCTCATCTCGGTTTCCAGCCGCAGCCGCGCCAGCGGCGTGCGCAGGTCGTGGGAGATGCCGGCCAGCATCACCGCGCGGTCTTGCTCCAGCTTGGCCAGGCGCTCGGTCATGCGGTTAAAGCCGATATTGACCTCGCGGATCTCGCTGGTTACCGCATCCTCGTCGAGCTGGGCGGCAAAATCGCCTTCCTTGAGCCGGTTGGTGGCGCTGGACAGCTGCTTGAGCGGGCGGTTGATCAGGCCGGCAATCGCGGCCGCGCCGGCCAGCGACAGGCCGGCCGCGGTCAGCACCCAGATCAGCCAGGTCTTGCCCCCGGCGGGCGTGTAGCGCGAGGGCTCGATCAGGAACCAGTTCTGGTCCGCGCCGATCGTGAAGCCCACCCACAGGCCATCCTGGCCGTTCACGCTTTGCGCGACCAGGGTGCCGGGGCCGAGGCGGTGGGTCAGCTCCTGGGTCAGGCGCAGTCCGAGCGGCGTGCCTTGGTCGAGCACCTCGTAGCGGTCGTTGGGCTCGCGCGGCACGATGCGCACGCGCTCCTGGTCGGCCATGGTCTTGATCAGGGCCACGCGCGCGATGGGGTCGGCATGCACCAGCGCCTCGCGGCTGAGGTTGACCAGCGAGGCGATCTGCTGCGCGGTCTGGATCGTGCGCGGCTCCAGCTCCAGCGCCCTCAGGGTCTGGACCCAGGCGAAGATGCTGCCCGAAAGCAGCACCGCGAGCAGGAAGAAGGTGCGCCAAAAGAGATTGAAGCCCAGCCGCTTGCGCTTGCGCACCGCGGGGTCGAGCGAACTCGCGGCCGCATCGAGCGGCATGAGTCCGGAGACTTCGTCGTGGGCGGCTGAGGAAACCATGGCCAGTTGCTTAGATGTGCGCGTGGCGCGCCACGCAGCTTGCCACGATCAGTGAGTTCATGAATCCGGTTGCCAGTCTACGCTGCGGCGGGCAGCGGCCGGCGCCCGACGCGGTTCAATTGTTGCCGTCGGGCACGAACACGTAGCCAACCCCCCACACGGTCTGGATGTAGCGGGGCGCGGCGGGGTCGATCTCCACCAGCTTGCGCAGGCGCGATACCTGCACATCCAGGCTGCGGTCGAAGGGCTCGAACTCGCGGCCGCGGGCCAGCAGCGCGAGCTTTTCGCGCGACAGCGGCTGGCGCGGATGGCGCACCAGGGTCTTGAGCATGGCGAATTCGCCGGTCGTCAGCGGCAGCTCTTCGCCATTGCGCGTCAGCACCCGCGTGCCCATGTCGAAGACGAAGGGGCCGAAGTTGACCACCTCGTTTTCGCCGGAGGGCGCGCCCGGCGCTTCCTGCGGCGGGCGGCGGCGCAGCACCGCGTGGATGCGGGCCAGCAGCTCGCGTGGATTGAAGGGCTTGCCGATGTAGTCGTCCGCGCCGACCTCCAGGCCGACGATGCGGTCCACATCCTCGCCCTTGGCGGTCAGCATGATGATGGGGGTGCGGTCGTTGCTGGCGCGCAGGCGGCGGCAGATGGACAGGCCGTCCTCGCCCGGCATCATCAGGTCCAGCACGATCAGGTCCACCGTCTCGCGCAGCAGCAGGCGCTGCAGGCCCTTGCCGTCCTCGGCGATCATGACTTCAAAGCCTTCGTGCGAAAGGTAGCGGCGCAGCAGGTCGCGGATGCGGGCGTCGTCATCCACCACCAGGATTTTGTCGACGCGATTCGGGGTAGTCACCATGTTCGGAATCCTTTGACATGTTTGCAACACGCCAACCGGGTAGGGCGCAGAGGCGGCCGCCAGCCGGAATGGCAAGAATGGGTCTATGTTACGAATTTTTTGGTGATTGTTCCCCGAAATCCTTGGAATTTACATTTTATTTAACAAATAGTATGGCTTTTGCCGTTCGATGTTGGTGGTTTATGCTGTTTTGAAGTATTTTTTGTGAGTGTTTCAATACTATGCAATTTATGCATTAATTGCTTAGCTGGGCTGGCTGACCATGAAAAAAGCCAGTGCGCTGTCTGCGCACCGGCTTGCACGGGCGAGATGGGGGGCGGCCGCTATTGCGCAGTCCAGCCGCCGTCCATGTTCCAGGCCACGCCGCGCACATTGCCCGCGGCGGGCGAGCAGAAGAAGACGGCCAGCTCGCCCAGCTCTTCGGGCGTGGTGAACTGCATCGAGGGCTCCTTCTCGCCCAGCAGCTGCTTCTTAGCCTCGTCGTTGCTGATGCCTTGCTGCGCGGCCTTGTCGTCCACCTGCTTTTGCACCAGTGGCGTCAGCACCCAGCCGGGGCAGATGGCGTTGCAGGTGACGCCGGTGGTGGCGTTTTCGAGCGCGGTGACCTTGGTCAGCCCCACGATGCCGTGCTTGGCCGCGACATAGGCGGCCTTGCCCGCGGATGCCACCAGGCCGTGCACCGAGGCGACGTTGATGATGCGGCCCCAGTTGGCCTTTTGCATCGCGGGCAGGGCCAGGCGGCTGGTGTGGAAGGCGCTGGAGAGGTTGATGGCGATGATGGCGTCCCAGCGCTCGGGCGGAAAGCTCTCGACGTTGGCCACGTGCTGGATGCCGGCGTTGTTCACCAGGATGTCCACCTGGCCGAACTCGCGGGCGGCATAGGCGAACATGTCCTCGATCTCGGCCACCTTGCTCATGTCGGCGCCGTGGTAGCCGATGCGGGCACCCGAGCCGCCCATGGCGGCCTGGATCTGGGACTTCGGGCCCTCGGTGTCGCCAAAGCCGTTCATGATGATGTGCGCGCCCTCGCGGGCGAGGGCCTTGGCCATGCCAAGTCCGATGCCGCTGGTGGAGCCGGTGACCAGGGCGGTTTTTCCTTTGAGCATTCGATATCTCCGATGACGTTACGGTAGGATGCAAGATCGTTCCCTGCCGGATCGTATCCGCAAATTGAAACCGCCATGCCACACGCCATGCCCCAGCCGACCCTGAACCATGTGACTTGCGCGGGCGCCGCCGCGGCCGCTGCCCAGCCATCGGAGGCCACCCACCGCATGGCCTACTGGGAGTGGAATGCCACCGGCAATCCGCAGCACCCGCATGTGGCGGTGTGCGTGCACGGGCTGACCCGCCAGGGACGGGATTTCGACGCGCTGGCCAGCCGGCTGTCGCAGCGCATGCGGGTGGTCTGCCCCGATGTGGCGGGGCGCGGGCGCAGCGACTGGCTGGCCGATCCGCTGGCCTACCAGGTGCCGCAGTATGCGGCCGACATGCTGGCGCTGCTGCAGCAGCTGCATGCCGCCGCGCCCATCGCGCAGCTCGACTGGGTGGGCACCAGCATGGGCGGGCTGATCGGCATTGTCGTCGCGGGCGAGCCTTCGGTGCAGCCGCTGCTGCCCGTGCCGCTGCGCCGCCTGGTGCTCAACGATGTGGGGCCGGCGATCGGGGCGTCCGCGCTGGCGCGCATCGGCCAGTATGTCGGCAAGGCCATGCATTTCGCCAGCGAGCAGGAGGCCGCGGATGCGCTGTGGAATATCTCCCGCAGTTTCGGGCCGCACACGGCCGAGCAGTGGCTGGCGCTGAGCCGGCCGATGCTGGCGCCCGATGCGGCGGGGGGCTTTCGGCTGCACTACGACCCGGCGATCGCCCAGGCGCTGCTGGCCATCACGCCCGAGGCCGCGGCGCAGGGCGAGCAGCTGCTATGGAAGCTGTATTCGCAGATCACCGCCCGGACCTTGCTGCTGCGCGGGGCGGATTCGGACTTGCTTTCCCGCGAGACGGCCCAAACTATGGCCGAGACCGGGCCGCGGGCCCGGGTCGTGGAGTTCGCCGGCGTAGGCCATGCGCCCACCATCGTGGCGCCGGACCAGATCGCGGCGGTTGCCGGATTCCTCGAAGCAGAGACATAGAAACAACGTCAACATGAAAAGTCTTTCGGCGGCAGCACAGCCCACAGCAGGCTCCGACAAGTTCCCCGCAGCGCCGGTGTCCCCGCTGGTAGCCGCCACCGCCAACGCCCTGCCGGTGCAGGAAAACGCGCTCACCCGCGCCCGGGCCTTCGCGCTGCCGCTGATCGCCGGCGAGAGCCTGGGCACCGGCGAGAACGCGCTGGAGCACGCCGACGCGGTGGCCGCCATCCTGCGGCACATCGGCGGCTCCGAGGCCATGCAGGCCGCCGCCTACCTGGTGCATGCCAGCGTGCACCTGAACAAGCCCCGCGAAGTCATCGCCAAGGTGTTTGGCGGCAGCTATGCCTCGCTGGCGGTCGAGACCACCGCACTGATGAAGGTGCAGGAGCAGGCGCGCCAGGCGGAGACCGGCCACCTGGTGGACGATCCGGCCACGCAGACCGAGAACATCCGCAAGATGCTGCTCGCCTTCTCGCGCGACCTGCGGGTGGTGATGCTGCGGCTCACCTCGCGCCTGCAGACCCTGCGCTGGTACGCGGCCAGCAAGCGGCCGGTGTCGCCCGCCATCGCGCGCGAAAGCCTGCAGGTGTTCGCGCCGCTGGCCAACCGTCTGGGCATCTGGCAGATCAAGTGGGAGCTGGAGGATCTGTCCTTCCGCTTCCTGGAGCCTGAGACCTACAAAAGAATAGCCAAGCTGCTGGACGAGACCCGGGTGGAGCGCGAGCTGTACCTGGAGAACCTGCGCGACCGGCTCGAATCCGACCTGCGCGCGCACAGCATCAGCGCCACGGTGGCCGGGCGGCCCAAGCATATCTACAGCATCGTCAAGAAGATGCGCGGCAAGTCGCTGGATTTCGAGCAGCTGTTCGACATCCGCGCGCTGCGCGTGGTGGTGCCCACGGTCAAGGACTGCTATGCGGCGCTGTCGCGGGTGCACGAGCAGTTCACGCCCATCGAGTCCGAGTTCGACGACTACATCGCCAGGCCCAAGCCCAACGGCTACCAGTCGCTGCACACGGTGGTGCGCGATGCCAATGGCAAGGCGATCGAGATCCAGATCCGCACCCAGGCCATGCACGACAACGCCGAGAACGGCGTGGCGGCGCACTGGGCCTACAAGGAGGCGGGCGCCAAGGGCTATGCCGGCGTGTCGGCCGACAGCGAGTACGACGCCAAGATCGCGGTGCTGCGCCAGCTGCTGGCCTGGCGCGGCGATCTGGTGGGGCAGGCCGAGGACAGCGGCCTGTTCGACGACCATATCTATGTGCTCACGCCCGATGCGGCGGTGATCGAGCTGCCGCAGGGCGCGACGCCGGTGGATTTCGCCTATGCCGTGCATACCGAGCTGGGCCACCGCTGCCGCGGCGCCAAGGTCGACGGCAGCATGGTGCCGCTGAACACGCCGCTGCAAAACGGCCAGACGGTGGAGGTGGCCACGGTCAAGGAGGGGCGCCCGTCGCGCGACTGGCTCAATCCCGATCTGGGCTACCTGGTGGGCAACCGCGCCAAGGCCAAGGTGCGGGCCTGGTTCAATGCGCAGATCACGCACGAGAACGTCAGCCGCGGCCGCGAGCTGGTCGAAAAGCTGCTGCAGCGCGAAGGCAAGACCGCGGTCAAGCTCGACGACCTGGCCGGCGAGCTGGGTTTCAAGAGCGCCGAGGCGCTGTTCGAGGTGGTGGGCAAGGACGAGTTGTCGCTGCGCACGATCGAGAACATCCTGCACCCGCCGGCGCCGGAGTTCGACCAGGACGAATACCTGCTGAACAAGCCGCGCCGTGCCAGCGAGGGTTCGGGCAAGGGCGGCGTGCTGGTGGTGGGTGTCGATTCGCTGATGACCCTGCTTGCCAAGTGCTGCAAGCCCGCGCCGCCCGATGCCATCGGCGGTTTCGTCACCCGCGGCAAGGGCGTGAGCGTGCACCGCTGCGACTGCAGCAATTTCCGCGAAATGAGCGCGCGCAACCCCGAGCGAGTGATTGACGTGGCCTGGGGCGAGGGGCGCAGCAAGAGCGCCGACCTGGCGGTCTACCCGGTGGACGTGGCGGTGGAGGCCGCCGACCGGCAAGGCCTGCTGCGCGACATTTCGGAAGTCTTCGCGCGCGAGAAGACCAATGTCATCGGCGTGCAGACCCAGTCGGTCAAGGGCACGGCCTGGATGACCTTCACCGTGGAGATCGCTGGCACCGATCGCCTGTCCAAGGTGCTGGCGCAAGTCGCCACGGTGCAGGGCGTACGCTCGGCCCGCCGGCGCTGAGCGGCAGATTTTTTGCCGCCGGGCCGCCCCAAGGCAAAAAGCGCCCCCTCGGCGGGCAGCGGCTACACGCAGTGAGCAAGCGCGGTGGTCTTTTTTGGCGGTTGCAGCAGATATTTGGGAAAGCCGGATTTTTCAGGCTATAATTTCAGCTTCAACGACAGGCGCATAGCTCAGCTGGTTAGAGCACCACCTTGACATGGTGGGGGTCGTTGGTTCGAGTCCAATTGCGCCTACCAAATTCCTCCTCTGAAACATGAGGGCCATAAACTCAAGCGGGAGATTTATGGCAGAAAACCCGGCCTTGAGCCGGGTTTTCTTTTGCCTTTTTTGGCCTTATTGCGGGGCGCTGCCGGCCGCGCTCAATGCGCGGGCTCCGATTCTGGATTCTGGTTGTTGCTTTGCGCAATGATCTTGCGCTGTTCTTCGGTTGCGGCCTTCATGGCCCGAACGAAAACACGCTGACGCTCTGCAGCGGGCGCGGCGCGCACGAAGTGCGCAAACCGGGTCTCGGATACCGAGAGCACGCGATTGGCTTCGTGTTTAATGCTTTCTCCTGTTGGCATAGCGAATAAATCTCTTGCGTGGTGTACCCGCTTGGCAGAACCGCTCTCAGGTTTTTCACGTCAGCATGGTGTACCGGGCGGCCATTGTCAATGGGCTTTACAAGCACTTCGACACGGATTGCGGCGCCAAATTCCTCAAGCGCTGCCTGTACGCAGGCTTGGGCCTGGACGAACTGTTCCGCGAATCTGTCAAATGGAATCTTGCGCCCTTCGACGGACTCCCGGGCCAGAACAAAAGCCCATGCAAGCGCAGGCTCCTGATAGACATAGAGTATTTGGACGAAGCGACCCTTTGCAAGGCTGCAGCGTATGTTGTCACGCGATTTTTGCAGGTTCGAGAAAGTCCCGTCCAAAATGAAGGATTGCCTCTGGCTCAGTGCCCGGTCCAGCACGCGCTCGACCAGCAGTGAGACCGCGGGTTGCACCATCCAGGAGTTGTCGCCGGTATAGCCGGGTATCAGTTCGCGGTACTCATCCGGATCGATACGAAGGATTTCAAGGCCTTCTTCGTTGAACTGTGCAATGTATGCTTTCGAAGTCTCGGTTTTGCCTGCGCCGGGCGAGCCCGCCATGAAGACGGAAACGGGGTCATCCTCCCGGGGGTAGCGGGCGGTGTCCGTGATGCTGCGGCTCAACGCCGTGCGGTTCGCCTTCACCCAAGCCCTGGCCCCCTCGATGAATTGCTGCTCTTGCTCGGTCATGGCGCATTGTGATCCCAAGCCTGGACGCTCTTGCTTTGAGCGCATGCATAGTCAGGGTAAATGCTGCACTGCGGCAGGGTGCCGGTTACTACAATGAGGGCGGCTTGGCGGCGTTTGCCGCGTGGGTCGTGCATTCTCAACTTGTCAGGAGTCACCGCGTGTCGGAGAACCAAGCAACGGGCGCTGCGGCGCCGGCCGAGCGAGTCATCAAGAAATACCCCAACCGCCGTCTGTACGACACGCAGACCTCGGCCTACATCACGCTGGCCGAGGTCAAGGCGCTGGTGATGCAGAACGCGCCCATTGCCGTGCGGGATGCGAAGACGGGCGACGACCTCACGCGCAGCATCCTGCTGCAGATCATCCTGGAGGAGGAGGCGGGCGGCGCGCCGATGTTCTCCGAGGCCATGCTGGCCAACATCATCCGCTACTACGGCCATGCGATGCAGGGCTTCATGGGCTCGTACCTGGAGCGCAACGTGCAGCTCTTCACCGAGATGCAGAACCGCTTCGCCGAGCAGATGCAGGGCATGACGCCCGAGGCCTGGCGCAAGATGATGGGCATGCCGGGATTCGGCGACGTGGCGGGCAACTACCAGGAGCAGTCCAAGCAGATGTTCACCCAGATGCAGGAGCAGATGCAAAAGCAGACCGAGCAGCTGCTGGGGGCCTTCGGCATCAAGAAGCCCTGATACCGAGCCGGGTGCTCGCAAAGGCGCACCTCGGTGCGCCTTTGCTCTTGGGAATGCCCTGCGCATGGCGCCCGCGGCGCCGACCTGCGAAAATATCGCCCCTATGAGCGATACGATCACCACACTCCCACGACCCACCGATGCCGCCAAAGCCCCGAAGGTGGGCTTCGTCTCCCTGGGATGCCCCAAGGCGCTGACCGACAGCGAGCTGATCCTCACCCAGCTCAGCGCCGAGGGCTACCAGACCGCCAAGACCTTCGAGGGCGCGGACCTGGTGATCGTCAACACCTGCGGCTTCATCGACGATGCGGTCAAGGAAAGCCTGGACACCATCGGCGAGGCGCTGGCCGAGAACGGCAAGGTGATCGTGACCGGCTGCCTGGGCGCCAAGGCGGCATCCGACGGCGGCAACCTGGTCAGGGAGATCCATCCCAGCGTGCTGGCGGTGACCGGGCCGCATGCCACGCAGGAGGTGATGGACGCGGTGCACACGCACCTGCCCAAGCCGCACGATCCCTTCATCGACCTGGTGCCCGGTGCGTTCGGCGAGGCCGGGATCAAGCTCACCCCCAAGCACTATGCCTACCTGAAGATCAGCGAGGGCTGCAACCACCGCTGCACCTTCTGCATCATTCCGTCGATGCGCGGCGACCTGGCGTCGCGCCCGATCGGCGATGTGCTCAAGGAGGCCAAGGCGCTGTTCGAGGGCGGCGTCAAGGAGCTGCTGGTGATCAGCCAGGACACCTCGGCCTATGGCGTGGACCTGAAGTACCGCACCGGTTTTTGGAATGGCAAGCCGGTCAAGACCCGCATGCTGGAGCTGGTGCAGCAGCTGGGCGAGCTGGCCCGCGCGCACGGCGCCTGGGTGCGGCTGCACTATGTGTACCCGTACCCCAGCGTGGACGAGGTGATCCCGCTGATGGCCCAGGGCCTGGTGCTGCCCTACCTGGACGTGCCCTTCCAGCACAGCCACCCCGATGTGCTCAAGCGCATGAAGCGGCCGGCCAACGGCGAGAAGAACCTGGAGCGCATCCAGCGCTGGCGCGAGCTGTGCCCCGACCTGGTGATCCGCAGCACCTTCATCGCCGGCTTTCCGGGCGAGAGCGAGGAAGAGTTCGCGCACCTGCTCGACTTCATCCGCGAGGCGCAGATCGATCGCGCCGGCTGCTTCGCCTACAGCGATGTCGAGGGCGCGGCCGCCAACCAGCTGCCCGGCATGCTGCCGCAGGAGCTGCGCGAGGAGCGCCGCGCGCGCTTCATGGCGGTGGCCGAGGAAGTCTCCACCCAGCGCCTGCAGCGCCGCGTGGGCGCGACCATGCAGGTGCTGGTGGACAAGGCGGTGGCGCTGGGCAAGAAGGGCGGCCTGGGTCGCAGCTACGCCGATGCGCCCGAGATCGATGGCGTGGTGCACCTGCTGCCGCCCGAGAAGATCAGCAAGACCTACAAGGTGGGCGAGCTGATCCGGGCCCGCGTGCTGCGCACCCAGGGGCATGACCTGGTGGCGCTGCCGGTTTAGCGCCGCTAGCACAGCCCTTGATACGTCGTTGCTTCGTCGGGGGCGCCTAGCCTTGTCGTACTACTGTACTGCCTGCGGCTTGCCGATCGCGGCCCGGCGCCTCGTCTCAACCGCAAATCTTCGATTTGCTGGGTTGTGCTAGCAGCTCTTAGGCAAAAACCTATTCGACCTTCAGGCCCTTGAGCTCGGGCTGGTCCACCGGGTACTGCGGGTCCAGCTCCTGCAGCACCTTGTTCAGCAGGCGGTTGACCATGAGGTTGCGGTGCAGCTTGTTGTCTGCCGGCACCACGTACCAGGGCGCGTGCTTGGTCGAGGTGGCGTTCAGCAGATCCTCGTAGGCCTGCTGGTAGTCGCTCCAGCGCTTGCGCACCTCCAGGTCGCCGAGGTCGAACTTCCAGCGTTTTTCCGGGGTATCGATGCGGTCCTGCAGGCGCTCGCGCTGCTCGCCCTTGCTGATATGCAGCATGCACTTGAGCACGGCGGTGCCGTTTTCGGCCAGCAGGCGCTCGAAGTCGTTGATCTGTGCGTAGCGCAGCCGCGTGGTGTCGGCATCGATCCAGCCGTTGACCACCGGCACCAGCACATCCTCGTAGTGGCTGCGGTTCCACACGCCGATCTCGCCGCGCGCAGGCACTACCGCATGGCAGCGCCACAGGTAGTCGTGCGCCAGCTCCTCCTTGCTCGGGCTCTTGAAGGTGGCCACGCGGATGCCGAGCGGGCCGGTGCGGGCGAACACGCCGCGCACCGAGCCGTCCTTGCCGCTGCCGTCCATGCCCTGCAGCACCAGCAGCACCGAGCGCCGGGCCTCTGCCTGCAGCGCGCGCTGCAGCTTGGCCAGGGCTTCGTTGAGCTGCAGCAGCTCGGCCTCCTGGCCCTTCTTGTCGCCGCTGGCAAATGGCGTGGCCGCCGGGTTGGCGTCCTTGAGCTGGAATTTGCCGGAAACTGGTATGCGGTAGTCTTTGAGATCGGGCATGGGCGCTGTGCGAGGTGGGTGAAGAGGTCGTTTTTACACCATCCGGCGGATCGGCTTGTGCTTCCACACCCGGTGGTAGTACAGCGACTGCAGCGCCAGCGTGATGGTGTAGGACAGCGGAAGCGCCAGCCACACGCCGGTCAACCCGAAGCGGCGGCTCAGCAGCCAGGCCATTGGCAGCTCCAGCAGCGCCAGCACCGCGATGGTGATGCCGGTGGGCACCAACACGTCGCCGCTGGCGCGCATTACCGCCGACAGCGCCACGAAGCAGCCGAAGATCAACCCGCTCCACAAGATGATGTGCAGCAGGTGCACCGCGGTATCCACCACCTGCGCATCGGCGATGAACAGGCCCAGCAGCGGCCGCGCCAGCACGCTGCCGGCCAGCGCCAGCGCGGCGCCGATGATCAGGTTCATGCGGATCGCGGTGGCCGCGATCGCGCCCAGCTGCTGCGCGCGGCCGGCGCCGATGGCTTGCGCGCCCAGGATGGACGCGGTGATCGCCACCGAGATGATGGGAAACTGCGCGAACGCATTGATCTGGTTGACCGCGCCATAGGCCGCGGTGGCATTGGAGCCGAAGCCGTTGACCAGCGACACCACCACCAGCGCCGCCAGCGAAGAGGCCACCATCTGCACGCCGGTGGGGATGCCGACGCGCAGGATGGCCTTGAGCAGCGCCAGGTCGATGCGCAGCGCGCGCCACAGCGCCGCGCCGGGCGCGAGCGGGCTGCCGATGCGGCGCAGGCGCCAGCCCAGCCACAGCAGCGCCAGCGTGAAGCCCAGGATCATCGACACGCCCGCGCTCATCACGCCCAGGCGCGGCAGGCCCCACCAGCCGGCGATAAGGGCGGGCGTGGCCACCAGGCCCACGCCGGTGGAGACCACCAGCGACCACATCGGCGACACCGTGTCGCCCACGCCGCGCAGCATCGAGGTGGCCAGCAGGAACACGAACAGGCCCGGCATGCCCAGCAGCACCACGCGCGAATAGGTGGTGGCCGTCTCCAGGATGTCGGGCGGCGTGCCCAGCAGGTGCATCAGCGGCGCGCTGAACAGGCCGCCGAACAGGGCTACCACCGCGCCGAAGGCCAGGCCCACCGCGAGGCTGGTGCCGGCGATGGCGCGCACCTTGTCCGGCATGCGCGCGCCCCAGGCCTGGCCAATCAGCACCGAGGCACCGGCGCCCAGGCCGATCATGAAGGCGATGAACAAAAACATCACCGGAAAGAAGGCGGCCACCGCGGCCAGCGCCTGCACGCCGAGCATATGGCCGAGGAAGGCGCTATTGATGGTGCCCGACAGCGATTGCAGCGTGTTCGCCAGGATCATCGGCCCGAGAAAGCGCAGGAACACGCGCCACTGCGGTTGCACGCCGGCCGCCGGGGCGCCGTGGAGAGGGGGAGATTGCATGGAGGGTAGTTATTCGGATTGCCACACCGGCGCGCTGAGCCGGTGCAGGTAGGCCAGCACGTCGCCGGGCCAGCTTTGCGTGTGCAGCACGAAGGGTTGGTACTGGCGCGCAAACAGGGCGCGGCAGGCTTCCTCGAAGCCGGGCAGGTCGCCCGCCATCTCGCTCATGAAGCGGTAGCTGGCCTCGGTGGCGGCGCGCAGCGCGTCCTGCGCGGCGCTGGCGTTGCGGGCCTCGTCGATCAGGCGGCGCAGCGTGCCGGATGCGCCGCCGGGCTGGCGGCCCAGCCAGTCCCAGTGCCGGGGCAGCAGCGTCACCTCGCGCGAGATCACGCCGAGCTTGGGGCGGCCCACCGAGCGCGGCTTGGCAGCTGGCGCGGCTTCGGGCTGCGGCGTTGGCTGCGGTGCTGACTGCGGCGTATCCGCGGCCGGCGCCAGTTCGCTGCGCCAGTCCAGGTCCAGGCGCATGCCGCTCTGGTCGTCGAACACCCACAGCGGCGCCAGGCTGCTGCCCTGCGTGGCGATGTCGTGGTGCCTCAGGTACTGCAGCACCGCGCTGCGGTCGCCCTGCAGCAGCTGGTGCTTGCCCTGGAAGATGGTGTAGTGGGGGGAGGTGTCGCTCATGATGTCTGTCATATTACCTGGGTTAAATTGATGATGTCAATTTGATCTGGGTAAATTAATGTAGAGCGCTTGCATGCAGCAAAAAAAAGAACCCCCACGCTTGCTCACTGCGTGTAGCCGCTGCCCCCGAGGGGGCCGCTTTTTGCCTTGGGGCGGCCCGGCGGCAAAAAAAAAGCCCTGCGCATGAAGCGCAGGGCCTTGGCTGTATCGCGTACCGCGTAAGGGTCGCAGCAGGGGCGCGTTTACACGCGCTTGCGGTATTCGCCGGTGCGGGTGTCGATTTCGACCTTGTCTTCCTGGGCCACGAACAGCGGCACGGCCACTTCGAAGCCGGTGGCGATCTTGGCGGGCTTGAGCACCTTGCCGGAGGTATCGCCCTTGACGGCGGGCTCGGTCCAGGTGATCTCGCGCACCACGGTGGTGGGCAGCTCGACCGAGATGGCCTTGCCGTCGTAGAACACGACTTCGGCTTCCATGCCGTCTTCCAGGTAGTTGATGGCGTCGCCCATGTTCTCGGCTTCGACTTCGTACTGGTTGAACTCGGCGTCCATCCACACGTACATCGGATCGGCGAAGTACGAGTAGGTGCAGTCCTTCTTGTCGAGGATCACGTTGTCGATCTTGTCGTCGGCCTTGAACACGTTCTCGGTGCCGAAGTTGCCGATCAGGCTCTTGAGCTTCATGCGCACGGTGGCTGCGCCGCGGCCGCCGCGGGCGTATTCGGTCTTCAGGACGACCATCGGGTCCTTGCCGTGCATGATCACGTTGCCGGCGCGGATTTCTTGAGCGATTTTCATAGCAGATTTGCCTGTGGTGGAGCCGCTCAACCTGGCTGCGGGCGGCTCGCTGTGCCGGGGCGGCACGGGTCCACGGTAAGGCCCGTGGTAAAGGGCGGCTGCGCCACTGCTGATTCCGCGGCGTTGTGCGCCTCACTGGATGCGGGCCCGGCACGATGCCGAAACCGCGAAAGGCACAAAGACCGCAATTCTAACCTTTTTCTTTGCTGGCAGCGAATGCCCGCAGCTGGCTGGCCAGATCGGCCTGCGCCAGCAGCCGGGCGCGCGCCTGCTGCACGCAGGCGCGCCACTCGGCCAGCAGCGCCGGCGTCAGTGCCGGCCAGGCGGCGCCCTTGCCGCATGGCAGGCCGTTCCACAGCGCATGCGCCAGGCGCAGGCTGGGCGGGGCATCCAGCCAGTCGAGAAAGGCCTGGAGCTTGCCGTGATGGGCTTGGTCATGCTGCGGGTAGATGTTCCAGAGCAGCGGCTGGCCGGCCCACAGCGCGCGCACCAGCGAGTCCTCGCCACGCACGCAGTTCAGCTCGCTCGCCCAGAGCAGTTCGTCAAAGGCCGGCTGCGGCAACAGCGGTAAAAACAGTAGCTGGCAGCGATTGATGGATAAGGGTTCTGAAGTGTTTTGTATCTGAAATTCCCTGCTGTCAAGCGCTATGTGCTCCTGTTCCAGTAGCGGTTGCAGCGCGGCCGTGGCGCGCCCGGCAGTCACCGCGAGCGACAGCGGCTGCGCCGCCGCCGGCAGCGACCGCCACCATGCGGCCAGCCCGGGCGGCTCATAGCAAAACAGCGAGATCTGCGTGGCGGCCACGGGCAGGCCGTGCTGGCGGCGCCAGCGCTCGGGCTCGAACGCGGCCTGGCGCCCGGGCAGATCGGCCTCGCGCAGCAGGCCGCCGGTGTCCGGCGTGAAGCCGGGGTAGAAGAACCAGCGCGTCCAGCCTGCGGCCGGCCCGCTGGCCAGCAGCGAGGGCAGGCGGTGGCTGCGTGCCACATAGGCTTCGGCCGACAGGTATTCGAGGTTGATCCACACCGGCTGGCGCCGCCCGCCAAGGCGCACGCGCTGCGCAAGCTGCTCCAGGTAGGCCGCGGGCGGCTCGCAGCCAAAGGCCTCCACCAGCACCTGCGGCGGCGCGGCGGCGAGCAGTGCCCGGGTCGCGGCATCGGGCGCATCGGGCCAGCGCAGCACCTGCACCTGGGGCGGGGCGCCGCCGGGCGCCATCCAGGCGAGGGCGCTGGCGTCGTCCACCCACAGCCGCACCTGCTCGCCACTTGCCGCCAATTGGCAGGCCAGGCGCCAGCAGACGCCGATGTCGCCGAAGTTGTCTATCACCTGGCAGAAAAGGTCCCAGATGCGCGGCGCGTTGGCGGCGGTGGATGGCATGCTCATGGGGCCGGATTATCATGCTCGCCAACTGTTCCATCCCGCCCGAGGTCGTGCCATGCCGGATTCCCGCTCCACCGCCGCTGCTTCAGCCGCCACTTCTCACGCTGTTCCCGCTGCTGCCACCCCCATGGCCTTGCAAGGGGTCAAGGTGGTGGAGATGGGGCAGTTGATCGCCGGGCCGTTCTGCGGCAAGACGCTGGGCGAATTCGGCGCCGAGGTGGTCAAGATCGAGGCGCCGGGCGCGGGCGATCCGCTGCGCAACTGGCGCCTGCTCAAGAACGGTACCTCGGTGTGGTGGCAGGTGCAGTCGCGCAACAAGAAGTCGGTGGCGCTGGACCTGCGCCAGCAGGAGGCGCAGGCCCTGGCGCGCCAGCTGATCGCCGAGGCCGACGTGCTGGTCGAGAACTTCCGCCCCGGCACGCTGGAGGGCTGGGGCATGTCGCCCGAGGAGCTGCACGCGCTCAACCCGGGCCTGGTCATGCTGCGCATCTCGGGCTACGGCCAGAGCGGGCCGTACCGCGACCTGCCGGGCTTTGGCGTGATCGGCGAGGCCATGGGCGGGCTGCGCCACCTGACCGCCGAGCCCGGCCGCGTGCCGGTGCGCGTGGGCGTCTCGATCGGCGACACGCTGGCCGCGCTGCATGGCGTGATCGGCGTGATGATGGCGCTCTACCACCGCAAGGTGAACGGCGGCCAGGGGCAGGTGATCGACGTGGCGCTGCACGAGGCGGTGTTCAACGTGATGGAGAGCCTGATCCCCGAGTACAGCGCATTCGGCGCGATCCGCGAGGCCGCCGGCAGCGCGCTGCCGGGCATTGCGCCGTCGAATGCCTATCCCTGCCAGGACGGCTGGGTGCTGGTGGCCGGCAATGGCGACTCCATTTTCAAGCGGCTGATGGCGGCGATAGAGCGCCCCGACCTGGAGCGCGATCCCGCGCTGGCCGACAACGCCGGGCGCGTGGCGCGCATCGCCGAGATCGACGCGGCCATCGGCGACTGGACCCGGCCGCGCAGCGTGCAGGCGGTGATGGAGCGGCTGGCCGCCGCGCGCGTGCCGGCCGGCAAGGTCTACACCGCCCGCGACATCGCCGAAGACCCGCACTACCGCGCGCGCGACATGCTGCTGACCCAGCACACGCGCGACGGCTACAGCCTGGAGGTGCCGGGCATCGTGCCCAAGCTCTCGGCCACGCCGGGCACGGTGCGCAGCAGCGCGCCGCATGTGGGCGACGACACCGAGTCGGTGCTGCGCGGCATGGGCCTTGGCGATGCGCAGATAGCCGAGCTGCGCGCGCGCGGCGTCGTGCAATGAGCTAGGCCAGGGGGGCCTGGCGAAGCAAGGGCTGCATATCCGTATGCAGCCCTTTGCATTGGTGGCCGGCATGAAGAGACTGTGTCTGCACGACTTTGCGCGAAAGTGCTCACAAACACTATTAAGATGCATTCAATAGGTTTCTAAATGTAAATTTATTGAATGAAAATGTTTTTTGCGCATTAATATTCGCGACAAATTCAAAAGAGAAGATTCGTTGAATCTGTTGCAAGAAGTTCGCATCGTACCGGCTGCCGGCATCCCGGCACCAGGCGATGCCAGTGAACGGGCTTCTGGCTGGAGAGGGTAGCAAGTTGCATTTCTGTGCCGGGCGGCAGTGCCTGCCCCGGTAGCTTTGCCGTGGCCCGGCCGGCCGCGGTTTCCCGCCATGGGTGGCGGCCGAAAAATTAAGTAAACGCTAAGGCAGTCTCGCGGATACTGCGGCCCGCTGAGCTTCAGCAGGCCGGTATCGCAGGCTGCCCTTGTGAGGGGGGCCGAATCGGCCCGATGTTGAAGAGCACGCACCGATGAACTTTATCAACCGACAAATGTTTGCCTGGATCGCCGCGGGGCACGCCCCCAATACTGAGCTGCTGACATTGGCGCGCCTGCTGGCCGATGGCGGCGGATGGCTGGCCTTTGGCGGCGCGGTCTGGGCCATGTGGCGCATGCCCTCCAAGCTCGGCTACCTGCTGTGCGCGGTGGCGGTCAGCGGCCTGGCGGCCATGGCGGCCCATGCGCTGGCGGACTATATCAACCACCCCCGGCCCTTCATGATCGGCCTGAGCCCCGAATACGTGGAGCATGCGGCGCGCGGCTCGCTGCCCAGCGCGCATGCCACCGTGCTGTGGACCCTGGCATTCATCTGCCTGCACAGCCTCGACCTGCGGCGCCTGGGGCTGTGGGTCTGCGCCTGTGCGCTGGCCACGAGCTGGGCCCGGGTGTATGTCGGCATCCACTTTCCGCTGGACATCCTGGCCGGCATGGGCCTGGGCGCGGCCATCGCCTTCGTGTTCGGCACCATCCGGCTGGCCGCACTCAGCTCGCCGCTGGCGGGCCAGCGCCTGTTCGCGCCCGACGACGAGCGCTGAAGCCCGGCCGGCGAGCCTATCTCCATGAGCCTTCTCCATCCCAGCCGCCGCGCGGCGGCCGGCGCCCCGGCAGCGCCCGCTGCCGGCGGGTTTGCACTTTCACTGCCCCTGGCGGCGCTGCTCAGCCTGGCCTGGCTGATGGCGCTGGCCTGGATCCGGCCCCTGAGCCATCCCGACGAGGGGCGCTATGTGGTGGTGGCGCTCGACATGCTGCGCACCGGCGATTGGCTCACGCCGCGGCTGGCCGGCATGCCGTTCTTCCACAAGCCGCCGCTGTTCTACTGGATCTGCGCGGCCGGGCTCAAGGTCTTTGGTGTCCATGAATGGGTGGGGCGGCTGCCCTCGCTGCTGGGCGCGGCCATGGCGGCGCTGGGGCTGCTGGCCTTTTTGCGGCTATTCGCGGCCGAGCCGCTGGCGCGTGCCAGCTGGCTGGTGCTGCTGACCCTGCCGCTGTTCTACCTGGGGGCGCAGTACGCCAACATGGACATGCTGGTCGCGGGCTGCCTGGCGGCCACGGTGCTGCTGGGCGCAGCGGCCGCGCTGCGCCACCACGGCGGCCTGCCCTGGCGCGGCCTGCTGGCCGGCGCCTATGCGTTTGCGGGCATCACCTTCCTCGCCAAGGGCTTGATCGGCTTCGTGCTGCCGCTGGCCATCCTGGTGCTGTGGTGCGCCTGGGGCCGGCGCTGGCGCCAGCTGCAGCTGCTGCTGTGGAGCCCGGGCTGGGCGATCACGCTGGCGGTTGCCGGGCCGTGGATGTGGGCGATGCAGCAGCACCATCCGCAGTTCTGGGACTACTTCATCGTGACCCAGCATTTCCGCCGCTTCACGCAGCAGGGCTTCAACAACCAGCAGCCTCTGTGGTTCTACCCCGCCTGCATCCTGCTGGCGAGCCTGCCCTGGACGGCGCTGCTGGCGAGCCGGCGGCTGCTGAGGCTGCGGCGCATGCCGCAGCTCAGCGCGATCGACCGCCTGATGGTGGTCTGGGCGGTGGTGGTGGTGGGCTTTTTCTCGCTGCCCCACAGCAAGCTGGTGGGCTACATCATGCCGGCGATGCCGCCGCTGGCCTACCTGCTGGCGCGCCTGGCGCTGTGGCGCTGGGCGCCGCAGCCCGGGCGCAGGCGGCTGGCGCCGTGGGGGGGCGGCGCGGCCCTGCTGTGCGCGGCGCTCGCGCTGGCGCTGGGCACGGTGGCCGTGCCGCCATCAACCCAGCTGCGGGCGCTGCGCCAGTTCGCGGTGCAGCCGCAGGACAAGCTGGTCATGCTCGACGGGCTGGCCTATGAGCTGCCCTTCTACCTGCGGGTGCAGGGCGAGCCCTATATCTACTCGAACTGGGACGACCCCGGGCTGGCGCTGCGCGACAACTGGAAGAAGGAGCTGGCCGACGCGGCCGGCTTTGCCACGCCCGAGCAGGCGCAGCATTTGATCGGCCGCGCGCAGCTGCGCGGGCTGCTGTGCGGCAAGCAAGGCGTGTGGCTGGTGTCGGACGGCAGGGACTTCGCGCGCAGCGTGCCCGAGCTGGCGGCGATTGCGCCGGTGTTTAGCGCTGGCGATATACGGCTGTGGCATGCGCCGCAGGGCTCGGCGCTGCTCCGGGACTGTGGTGGCTGAGGGACGTTTCAGCCCATGATGTCGCGGCGAGAAATGTTCAGGGAAATGCCCAGAGCAATGTCCAGGGAAGTGCCTAGGGAAATGCCCACCTGGCATGCGGTGGTGATGGTCAGCCTGTGGCTGGCGGCATTTTCCAACGTGGCCCTGTGGCAGCGGCTGGCCAGCCTGCCGCAATGGACCGCGGCGCAGAGCTGGGAGCTCGGGCTGGGCCTGGGCTGCATGATCGCCGGCGCCATGGTGGCCATCCTGGGGCTGCTGGCCTGGGGGCGCGCCACCAAGCCGCTGCTGCTGCTGTCGGTCTGGGTGGCGGCGTTCGCCGCCTATTTCATGCTCAGCTATGGCATAGCGATCGATACGGTGATGCTGGTCAATGTGCTGCAGACCAATGTGCGCGAGTCGCTCGACCTGCTGCACTGGCGCATGGCGGCGGTGGTCGGCGTGCTGGCCCTGCCGCCCAGCTGGTGGCTGTGGCGCGCGCGGCTGGCATCCGCCACCGGGCTGCGCCAGGCCGTGCGCAATGCGGGCCTGGTGCTGGGCGGCATGCTTTTGGCGCTGGCCGCGGGGTTGCTGGTGTTCCAGCCGCTGTCCAGCGCCATGCGCAACTACAAGCAGCTGCGCTATATGATGAATCCGCTGGCCACCTTCTATGCCGTGGGCGATCTCGTCGCCGCCAGGCTGCACCATGCGGATGCCAGCCTGCATCGCATCGGCGAGGATGCCCGGCTGGGCGCCAGCTACCAGCGGCAGCCGGCGGCGCCGCTGCTGGTGCTGGTGGTGGGCGAGACCGGGCGGGCGGGCAATTTCGGGGTCGGCGGCTATGCCCGGCCGACGACGCCCATGCTGTCCGCGCGCAGCGACCTGATCGTGGCGCGCAACGCCTGGTCCTGCGGCACCAGTACCGCGGTGTCGCTGCCCTGCATGTTCTCGCACCTCAGCCGCACCGAGATCGACGACGGCAAGCACTACGAAAACCTGCTCGACATACTGCAGCGCGCCGGGCTGGCGGTGCTGTGGGTGGACAACCAGGGCGGCTGCAAGGGCGTGTGCGCCCGGGTGCATTCCGCGAAGACCTCCGACGCCGGCGAGGCCGACCCGGCGCTGTGCGCAGACGGCGAGTGCCTGGACATGGCGCTGCTGGACGGGCTGGGCGAACGCATCGCGGCCCTGCCGCGCGAGCAGCGCGAGCGCGGGGTGGTGCTGGTGCTGCACCAGATGGGCAGCCACGGGCCGGCCTACTACAAGCGCTCGGCGCCGCAGGACAAGCGCTTCCTGCCCGAATGCACCAGCAATGCGCTGCAGTCATGCAGCCGGCAGGAGCTGCTCAATGCCTACGACAACAGCATCGTTGCCACCGACCGCATGCTGGGCACGCTGATCCAGTGGCTGGCGATGGCGCATGCGCGCCAGCCCACCGCGATGATGTACGTGGCCGACCATGGCGAGTCGCTGGGCGAGAACAATATCTACCTGCACGGGCTGCCTTACTCGGTGGCGCCCGATCTGCAAAAGCACATCCCATGGATCACCTGGCTGTCGCCGGCCATGCGCCAGCGCATGGGGGTCGAGCTGGGCTGCCTGCAGACTTCTCTGGCGGGGCAGCAGATCTCGCACGACAACTATTTCCATTCGGTGCTGGGCATGGCCGATGTGCATACCGGGCTCTACCAGCCGGCGCTGGACATGTTTGCGCGCTGCGCCGCCCGGGGCTGAAGAGCGCCCGCTTGGGGTCATGCCGTTCACTTAGCCAGTGAACGGCATGAGCTCTTCGGGAGACCCAGCGTAGCGCAAGCGTGGAGCCTTGTTTTGAGGCCAGAGGCCGGGTCTCGCCCCGGCGGGCGA